>NZ_JBHUJX010000026.1:0-54760 GCF_042683745.1 Bacillus sp. CGMCC 1.16607
TTCATCTCCTTGGTTAGGGTAGTAATATTGGAAGTTCTGTGATAGGTACTTCCATTTTACAATGAAAACGGTGGCCTTTTTCTATTTATTTGACCTATTTACTATACTAGGCACCATCAAGATATCTGGAAAAATAATCTGGCATACCTTTTGAAAAGCTCTGTGGAGAGAAATCTCTGCAGGGCTTTTTATAGTGCGCCTGAATAAAGTTGCTGCATAGCATCAATGGAAGTGAAACTGAGTTACTTAGAAAGAAGTATAAAGTTGTCAAATTTATTTGTGATACTCTTTCTCATTTCTCTTTAACTAGTAATAAATTATTTTAAAAATGGTGTATTAAAAAGAAATATCCGTTAACAATGATATTAACAGATTATTTAGTTTCAAATATTAATAGAAAAGAGGTTAATAGAATGATGAATCAAATAAGAAAATATTCGACAAGTACCATCGAAGTCATATCAAAACCAACCAGAACCATCTTAAATGAATACTTATTAAATTTACAACTAGCAAATAAGACCGAAGCCACGATTAAGAAATATCGGTGGATATTAGAGCGATTTTTTAGGGAGTGTCCTATTCCTATCGATCAGTTACATTCAGACGATGTCCAACATTGGTTAATTCAATTTTCTACAGGTAAAAAAGCCAGGATAATTGATCTTTTTCTTTCCACCCTTACTTCGTTTTTTCAATTTTGTCTTGAGAAGGATTATATAAAGAAAACGGTCATGAAAAAAAGATGGAGACCCAAGATATCGCCATCCTTACCTCAATTTCTTAATAAAAATGAGTATGCTAAAGTGATGCTAGCGGCAAAAGGCCTATCTCTTCGTGATCAAGCGTTAGTTTTATTTCTCTTTTCTTCAGGTTGTCGGCAATCGGAAGTATCGAACCTATCCATTGAAGATGTCTATTTAGATCAGCAAAAAGCTAATGTAAAGGGAAAAAAGATACGGCAAGTACATTTTTCAAAAGAGACTGCCATAGTCTTAAAGGATTATTTACAAACTCGATCTTACGTTGATACCGATCCTCTATTTTTGAACCATTCGGGTGGTCGTCTTCACCCTACTTCCATCTATGAAATTACTATTAAACTAGGCAGAAAGGCAGGGATTTCGCAAAGATTAAACCCTCGTGTTTGTAGACAGACGTTTGCAATGAACATGTTTGCAAGGGGAACTAACATTGAATTTATCTCGAATATGAAGGGAGGACATAAAAGTTTGAATTCAACACCCAACTATTTACGTATTCCAACGGAAGCCATGATTTTGCATTTAAAAAAAATGGGGTATAGAGATCCATCCATGAATGTAAAATGATCACCAAGCAGTATATAGTCCACAAAAGAATCTGAGTAACCGAATTACACTTAAACCATACCTCTCCTCTCCTTGGAAATATGATAAAGACATAAAAGCTACCGATATACGGACATGGCTCGCTCCCTTGGAAGTTTTACTGAAACTGCTTTTCTTTCACTTACATCTAATGAACATAGGATGCTAGATCCCATCCAGATATTTAGAAATTAGTATGGGGTTCGTTTGACAAGCTCTGTGGGAGAGAAATCTCTGCAGGGCTTTTATTTTTTGTTTTCAGTGGTGTTCTCATGATCATTGCTACCCCAGCCCAAAAGTAAGGTGCCATTCACCATGAAGAGAAGGAAGAAAATGAATCCAAGTAAGTTCGATAATAGTTACAGATAGGGTAATTTTTTATACGGTTGAATATGCTCGGAATATGATAAAATATGGTTAATAACAGGTTGGAATAAGTATAAAAAGGGAGTGAATATAAATGTTAGAGCCAAATGATATGAACGTTCGTTTACCAAATGAAATGATCCGAATCCTGGATAAAAGCGTCATCGGAAAAAATATTGAGGAAAAAGTACGCTTATCACTTGCTATCG
The DNA here is from genome assembly GCF_042683745.1 of Bacillus sp. CGMCC 1.16607. NCBI lineage: Bacteria > Bacillati > Bacillota > Bacilli > Caryophanales > Bacillaceae > Bacillus > Bacillus sp. CGMCC 1.16607. The sequence goes on from NZ_JBHUJX010000026.1 coordinate 1,925, forward strand.
GAATGTTTGTTGATCGGACAGTTACTTTAGAGCGTGCGGCTGAGCTTGCGGGTATTCCTCTTGCTAACTTTATCGATATCCTTCGTAGTAAAAGGATCACTTGGATGGAGTACACAGATGAACATTTAGAGGAAGATGAACAGGCAATTCAAAAATATATGGATGGGTTAAAGTAAATGAAAACAATTATATCAAATACTAGTCCTATCATTGCTCTCTCCATAATTGGGAAGCTATCAATATTATGGGAACTATTCGATAAAGTATATGTTCCAAAAGCAGTTCTTCAAGAACTTACGAATAGCAATCATGAAAATGATTATGGAAGAATTGAAATTCTAGAGGCTGTAAAGGGAGAAAAGGTTATTCCTTATACTGTAAAGGATGAGCTTTTGGTTTAACACATGTACGGAAAACTTCATAATGGTGAGTTGGAAACAATCGTAGGAGGAAAAGAATTAGACACAAAATTTGTCTTGATAGATGAAAGAGCTGCTAGAAATATGGCGAAAAATTTTTTCCTTACACCTATTGGCACTATAGGGATATTACGTTTAGCAAAGTCAAATGGGGTAATTGATCACATCAAGCCCTACATGGATATCCTCATTGCCAATGATTATAGGATTGGAAAACCTTTATATGAACAAGTTCTAAAGTTAGAAGATGAATGGAAGCTTTCAAAATGATGAAAACATGGGTGAACGGTGCCAGACACCATCAATTATTTAGAAACCTGTTTTGACCTAATTTTTAAAACGCTTTGGTATAGGCCTGTCGAGCAGTTATTTATTAGTCCGTCGACGACCACTATAATCAAATGGGTATAAAAAAATGAGAAGTTGTTTATAGTTAATGACAAAACCACAAGGGATGTGTTGATTTGAGGTTTAAGCGGTTCTTAGCTAGGAGGTTTCCCAAATACTTTGAACATAAAGAGATCAAATATTTGAAAAGCTTAGGAGTCAATTTTCACGAAGAAATACCCAACAATTTCATTGTTACTTTAAAAAAGAAGAAAATTAGGAGAATATTAAAAAAAGTAAATATCGACAAAATCCTAGCTGAACTAAACAAATGACAAAAAGGTCTTTTCTTTTTTTATCTCTTTAGGGGTATCTTTTGAGAAATATTTGATGAAATTGTTATATTCTGATTTCCAGAATAATCGTATCAATAAGTATAGTTTTTTCAACCTTTCAAACGTAAATATAAAGAAGCAATGTAGAGCTCTTACCGTTGCTTCTTTTGAATTCGTATCATCACTACTATTTCTTCTGGAACAAATTTCCTCATTAAGTATGATTTTGTATAAATAAGAATGAATCGTATCAGGTATCTGCCTAAGCGTATTTTAAATACTGATTTACCGAAAAGTTAGTAACCGTAACACTTTCAGACGGACTATTATGTTTAGATAATATGGCAGTTAGTTCGTTAACTAGAGAACTAGGATTTAGAACCACTAAATGATAAAGTGGAATATGATTGAGCAACTTGCCGAGATTTCCATTACTTTCGAAGGTAACGTGTAATCCGGGTAAACAAGCTAGAAACTCATTTAAATAATCACTATCATGTTTTTTCGTTTTGATGGACAAGTAAGAGTTGTTTGCAACTAATTCAATTAGAAATGAACCATTGTTTAATTCTAGCTTCCCTTCCATTTCCAGATGAAGGGTTTGATCGATTGAACTTCCCGTTGCACTTGGATTACACTGAGTTTTCCACATGTTAAAAACTTTGTCTAAAGTTTCTTTAAATTCCATTATATTAATTCGGGGTAGTAAACCATCAATACTTTGTTCAACCACATTATGAACATCATCCATTAACTTCTCCCGAATTTGATTAGGGAGTGATTGTAGTTTTTCAGCGAGAGCTAAAACGTTAGGGTCAAATAAGTTAGATACAGTTGGTACTATATTTTGAGTTTGAAGAACATTTTTTAATTCTTTATCTTGATTGTCCACTATTACGTTTGACTTATTTATATTTTTTTTCTTCGTAATTTTTGTTGTCCCTTTTCCCTGTTTTTGTTCCTCACGAATGTTTAAGCTCTTCTCTCTTATCCTAATCCACAACTGTTCATCCTCATTAAACTCTTTACAAAAATCACTAACTAATTCAGTGCTAGGGATTTTGTGCCCTCTCAAAATCAAAGAAATGTAACCAGTTGACTTATTTATAGCTTTTGCTAACTCTGAATTTGATCTACCTGTTCTTGTTTTGAAATTGTTAAACAGGTCCTGAAAGCTTGCAAATTCCTTCTTTTTCATTATTAACTCCTCCTTGTTTAAATCTAGTATCATTATTCTAGACAAAAAGAAAGAAAGATAAACATTTAATCAATATATTAGTATTTTGCTTGAATGTTAATTGTTTGTAAGAATTTTTTTAAAAATGATGCTAATGATGTAATGTAGCTAATTTTAAATAGAATAATAGGTCCTCAACTAATACGATTGAAGCACCTTCTTTAGGTGTCCAGTCAACAGCTCCTTTTAATGCTAGGGATTGGGTAAATGTTGCCAAAAGTTTAAAACAAAGAATGTCTATGTATCGGAAAAGTTGATAGCGTTTATAAAATACCCGAGGGTGCTTATAGAACAGCCTACTATATGGAAAAGCATTGAGGACCAAATTTTAGGAAAAATTATTTTAATGAGGATTATAAAATAGGATTAATATAAAATAAATAATCTTATTCAAACAGATGATCGTGCAGACTAAAAAGGAATGGACCTATCAAAAATTGTAGGAGTTAGTCAACTATACCCAGTTGATGATAATGCAGATTATATTTAATATGAAAGGGAAGTTCTAGTTGGTGGAGATATATCCATCATTTCTAGGAATCTATGAATCAGTAAAACAGCAATTAGTAAGGCTTTTTTATATTCAAGATGCCTACTAAAAAAAATAAGTTTTTTTGTAATCACCTTTAATTCGTTTTAGTAATTGTGAAAGGAGATGAAAAAATGAGTAAGCTCTCAAATGAAGAAATAACTAGATTAACTAACGATATATATCAAAAGCTTTGCTCAATGGGGGCTAATCCAGAAGATGCAAAAGAAATTGTCCAAGAATCCCTATAGAGAGAAATCTCTGTCGGGCTTTTCTCTTTTTGTATAGCTATCTCTTTTTGTTTCATCCTATCATTTTGTATAATAATAGGTAAAAAAATATAACGAAGATAGAAGAACTAAGGTCGCAGGAACCATCTAGAAATCTGGTAATGTAAATTGACATACCTTTCGAAAAGCTATGTGAAGAGAAATCTCTACAAGGCTTTTCTATTTAACATGGGAATCTGAATGAATATAAGGTGCTAGTGCTCTCGAGATATTTAGGAATAGTGTAGAAATAATAAAGTTGTTTAAAAAAGGAGTCATCCTGATTCAACAATCAGGCCATTTAATGGAATAAGTCTTTAAACAAAACTGGATATTATGTGAGAGTGTGAAAAAATGCACTTAAACCTAAAGGGACAGTTTTGTGGAAGAAGGCTCTTCTAAAAAATAAAATGCCCGACCGATTTGGAAGGGCACAATTTCTTTATTTTTGTTTTGCAATTTCCTTCCTATTCGGTCCAAGTGGGGGTTGTTCTAACCATTTATTCTTTATCATAATTTTAAACCAGTTTTTTGTAAGCATAAGATTTTGTAAAATAGTTGCCTCATATGTGGTCACTAGGTCTGTTCGCATGGCTGATGCAAGACCTGCACCATGATAATTTTGTGCAGCTTGAAACAAAAACCCCATGTGATACATTAATAATTTATCAGAAAATGGGGAGTCAGTTGAAATGGTCACTTCAGTTTCCAATGATTTTGGGACTGGTAGATTATCAGCTTGTAATATTTTTGCTAATGCTTTTATTTGTCCATCCGCCGTTTTCTCAGAATCAGTTAAAAATTTTCTTACATCTTTAGATCCTGCCACCTGGGCGAATCCGATAGAAAGGGTTTTAGCGAGAATACTTTTTTTGATGTTAATAGAAATACTAATGATTTCTGTGGCAGCAAGCGTTCTACCCTTTCCCAAAAAGCCATCTTTGAAATCATTGCTTGAAATGTATTGAGGGTGTTCATCTGCAAAATATAAGGGATCTCTTTGAAAAAGTCCTTTATCAAGCAATAACTCAATCGTCTGGTGATACATCTTTTTTGCATCATTATCACATGAGTCATAAAAATCCCTTAAGTCTTTTCTAACAGAAATGCTTAAGGCAGTGATATGCCCTAATAATCCATGTAATGTCATTACGTGTATATAATTCAGGCAGAATGCATCTGTAAACAATCTCTGTTTTCCTAAATACAAATCGGATTCATTAAATCCAATTGGAACGGGAAATCCTTCATTCTCAATAAAAGTCTTAATTTGTTTCTTTTGTTGTTCGAATGTTTTGAGAGCATCATGAAAAATTGCTTTTATAGCTTCATCTTCAATTATTGAATACATATATCTATTTACTACGTCCACCGCTGTTCCGTTTATATATTCACCCCACAATGAACCAATTTCAGAAGATGTCAGTTGCAACTTTTCCGTATCCATATTTTCACCTCCCATGTATTATTTCCCGATTAAAGATTTAATATGATTTTCTTGATTTTAATGTGTGAAGAGGGTTTCTTATTGATTTTAATAAATATGATACTTTGAATAAGGATGGATTTTATTGTTCTAAGGAGAATTAGATTGTGAAGAATTCTACTTAAAGTAACGGGGGAGCGATCCTTCCTTAAGTAAGGATCACATTATGCCAAAAATATTCAAGTTTTTATACATAACTTGTTTATTTTTGAATTATTTTCATTCCTTCAGGGAGTAAAGGGGCTGGATTATTGAAAAAGCAAGGGGAGGGTTTTTCTTAAGGTAGATATTTCTAAATCGTAAAGTTCTGGCAGGTTAAACAAGCTTTATTGTCGAAATTTAGACATATGAAATTCATTAAATTGGAGGAATAAACGATGGCAGAAATTTTGTTGTTACACCATGTTTTAGGTCGAACGAAGGGGATTGAAGCAATCGCCGATCAACTGAGAGAAGCGGGGCATACTGTGCACGTGCCAGATTTATTTGACGGCCGCATGTTTTCCTCGCTGGAGGAAGGCTTGGTATTTGTGAAGGAAATCGGATTTGACGAAGTGACGGCGCGTGGCGTTCGGGCAGCCAGCGAGCTTTCACGAGATGTCGTTTATGCTGGTTTTTCACTCGGTGTCCCGGCAGCACAGCAGCTCGCTCAAACTCGTGAAGGTGCCAGAGGCGCACTGTTTTTTCATGCCTGCCTCCCGACCTCGGCGTTCGAATCTCAGTGGCCGGTCGACTTGCCAGTGCAAATTCACACCATGAGTGCAGATCCTTTTTTCGTTGAAGACGGCGACATCAACGCGGCCCGTGAGCTTGTGGCGTCGGCCAATCACGCTGAACTTTTTCTGTACGAAGGCAAGGAACATCTCTTCACCGACAGCAGTTTACCGTCTTACGATGCTGACGCGACGAAACTTGTGATGAAGCGGGTTCTCGATTTTCTTGCATAGTTGTTAACGAAAAAATTTTCAGCAGCTGACCAAAATAGTAACAAAAGAGCAGAGCGCCTGTTTAAAAACGTAACGACTGGAGCAAATCAACTGTGATAATGGAATCACGGTAAGCTGGCGAACCAATGATGATTTATCGTAGGGCTAGTTGTGAAGTGCCTAGTTTTTGGCGCTTAGAGCTGGATTAGAAAGCGCACTTTTTATATTTTCTTATCTTTTAAAAAAGGGTAGCATCATATTACCCCCTAATTCTTTAGAAAAAAATTTTGTTTTTGCCAACTCCATATCCTTCTAGTTTGTAAAAAAGTGTACTTAAACTAACCGAGAGCTTTTCTGAAATAAGAATAGCGTTTTTTTCATGAAAAGGGCCAGATTGTAGTGTAACCCCCTAATTTCGTTGTAGATTATTACTGCGCAGCAATATGTTCATTTTCGAGGGCATTTTGTGAAAGAATGTACTTTAGTTAATGAGCATAAGGTTGTAGAAGCAGAAGGGGACAATCCCCTTCTATAACTTTTAAATCCTAATGTAATTGTCAAAATTTCAATTATTTAAATTCTTGCAAGACCTCTTTCAAATGCTGAAAGATGATTTAAAGAGGCATTACGTAGTTGAGAAAAAACGGTTCGAATATCATTAGGAATATTAAGTGATAAAAACCTTTCAGACATAGAAATATTGTCTATTTCCCCCTGAACGCCGTCAGCATATGCTGCCTTAATACTTTCTGGAGTTGTAACAAATGATTGCGATTTATCTTCAGGTAACGGTAGCTGATAACGTTCAAAAAGTGGTAATAAAGCATTTATATGCCTCATTTCAGCTTCTTTTATTTGTGCAAATGTACGTATATATCCAAAGTTTCCCAGAATATTATCATATCTTGCTTGAGCTAGGTATTCGTCTTGAAGGGCAAACGTCAACATTTGAGGTAAAGTTAATGTTGAAACACTTAATGCCCCTTTAGCACCGTAATTATTGATTTGCCTATTGATGTTTGTTTGCCTTAGATTTTTTAAAAAAGACAAGAACCATACAGCGTGATTTTGTTCGTCTGCAGCTGCGCGTCGAAACCGTTCTTTAATAATCGGATCCTTTGCTTTATCAGCTATATCTAAATAGAAATCAACAGCTTCTTGTTCATCTTTAAAAGCAAATGCTATTCCTGCTCTATAATTGTCTAGAAATTCCTCAATAATTTGAAATGAAGGCTTATTTCCTGTTAAGTTTGTATAAATTCTGCTGAATTCTTCGAGATGACGTTCTTCATCCTTTTGTTTCTCAAGAGTTCTGTTCCTTTCATCCATTGTAGGTGCCAACTTGGCTAACTTCTTATAACAAGCAACAGCACTATATTCTGCATTTATGGCTTTCTGAATATCATTTACAAGTTGAATGTCATTTGGCATACGATAATAATCATAATAATGTGGACCATAATGATTTGAATTCATGTTTGTCCTCCTTTTGTTTATCATCAACTTATCTTATGTTTTAAGTCTGGGTAGCTGTGATAGTTCATTTCTTGTATTTTTGCTTTTTACCTCTCTTCACAAATTATTCTTTAAACAAGTATTCTTATCTCGCAGTACACATTCTTAACAAGTGCATAGGATAATTTTATAAACTGTGAAGGGATTGAGGTAAAAATGTACAATAATCCTTATATGTATCCAAATCAATATCCTTATTATGTTAATGCACCAAGGTTTAACTATGGCATACAACCACCTTACTGGACTTATCCTAACGAAAGCAGATGCTACTCTTATCACTCTTTCAATGGTGATAGAAGTATTGTGTTAAAAGATTATGGAACAAAACCCTTTGTCTTTAATATCAATGAAGCAACAAAGCAAAACAATACTTATCGTACAGCTATATGGACAGGATCACATTTACAAACTACTTTAATGAGTATCGATGTTGGAGATGATATCGGTTTGGAAATGCATCCTGGCGTTGATCAATTCTTACGTATTGAACAGGGACAAGGGATTGTTCAAATGGGAAAGAGTAAAAACAATTTAAACTTTAAGAGAAATGTGTATGATGATTATGCAATATTTATACCAGCGGGTACATGGCATAATCTAATTAATACAGGTAATATTCCACTTAAACTTTATTCGATATATGCTCCCCCTAACCATCCATTTGGGTCTGTCCATGTTACCAAAGGTGATGCAATGGCTGCGGAAGAAGGTCATGGAAATGGCCATACAGATGTTTTTGGTAAGACACCAGATGAGTGGATAAAGCACACCGAATATTTAGTTTACGAAGGGCTTGAGGACGTTAAAAGAGGTATCAATGCTACACATATTTTACAAGAATTTATTCTAATGGGAGTTCTTGTTGGAAAAGGGTATTCTCCTGAAAGAGCATATGAAACAGTAGAAGAATGGGAACGGACAGGAGAATCTAAACTTCTTCAGAAAAGCAAAAATATGTAAAAATAGAATAATAGCCTCTAATTAATAACTCTTTGATAACCCCAGTTATTTCTACATTAAAAAAACGTTAGATTAACAATTAAGGAGCGCTTCAGCGATTCATAAATTTTATAAGAATCACTTTTCTTACTGAGCTTTAAGGAAATGATAATCGAAAAAGGTTTTTATAATTTTCTGTTGAGGTTATTATGTCCAAATGGTGGCTTATATTTAAGAAGAACAACTACCAAAACAAAATCATTTGCTGCGCAGTACAACGATAGTGTTAATACCTTAACCATTAAGAGGCGATTATGCTTAGCATAATTGTCTTTTTTCTTGCATAAAGAAAAAACCCCTAGTAAGATACGAAACCAAGCTATACTTGCAAGACCAACTACAATGTGCAAGTGCTCTAAATATTATAATTAACGCCATTTTGTATGGGATGGGAGCAATTAATTACACCTTACCTTTGATATAAGAATAGCTAGTTAAAATTCTTTGCGCCATCCTATTTAATAAAAACAAAAGTTGATGATTCCTTAGCGTAGGAAAACAAGGCTTTCATCATCTCGAAATTTGCTAGGATCCCATGATGAGAAACAGCTGTACCATTAATACAAGAACCACAAAATGGTAAAACCTTTTCCTCTTGTATATTTCGTAAATAAGAGACATGTTCTATAATTAAATCTTCCATCATTAATTCCTTCTGTTTATTAGAGAGGTAATCTACAAATTTCTTAATGAAGATTTTCCAATATTATTTTAGTTTTTTATTTATGGTCTGAACAAATTCCTTTATTTTGTCTAAGTCTCCATCGAAGTGATACTCTAGATTTCTATCAATTTTGTATATTCTAAACTAAGACTTATCTAAAATCACCTTTCTCTTTTCTCAAATATGAACTTCCATAGATCACCTTTCCATTCCTCATATTAGCGTATTCAAGCTCTAATTTCTCAGCAATAAACGGTAAATTGGATGGTCCAACTTCCTTTATAACTTCCATTACCTAGATTTAGATTTATGAGGTATTAAAACCGAGTGTTTCCAGTAATGTTCGTACCACTTCTGCACTTTTTACGCGCCAAACTTTAGTGAATTGAAAATTAGTATATTTTTATAGGAGTACGAATGCCTACCTCACCACTCGTAAATAAGGAGTATTTTGTAAATTTATCATCTAGTAACATGAATTGTGAATTCTTAATAACTCACTTTGACTCATACTTTCGATTAGTCCAAGCTTTTGTGTGAAATACGAACCTTTCATTTATGCATCTAGTTGTACTCACCAAATTAGTTATTTAAGAGAAATGAGGTGAAAAATTTAGTTATGACCAAATCATAAATGATAAGATGTTTTATTTGAATTAATTTTCTGAATATTGTTGTTATCCTTAGTTTACTATATTATAATAATTTTAATAAAATAAAAGAGCACGATAAACAAGGAAATTACTAACCTTAACTTTAACCAAAGGTGGACTATTCTATGACAAAATCATTATTCGGTAAAAATTTATTATTTACTATTACTAGTTCGGTTCTTTTAGGATGTATTTTAATTTTAGCAAGTTATTTTATTCAAAAAACCGTAATGACGAATAATATTGTCGAACAGGCACAGGGTGTTACTTCTCTATGGAAGAATACACTAAAAATAGAATTGGTCAAAAATGCACTCCATGATTATGATAAAAATTCAACATCAAATAAAGAGTTAATTAATAATCTGACCAAACTTTCAGATGGTAATAAGAATGTAGCACAGGGGTATTTATTTGGAGCAGAAATTGTAAATGGGAACCAAACAATGATACTACCGGGACCTAAACATCTAATGGATATTGAAGAAGTGAAATTAGGAGATATGCTTGAACAATCAGATTTTTGGATAGATGCTGCTGAACGTCTCATAAAAGAAAAAAAACCAACTTCCACTAAAGTCTATACCGATACGATAGGAACATGGGTGACAACATTAGAACCAATAATTGATGAAAATGGGGAGGTTATTGCTATATTTGGAGTGGATACCGATGCTAGTTTAATAACGGATGGACAACAGGAATTAATTCTTAAAATGACAGTAGCTCTAGTTATCTTACTGCTAGTAATCTGGAGTATTCAGTTTTTCACTTTAAGAAAAATATTTTCTCCAGTAAAAGAATTGTTTTCGGCTATTTCTGAAGTTGGAGAAGGAAAATTAAATGTTAAATTAAATGAAACTCGTAAGGATGAGTTGGGGAAATTAAGCAAGCAATTTAATAAGATGGTACAAAATATAAAAGAGATGATCCAAAGTGTAGGTGAAACATCAGAGCAGGTGGCAGCAGCCTCGCAGGAATTGTTAGCTAGTTCAGAGCAAACGCTGCTATCGACAAATGAAATTACTGTATCTATACAAGAAATTGCACACGGCATTGAATCTCAAGAAAAGGTTACCAAGGACAGTTCTCAGTCTATAAACAGAATAACTAATGATATAAAGGACATAGTTAACACATCAAACACAGTTTCAAGTCAATCAGTCAAAATGTTAAATAATGCTAAGGTCGGAGAAGAACACATAGGTATTATTACTGACCAAATGAGAACCTTAAAAGAAACAGTTAAGCAATCATCCTTCATTGTCAATGCATTAGGAGAGGAATCTAAAGAAATTGGAGATTTTGTTAAGGTTATATCAGAGATCGCGACTCAAACTAATTTACTCGCTTTAAATGCTACGATAGAAGCAGCTCGTGCGGGTGAAAGTGGGAAAGGGTTTGCTGTAGTTGCTAATGAAGTAAGGAAACTTGCAGAGCAATCGGAAAAATCTGCAAATCAAATCGCCAATGTAATTCAACATATTCAAAATGAAATCAAAAGTGCTGTAGATTCAATTGATTTAGGAACAATTGAAGTTGAAAACGGGATGAGAGTAGTAGAAAGTGCAGGAGATGCTTTTAAAAATATACTTTTATCTGCTAGAAGTGTTTCTGATCAAATCAGTTTAGTCTCAAATTCAGTAGAAAGACTATCTATAGAATCTAATCAAGTTTTAGTTAAGGTTAATGAACTATCTTTCGTTGCACAAGAATCTTCTAACAATACAGCTAATATTGCTGCAACTTCAGAACAACAAAACGCTGCAATGGAAGAAATAAAAAGATCCGCAGAATCATTAAGTAGCATTGCAATGAATATGCAACAACAAATCGATATGTTTATATACTAAAATATCAACCGAGGGATGAGCTAGTCAGAGGGAAAGTAAGCTGTTTTAAAGACACAATCTCTTGATAGCTTAAACCTGGCACTTTGATGCTAATTACAATAAAATTCATTTGGAAAGTCATTTGCAAAGACTGTGGTGCCAAGCAAAAACTTGATGATACTATTTTGTGTTGATTCAATTAGATGAAACAAAAATTCTAAAATTATCGATCCTGGACCTGAGCAAAATAACACTTTTTTGTTTAATAATATTTAACAATGAAATGCCTTAACCCCCTTTGAAGATTAATTTCAAGGGGGAAAATTTGTTGATATAATGGTAGCTTTTTAACAACAAGAACATTTCAAGTTTTTGTATACTTTGCAGAGTGGTAAAGAATGAATGTTCCGGATCGATTAAGAGAATGCTACTGAACAGAATATTGTTTATCATTATTTAAAGAAATTAGGAATCTCTCATGATGATGCTCAAGACGTGGTCTTAGAAACTGCGAATAAACTTATACTATACAATGATTCCATAAAGACAACAAAAATAAGAAGCTGGTTAATTCGAGTAGTTGGTCGACCAACAAAATCGCATTTTCCTGCCGTTCCTGAAGCCAGTAGCTGCTATAGCTATTGACAAAGAAAAATATAGAAGAAATTGGAAATGTGTATAAAAATGAATAACACTTACCAGCAATTATATGGTCCAGTATTTAAGTGAAACTGGATTTACAACTACAGAAATATTTAGAAGAGAATATAAAGAAATCAGATTTAAATGCATTACAACATAGAAATTTCTAAAACAAGTTTAAGAAGTTGAGACAAAACATTTTATGTCGAGAGTTTCTGAAATTCAGACAGTAGACAAAAAACCTATTGGGTTAATTATCTACTGCCTTATAAATTTTATTTATTCTCTGTCTTAATTACATCAAAATTATAATTCCAATTTCCATTGACCCCAATAATTTTATTAATCGCTAAATCTACATTGATTTTATCTTGATACATTTTTTCCTTAGGTAAATAAATCTCCATAACACCAGTATATTTGTTTTCTCCAACTTTAGAGAAATCTTGTTTTGAACCCCAGTTATTTACAGACGTTCCAACCTCCTATTGGGCATATAAGGAAATTGAAGAAGCAGCAAGAGCGCATTCATACACGCTTGAAGCAAATGGAGAAGAAGTATTTGTAGATAAATAAAAAATGAACTGGATCCAGAGGTTAGGAACTTCTAACTATTTGGGTCCAGTTTTTTCTTTTAAAAAGTTCAAGTAACAATACGCTTTTCAATATTGCGCCTATATAGATGTACTATCAGTTATATAAGGATCTCAAATTTACATCGCTAAGCAGGTTGTGACTTTAAAACGAAAGAATTTTACAACGATAAGACTCTTAAGAAATATCTTATGAGACATTCGAGGGCCTGATTTCACTGTTAAGTGACAAAAGCTGTAATACGATAAAGTTATTTAAAATTGCGAATTATTCTGTTCAACAATCGGGCAACGTTATTGGGCATGACTTTTAGTGGAAATTGGATACCTATGATCCAGTGTAGGATAGATTGCGAAATTTGGTACTTAAACTAATGCGAAACGGTTTAGTTAAACAAGGAAGAGGAGAAAGAAAGTTGTTGCTTCTATTCAAATCGTACTTGTTATCATTCTTTTGACAATATTCGTTTCATGTTCTAAAAACATAGAACGTAGGGATGTAGAGATTACTCCTTAACTCAAAATTAATTTAATAGAAAGAACAAAGGTATTTAGTTATAGATGTTGAAACTGTATTTTTAGTAGAAGTTAATAATATTTATTACACTGCGTTATACACGAAAGAATTAAAAAATTATATTGAAAACCTCGCACTATCTTGAGTCAAGGATAAGTGCTATTTTTTTATTTTTAGTGCTAGATTGTCAAAAGACTAAACCACCTCAGGGCAAAAAGAGTGATTAAAATTTTCCTGTTTTTGTAGAAAATTGTAAAAAAGGTAAAAATCCGAGAGGGAAAATGTTACTATTAAATGGAAGTATTCTAAGGGGGTTTTTTTCATGAACCTATTTTTATTAGAGCAGGAAATAAATTCCTTGCGTTTATACTTATATGAATTAGCAAAAAATGCAGATAGTTACTCTCAAGGAGAGATATTAAACGTAAGCCAACAATTAGATCAAAAAGTGCTACTTTATCAAAAATGTTTGATAGAAAAATTGGAAAATAAATATGTTGGGAACAAGTGATAAATAGCGGGTTAAATAAGTGGCCGAGTCCTCTCAATTCTCTTTTTATAACACTAAAATTAACTAGGATAACTGGTCTGTTTTCTATATAATTTTTTATATAGATTTTTTTATATTAAAAAGGTGGTATGTTCATTGGGGAAAATTGTAGTTACTGGGTATGGTGTCAAAGCACCAAAAACAAATAATATTGAACAATTTTTATCCAATTTAAAAAAAGGGGTCTGCTGTTTAGAAAGTATTACCGACCTTTCACCAAATGGTGAGGAAACGATAATTGGACGTATAAACGGAAGTTTGCAAGAGCAGGAGACTGATAAGCGTTTTAAGAGATATCCAAGGGTTACACTTCTAGGTATGTCTGCAGGAAAAGAAGCATTAGACAAAGCTTATTTATCTGGCTTTTCTGACAAGAGAGTTGGAGTGTTTATTGGAACTTCATTAGGAGCAATGGGAGAAATGGCGTTTCAGGAATCGATAATACAGATTCATCAAGATAAATATAGAGAAATTCCAATAAATTTTTCTCATATAGTCAATTATCATAGTATTACATCAGGGATTGCTCATTTTTTAGGAGCAAAAGGAATAACAAAAACGATAACCACTGGCTGTACTTCTAGTTTAGAAGCCATTCAAGATGCCATGGTTTATTTAACAAGTGGTGAGATTGATATCGCGATTGTTGGTGGTACAGATAGTCTAGTCGATAAAATGGCTACCTACGGATTTGCCAAAACAAAAGCGATTGCACTTAATCAAACATTAGCAGATGGTGCTATACCATTTAGTCAACGTAGTTCTGGTTTCGCTATTTCGGAAGGTTCAGGTGTTGTGATTCTCGAAAGAGAAGAAAGTGCCTTGAAGAGGAATGTGCCCATCTTAGGTGAAATTGAAAATATCGTTTCAAATAATGATGGGGTTTCAATCTATACATTAGATAATACGGGTGAACAGATGCTTAATGCTTTAAATGAAGTAATTAGAGGTAGAAAACCTGACTATATAAATAGTCAGGCATTGGGGATTAATACCAATGATCGTATAGAGGAGCGTTGTTCTAAAGAATTATTTAATCATGAGGTTCCTTACTCTTCCATTAAAAGTATGATCGGAAACCCTTATGGAGCCATAGGAATATTGCAAGTTATATCTTCTTTATTAAGTATAAATCATGGATTTATTCCTCCAACTATTCGAACAAGTAAAGAAGGTTTTGAAGAGATGAATATTGTTCAAGAAACTAGATTCCAAGAAGTGAACGAAGTCGCCGTTACCAATCATGGGCATGGAGGAAATAATGCATGTGCATATATAAAAAGATATCGTTAGAGTGGGGAGCAGAAAAGTGATTATCGCATTTTTAATTGCTATTATTGGAATTATTCCAGTCGTATTGGCAATTTCCGTATTAAAAATATATAAAGGTTCGGAATTAGGGTATGCTCTGCTTCTCTATATGCTTTCCATCGGCTTTTGGCAACTAGATATTGCCTCATTATATTTAAAAGAAATACTTCCCGAAAATGTTATTCTATGGTTTTTCAGGATTTTTAGGGCAGGACCAACCTTTATGATTCCCTTGGTTTTTTATTTATCTTATGTATCTATTAAGAAGCATTCAATAAATATAAAGAATAAATTTTATAATCGATTTCTATTATCAATCTTTAATCGTAAATTATTGATATTATTAACTATATGGAGCACTTTTGTCTATTTTATTAATATGACAAAATTAGGAGTTGCAGGTTTAACGGAAGTCAAGATAATAAACACAAATACCTATTCCTATTTCCCTGAATATGGGCAACTTTCATTTTTGTACACCTATCATACAGGTAGCTTTATCATATTTGTTTTGTTTACTTATTTGATTTCAAGGAATATCCAAAATCAATACTTGAAAGATTTTCTAGGTACGTTTTCATTTTGTTCATTTTTACTATTTTTATCAGGGTTATTAAACTTCATTCCTAAAACAGGGACATTATTCAGTAGCTTAGGGGTCATCATTTTTTCTGTCATTATTATCTTTTCATTTGTAAGAATGAACACAGTCATGGCAGTAAACTACAATCGTTTAATGGAGCGACAGAAGAAACTAGATTATTCAGGGAATCTTACTGCAAGCCTAGTTCATGAAGTGAAAAATAATATACAAATAATTAATGGCTATTCCAAATTATTAAATGAGTCAACCACAATATCTTCACAAGATCAAAAAATGAATGAGATGATTCAACTCGCTTCGCAACAATTAGAGGAATTAACTCAAAATTATTCAAAATATATAAATGATCAATCGATTGACTTTACGATGGATGATATAAATATAGTTATCGAACAAGCAATCAAAATTACAAATGAAATGGCTAAAGAAAAATCAGTAGAGATTAGCTTTGATCGAAAATATAGGACACTAAAAGCGTTTGTAAATCAAACGAATTTAAGACAAGTATTTGTTAACCTAATAAAAAATAGTATTGAAGCATTTCCTGAAGAAGAAATTTTAAGAGAAATCATGATTTTTACAGATATCCAGGCAGATAAAATTTTCATCACTATTGTGGATACAGGTATGGGAATACCAGCAGAAAACTGGGAAGGTATTTTTGACCCATTCACTACATCTAAAAAAGATGGGTTAGGATTAGGATTACCATTTGTCAAGAAAGTAGTTTTTGAACATCGTGGAGATATTAATATTGTGGAAAGTAGTCAAAGAGGTACCAAGTTTCAAATCACATTACCACAATATTCTTTTAGTGATTTTCATATTTACTAAATGTACCTACACTACATAGGTAGTATTTTATATGACAACAAGGAAGCTGCTTTTAAAAAGCGGTTTTTTCTTGTCATTTTTACTTTTAAGTGGGCGAAATTCCGAGAACATACCTTTTATGAAGGTTATCTATCTATTCCTCCTCGTGAACCAATGACTGATGGATTAGTATGGTTTACCGATGAAAAAAATTTGGTGTATAGATCTATAATCAGTCATCTCAAGAAATAGATGTCAATATTAACATCGAATTTGGTTGGAGTCCTTTTGTTAGTAAAAGTGTAGCAATTCCTAATGAGCCTGTAAATGTTCAATCAGCTGCTTTTCGAAAGCACCTTGTTTGGTATGTGGATGAAAGTGGTTATAGCATTATGGAGTTATCAGAAGGATGGACAAATTTGGTTAACTCATCCAAAGTCTTATATCTAACTTATTCATAGTTACTAGTAACTATGAATGTGCTTTTAAATAGATGACTTCGAAGAGATTGTTATGACTTCATTAGAATTTACCTTATATATGGTAACTATTTTAACCATAGCGTTATTAATAAAGCCATATGCCTAAGTAGAGTTGATACAGATTACTTTATTGGTAGGATACAATCTCTGCAAATGGCAGGATGAAATATATGGAAGATAACAAAATTAAACCTATATTGAAATAAACGATCTTTCAGCTGGAAAATTGGGTTTGTATCAAAGGAATTATTCGAATGGTAAATATAACAGAAGACCATAGCTACTATATAAGCACGCAAGAACAAATATCGGTATTTCAGGTTAAGTAATTGGAGTAATTAAAATCTGAATAATCACCGATTCTCAGTGAAACTATTTACTTCTTTTTAAATATCTTAACGAATTTTTACATGATTTACATGTAATGTCATTAACATGTATAAACTTTATTTTTCTTAATTCATTTCTAAATATAGTTTCAGAATAATTGTAGGTGAATCCACATAGACAATTATTACTGTCATTAATTGCATGAATAGATTGAGACAGGAAACATTTGATAGTTGGAAAAAACATAGAGTTATTCCTTTCTTCATTTTTTTATAGGTCTTATGGATTAGACGAAGCAATAAAGGAAAGGTTTCAATTAGCTAAACAATACATATAGAAATACGTTGCGAGCAAGGCATCATAATTGGATATAGGCTACTGTATAGGGGAAAATACCTTTGAACGAACCTAATTCAGTACCCGATTCTTAAAATAATTATTCATTCTAGTTGAATATCGTGCAATAAGAGTCAAATAAATTTAATTAATTGTTGGGGGCTCATGAGTCCATTTACTTCAATTATGGAGTCTCTATGAACATTCCACATGGTTTCATGTATTTCATCGTTTTCATCTTTGGTGAAGTCCTGAAAAGTAATACACTCTTTTCTATAAGGATATTTTTCATTGCCCAACCAGTGACAATGATCAAGATAACCAAACATATAAGTATTGTCTTCCAGATATACCCATATCTCAGGAGCGAATTCTGGAAAATCATCATAAGGAAAATAAAAAAATTTTTCTATCGCTTGTCGTTCCATTAGATATACCCCACTAATTGGAGATTTATTAATTATTGTTTCCAATATACGAAGCAAAACTCACAGATGGATATTAGTGAAGCAATTAATTCAACGCAATTATGAAACTGGATGATAGCCAGGTCGTTCATCTACTTATTAAACATTTCGTAGCCTTGGAGATGGGCGCAGGAGCAAGTGAATATGAAAAATAAAAGTTCTATTATCGGCCACGACCAGCAAGTCTAACTTAATAATTACTAAGTTTAATAGATACCAGTATCATGACTAATGAAAAAACCAATCTTAACAAAATGATTGGCTAGGTTATTAAAATAATGGTTTTTTAAATCCATTGATGTTAGCAATGATTGCAATTTGACCAACATGGTATGCTTCATGGCTAAATACATGATGAAAAAACCAATTTATTGTTGGTTCTGAAGGAGGAACCCAACCATCAGAGAACTTTGGTACATGAACTATGTTTGATAACTGCGAAGGATCTAAAGTTGCTAAGAGATTATCTGTATTATTTCTGACTTCAATGTATCCGTTAAGTATTTCAATTGGGCTACTATGTTTATGAATCGTTAGAACACTGTTTTTTTTAAAGCCAACTGAATTTATCCAAAATTCCTCACTTTGTGAGATGTGGGTAATAATCCAAGCTATGGTTTTAGGATAATTATCAGATTTTTTGTACCAAGAATTTTCATCAAGTTCTTTTAAATATGGAATAAGTGATTTACGAAGATCGTTACGATATGGAAATAACATTTCAGTGCGTCCCTCTTTTATCCAATTTATACACATCATACCAAATGCATGATTTGATTGACACAAGATTGACTCAGTTAATTAGATTTGAAAAGAGAGAATATATTTTGGATTATTTGTAGCTTATTAATGATAGCCTGATAAGATTATGTTTCTACAATACTTAAGATAATATATAATAAAATGACTGGTCTTTTTATTTTTTGAATTACTCATATGAAGTTCAAACGATGATTATTCTTGTCTTTTGAATGATCGGAAGAATCATTGTTAATCTATGACTTGTTTTGAGATTTTCTATCAATGCTATTCTGAAAAATTCAAAGTAAAAAAAGAAGTCTATGAAATACTGAGTTCATCGTATTATAAATCAACTTTGCTTATTATTCGATAAACAAACCATGGGCAATATTTCGAAAGATTCGATGTATAGAAAGTTCAAATTAGATTAGAAAATATTTTTTTATATAAATTTATTACTGAGTTGCTCCGAATTATATCTCTATTTCAAATGGATTATCATAATATTCAAATATTTAACAACGTTCTAAATTTAAGTCATTAACTTTGTCAGTTCCTTAAATAAACCAACATTTTATAGCGGGAGGAATAATATGTGAACGAAAACAGGACTAGAGAAATGTTTTTAGAAAGTGAATTACAATTAGAAATTGAAAGTATGAATAATTTTTCACTGATGTATCAACCTAAAATAAGTTTGCACCAAGGTCATATAATGGGTGCTGAAGCTCTACTCCGTTGGCATCATCCAAAACTAGGCTACATTCCCCCGTCTGAATTTATTCCTATTGCTGAAAGATGTGGATTAATTCATCATCTTGGCAATTGGGCATTAAAAAAGGCGTGCAGACAACTTAAACTTTGGCATTCAAATATCTCCAAGGAACTTCAAGTATCTGTAAATCTCTCTCTATTGCAATTGGAACAAAACGATATAATAAATGACATTACTTCAATAATCGAAGAATCAAGAATTGAACCGAATTCTTTAGAGTTAGAAATTACTGAAAGTATTACTATGGATGGTAAAGAGAATTTGATAAGCAAGATGAACTATTTAAGGAAGTATGGAGTGAATTTGGCACTTGATGATTTTGGTACAGGATATTCTTCTCTAAACTATTTAAGTAAACTACCAATTCATACATTAAAAATTGATAAGTCATTTATTAAAGAGTTAAAAATTGGGTCCACCAATTGGAAGATAGTTGAAGCGATTGTTAATGTGGCGCATGGACTTCATATGAAAGTTGTAGTTGAAGGTGTAGAGTTGGAGGAACACGTTAAAATTTTGAGGGAATTAGATTGTGATATCCTACAAGGGTATTATTTTAAATCCCCATGCACACCATTAGAGTTTGAAAAATATTATAGCGATTTTTATCTAAGTGATGAAAAGAGTAGTGCATTGGCTCTTAAGGAACAAGCATTGAATACATTTTCAAAAGTGACTATGGATGTAAAGAGGAAATTTAAAATTCTAAAGACCTATTCAAAAAATTTATATTTTGGAGACATTCAATTAATAAGAGATATTGATAATGAAGAAGATATATTATGTCACTCCTTTTCGAATGAAATAGCAAACTTTATAGGCATTAATCAAATAAAATTGAATTGTACAAGGATGTATGGGCACTCAAATTCAATACTAAAATTAAAAGAGTTTATTACTACTGAAAGTCATTTTATGATTACTTATCATTATGAGAAGGGACAAGTGCCATTATTCGAATACATAAAAGGAATGACTTATAAAGGTAAATTAGAATTGATGCTAGAAATATCCAAATCTTTATTTGAATTGCACATTGATATAAAGTGGCATGGTTGTTTAATTCCCGAGTATATTTGGGTTTGCGAAAATGGAAAGGTTGTTTTCCAAAATTCAATAACATCTACGCCTTTTACACTTATAAGTCCATACGAAATTTCTTTCGAAGGTTTTCCATATTTTGCACCTGAATTATTTAGAATGAGGCAAATCGATTCTAGAACTGATTTATATAACCTTGGAGTATTATTTTACTATATACTTACTGAGCGCTTTCCCGTATCAAAGGATAAACTAATTTTTCCTCCGTCTGCTTTAAATGAAGATATCCCTTTGGTTCTTGACCGAATAGTATTAAAAATGTTCCATAAAAAGCAATCAGAGAGATATCAATGGGTTGAGGAAGTCTTAGAAGCTTTATCGTTATTTCAAGAAAACAAGGCGTTTTCATTACAATCTTCTAATATTAAATATGGTTCACAATTTTTATTTTCTTCAGAATTTACTGGAAGGGAAAAAGAGGTTGAAGCAGTTTCTCGTTACTATAGTAATCTAATAAGCGGAGAGGATAATAATTCTAATTTGTTGCTTATAGGTGAAACTGGAACCGGAAGAAGACAAATTATTATTGAAAGTGCGGCTAATTACCACAAAGAAATTGGTTATATTAGTGGTACTGCAAAAGAAATACCATTAAGTTCATTGGAGGAAATAACTAGAAAGATTCTAATATCATGTTTTAGCTCAGCAAAAAAATTAAAACTAGGGCAAAAATATCTTCATTCTATAAGCCGTATTTTCCCAGATGTTTCGTATATGTTTAAGGATCATTTCGTGCATCAGAAAATAAGGGTATTAGAAGAACAGAATCCTAAAATGGTATTAGTAAATCTATTTATAGATTTTTTAGATGCCACAGATTTAACTATGGTATTTGAAATTTATGATGCACATTTATTAGATCTAGATTCCATTGAAATTTTAAGAACTGTAATGATTTTAACTAAGTCTAAGTTTGGAGTTATTGGGGTTTCCAATTTTGAATATCCGAACAGCAATTTGTTATTTAAAAAGAAATTAGAAGTTAATCCACTGACTTTTAATGATTATAAGTATCTAATTTCTTCAATATTTGGGAAAACGGTTTTTATCAACGACGATTTTTATAACTGGATAAATTTTCACTCAAGTGGACTATTAAACAAAACATTTTATTTAATCAGCTATTTGGCTGATTCTCAACAAATATACTTGAAAGACAACCATTGGAGAATGGTTGGGACTATATCAGACTTAGAACTACCTAATTCTATTCAATCAGTCGTCACACTTAAATTAAAGACATTACCTAGTCGTTATATGAAAGTACTTCAAATTATTTCACTTTTCGATTTTAATATAAAAAAAGATGATCCAATATTAGAAACGGTTGTTAGATTAGCAAATTTAAAAAGTAAGCAAGAACTATTAATAATTCTTCAGAGATTTGTAGAATTAGGGATAATGATTGAACTGATGACTCATTTTCAGTTTAATAATAGTGAGATTCGGTTAAATGTATACATATCATTATCTGAGGATGAAAAAGAAAAATTACATATTAAAATGGCTGACGCATTATTATCTAGTAAAGTATTAGATTTTGAATTAATTGGCCATCAATACGAAATGGGTAAAAGGTTTGAATCAGCAATATATTTATATTTGGTTGATGCGAGAAGGTGTATTCAAAACCATTTGTTTGAAAAGGCTATAAAATTAATTAACAGATCTTTATCGCTTTATCGGATAAGTAATAGAAAAAAGTCACCAATTATTATTGAAAAATATTTGGGTATGGTTTTATGGAAATCGGGGGATTTTGAAGAATCTTCGAAGTTACATTATCGTTTATATAATGAGATTAAATCTCCTAAAATATTAAATCTCTTTGCTTTCAGTAGTATAAATTGTGGACAATTTAAACAAGTTGAACCGTTCTTAAAAACCATGCAATTGAGTGTGAAAAATGATTTTATTGAAATGAGGGTAAGAACCGATTGTCTCATTGCATTAGGGTATTACTACTTGCATATTGGTAATCATAATTATTTAACAGAACTTGAATTATTTCATAATCGTTTTCATAAAAAACTGAGAACTCAATTAAATGTAAAAAACTATATAAGGTGGATTTACAATTTATATGCAATCTTATCTCAAATCTCTGAGGAAAAGAAAGAGGAATATTCACACATATTGTATGAAGCTTTATACTTAGCAGAACAATATAATATGTATAATTTTTTAGTTCCTATCTATAATGTACTGGGTTTTATGTTGAGTTCAAAAGATTTAAATAAAGCAAAAGAATATTTCTATCAATCATCTCAATTATCTCAAAAACAAAACTTTAAGAATCACGAATTAACGGCCAAAGTAAATTTGATTGGTTGTTATACCTATTTAGGTGATGTTTTTAATGCGAAAAAATATATTAAAAAGGCCAGAAATCTCGAAGAAGTAATTACAACCAATTCCCACTCAATTGAATTATTATTACAGGAAGCTCATCATTACTTGTATATAGAAGAGTTTGAGAAGGTGTTAGAGATTGCTGAAAAAATAAAAAATTCAGCAAAGGAAACAGGTCAAAATAAATACCGGTCCTATGTCTTTATTTTGAAATACAAGGTCTTCCTAGAATTAAGGAATATGCAAAGATTGACTAAAATGTTTCCTATCCTTAAATCAATTTGTGAAAAGTACCATTTTGAGGACGAGTTATTCATACTTAAAATAAAACATGATTTTCTTGTAGAAAATTATGAATTCGCTTTACAGTCATTGCCGAATTTTTTGGAAAGAAAAGATATTTCAAAGAAAATGGAAATAATGGGAAATTTATTGTTGGCCGAAGCCAATATAAATTTAAAATTACTAGATCAGGTGCTTGAAAAGCTCAATTACACAAAAGAGTTGATGATAAATTCTTCATATAATCTTTTTATGGGTGATTACTATCTTCTAAAGTCAACTTACTATAGGAAGACAAATAATATTACCAAATCAAAAATTTATATGCTTAGAGCTCACAAGTGGTTTATTAAGCTACACCAAAGTAAAAAAGTCAAGGAGACATCCACTATTCTTTCAAGTGAAGTAATGGAAAATAAAAATAATAAATCAATTCTAGAAGAGATTAAAGAAAAATTACTTCTTGTAAAACCGTATGATAAAGACTCAAGTTTACTTTTAAAGCAAAGCATCTACGATTTAAATTCCTTAACATACAGTTCAGAAGAAAAAAATAACTTAGATGCTCTTGAAGAACAAGATTTATTGCTGGATAATGTACAACGAATTAATTCTACTTTTGATTTTATGACCCTCATCCAAAGATTAGCGTCAGTATTATTTGAAAATATTTTATTCGACACATTTTATATTACTATATTATCTCCTATCGGAGTATTGGAAACCAAATGTTTTAACGAATATTCAGAGATTATTCATTATGATTGTCAACATAAGGATTTTATAAAACAAATAATAGATAATAAAAACGGTTTAGATATATTAACAGATTGTTCCTATGGATACGGTACACCTATAATTTCAAACGAAGAGGTTTTAGGATCAATTTTACTAGAAAGTAATAAATTCCCTATAAAATTCACAGTTGAAGAGAAACAATGGATTAATAAGCTAATGAAATATATTTCCACCAATATACAAAATTCTATTATGTATCAATCTATTATTATTGATGATTTAACAGGTCTCCATAAGCGTAATTATTTCTTAAAGCGCATAAATGAGGAGTACAAAAAAGCATCAAAGCATGGAAATGATTTAGCTGTTATTATGATTGATTTGGATAACTTTAGTGATATTAATAATGAATATGGTCATCAAGAAGGAGATAGAGTATTGATATCAGTAGCTAAAACACTTCAAAAAATGGTTAGGTACACAGACATTATTGGAAGATATGGGGGAGAAGAATTCATAATTATCCTTCCCAATACGAGCGGTCTAGCTGCGAAGAAAATAGGTGGAAAACTACTCAATCAATTTTTACAAATTTCTGAAGAGCTAAATCATAAAATATCAGCCAGTATAGGTATATCGAGTTTAGATTTAGATCATCCAGAAAACGAGGAGGACCTTATAAAAAAGGCAGATGAAGCTGAATTATTTGCTAAGAAAAATGGGAAGAACCAAGTAATTTGTTATTGGGAAATGAGAAATCCATTATTCTATTAGTTTAATAATCTATGATTGATTATTTCGGTTAGTTTCGCATGGAAACACTAACTGCTACTAGTAAGAGAGTTCGATTTAGTGGAATTATTGATATAGAAGGTTTATAGATTAGAATAAGCGAAAAACTCAAAAGTGGTTATTTTTTACTTCTCTTCGAATTGTAGAGGATCAAGTTGGGATCATAATGAGAGCTGGTGTATTAGCTCATTTAAATAGAGCCACTTCAATCGCGAAATCGTAAGCCACTCATTTTCCAGCTAGAACACGTCTTGATTTGGAGTGAGAGGTATGATAGGCTCGTTGACTTCTCGAAACACCTTGGTGTGTCGCCTTTCGAGCAAAATCATACCTCTGGGGGCTCCATGTTAAGACATTCCAGATTTTCCAGTTTTGAAAGAACTAGTGGCTCACTTTTGGATAATCAGAGTGGCTCAAAATGCAATTATCGAAAACAGCTGGTTTTAATTTTGGCTAAAAATGTAGGAACTGTATTGAATAGGAGTTGTAAGTGGAAAAATATCTTCTCTAAAAACAAATTAATAGATGGTGTTGGAAAGGGTTTACTGCCTTATCTAAAAATAAAAATCTATACTAGAATGCCTCTTTATTTCAATGGGAACTCAAAAAAACTAGTAACGATTTTCGAACTGAGTCTGTATCAAACAAAACATTAGAATAGCAGTTCCATCTGGTATGATAACTTATCAACTTTGATTGAAAGGAAGGGTTACCTCTCCCACCTTTAATCAAAATATACGTACCAAAATTGCCTAACGAAATTATAATTTTTTCGCAAGGTCTGTGTGCCAAGTATTAATAATAATCATGAACAGGATGTAGCATTTTCATAAACATAAAATTTACCGTAGGTAATATGTTGAAATTGCCATTTTAAAGAAATTATTTATAAACGCCACAATTGCAACCTTATAAGATTCCTCTGTGGTTATGTCTTTAATCTATAACGTTAATCAAATTAGATGATAGTAAAAATAAGTAGGGAGCCAGCAAACCTTTTTTTGTAAAATTCATATAGCATAAAACAATGTTGGAGGTTGTATATGACTAAAACTGCATCTATTATGGAGACTTTAGCAAACTCAGCTGTTTTTTTTCAAAAATGTTTAAAAGAAGATGTAATGATTGGAGTCATTGATCATGAAAAATTCTTAGCTTATGTTCCAAGCAAAAGTTTAAACTTAGGGATAGAGAAAGGGACGCCTGTACCTAAAGACGATATAAGTTTACAAAAAGCCCTTGGGGGAGAAAATTTTGAAGCGAGACTCCCGAAGGAAATATATGGTTTCCATTTTTACGGGAAGACAACTCCTATTTTTGAAAATGGGAAGGTAGTTGGAGCGATTGGGTTTGGCTATAATATTCATGATCAAGTCATGCTTGAAGAGACTATATTGGAGCTAGATGAGTTGGCAAAAAATATTCAAAATCAAACTAACAACTTAGCGGCTCATTCTGAAGAATTGGCCACCGCTAGTCAGGAGATGTTAAAGAGTTCTTACACTGCATTAGAAAATACTAAACTAATCAATAGTGTAATTGGTCTTATAAATAACATTTCCAGGCAAACCAATCTTCTTGGATTAAATGCGTCTATTGAAGCTGCACGAGCTGGACAGTATGGGAAAGGTTTTACTGTTGTTGCAAATGAAGTTCGAAAACTGTCGTCAGAGTCTTCAAAAGCTTCTCAGGAAGTGTCTGAATTTCTCAATGATATTCGATTGAATATTAAAAGCATTAATGACGGATTATTAAACATATCTGATGCAGCGAATTATCAAGCTGCATTTGCTGAAGAGTACATTAAGATGGTAGGACAACTGTCGAATATGCGGAAAATGATGAACAGGTACACCGAAATTATAAAGTAGAGAAAAATCCCCCCAAATACAAAACTTTTTTCAAAATGATGGATGGAAATTATATTACTAATTCACCCTTTAATGCCTAAAAATTTTTATTTTATAAGAAAACATATGATAAAAGCCTTACAACATTTCTTATGTTTAAGGCTAATTCCATTTGGAAATTAATTTTTTACTTTTCTTCCTTGTGAAAATTGAAGATGTAGTAACAGTTATACCATAGATCCTAAAAAGAAGAATAAAAGAGCCATACTAGCAAGACTAACTACAATGTGCAAGTTCTCAAAATATTATAATTAATGCCTTTTGTATGGAATGGGAGCATATTAATTACATTTTACCTTTGATATAAGAATAGCTAGTTTAAATTCTTTGCGCCATCCTATTTAATAAAAAAAAGTTGATGATTCCTTAGCGTAGGAAAACTAGGCTTTCATCATGTCGAAATTTGCTAGAAACACATGATGAGAAAAGGGGAATTTGGAAGATTAGATATGAATAGAAACATATTCTCACAGGGAGAAATTAAGACTAGTTTGTTTTAAACATAGGTCATGGAAGTACTTACTAATTATTCTAAAGAATAATATCAATGATGAAATGAACATGATTGATGGTTATAAAATTACAATTAACAAGAAATCGTAAGGAAAATAACTTAAGGTTTCTCGAATTTTCTTTACGATTCCTATAATTAGATTTTAAATACTTCAACAGATTTAGATAAAAACTTCGTCAACTCATTTAACTCACTTATCAAGTGTGTTATTTCTTCCATAGCATAAACTTGTTCTTCAGTTGATGCGCTAATTTCTTGTGTGGAGGCGGCAGACTGTTGTGCAATAGATGAAATATTTTCAATTGATACTAGAACATGATTTTTCGATTGATCAACCTCGATAATATCTTGCTTTAAATTGCCAACCTGTTCAATGACCTCATCTACAGATTTTTTTATTTCGTAAAATAGATCTCTAGTATTATCAATTGTTATATTGACAAGATTGACTACAGAATTTGCTTTGACCATGTCTTGATTTGCCTGATCTATGACATTAATAATATCCTGTATAATAGATTGTATTTCCTTTGTCGAACTTGAAGATTGCTCGGCCAATTTTCGTACTTCATCTGCGACTACAGCAAAACCTTTACCATGCTCCCCAGCTCTAGCAGCTTCAATTGCAGCATTAAGTGCTAATAAGTTAGTTTGCTCTGATAATGAATTTATGGTTTTAACAATAACCCCGATTGATTTGGATTTATCTGATAATTCATTTATACTATTTCCAATAACATTGGTTATCTCAATATTTTGACTGAACTTTTCATCTAATTCATTTACTGTCTGGACACCTAGTTCATTAATATCCTTCATTTTTTGAGTATTATAGGTAGTTATTAGTAGTTTGTTGGTTATTTCTATTATTTTTTCTGCTAAAATACTTGTAGCCTCAAGACTTTTTGAACTTTCATCTGCTTGATGCTCGGCTCCCTTAGAGATTTCTTGTATAGTTTTCGCAATTTCTTTGTTAGAAATATTAACTTTTTCAGACGAAAGACTAATTGTTTGTGATGCATCACCTAATTTATTCATCATTTTCTTAATATTTCGAACTAGGTTCTTTATATCTAATACCATAGTATTAAAGCTTTTACTTAAATCTCCAAATTCATCTTTTGTATTAACTTTCATTTTTGCTTGTAGATTGCCTACACTTACTTTCTTGAATTCTCTCATCAATAGAGTTAGAGGCTTCTTTATATTATTAATAAGAATATAGCATGTAATAATAATTAATATTATTGAAATAACTATAGCAATTAAATTGCTTTTTACAAGATTATCCCTCTCACGAAATAATTCTTTTGAATCTGCTACGATTGCTAATGTCCAGCCTGACTCAGTAATATCAAATATTGAGACTATTTTTTCTCTACCATCATACTTAGTTTGAATAAAGCTCTTTGATTCATTACTCATTAATGTTGAAATTGCCTTACTCAATGAATCGTTGGCATATTTAATATTAACCCCTTCAGGATTTTCGGAAGTAATGGATAATTCCTTATTAGGATGAGATATATATGTTCCGGATTGGCTTATTAATACCGGAAAGCTACTTGGGCTTAATTCGATTTCTTCTAAAATACTTGGGATATTGTTTAATAGGACAGTGGTACCTAAAGCTCCTATAACCTCACTATTGTCCCCTAATGACGGGGCTGCAATCACTAGTGCTAATTCATCATTTGGACCTGCAGACATGGGCTCTCCAACTACCATTTTTCCTTCCATTAAAGGTTCCCAGTAGTATCTTTCACTTATATTACCTGTGCGGATTTCCGTTATCTCACCTAGCTTATCAAGAATTGGTGCGACAACATTTCCTAAATTATCAGCGGTCCATTGTGCATCGTATATTCCAGGTTCTCTGCTTTTCATTAGAGATAGGTTATTGGCAACCAAATTAGAACGTTCCTCATTACTAACATTTTTATTTTTTAGAATAGATGAGTTCGCCATTGTTTCTGTCTCAACCTTTTTACCGTTTAACCACTGATTAATCTCTCTTGCCTTACTGATACCACTTTGCTCGATATCCTTATAAACTTTATCTTCTAAGGTGGAGTCTAAGGTCTTATAACCAGTTATTGAGATAGTAGCAATGGGGATAATTGAAATAATTAGAACAAATAATATTAACTTATTTACAAGTCTAATATTATTTAACATATTAGGGCACACCTTTCTTTACTATTTTATTAAATGGACTGAACAGTCCATTTCGCTGTTCAGTATAATCTATGTGTTAATATGTGTCAAATATTGTCGGATTTTAAGAGGGCTATTAAGGCAGGCTAATAGATATAAATTTTCTACATGTAGCCCATATAAAAAAGATCTATATTAAAACAAGTTAGCTCTCTTTTTCTACAAATAACGACATTTTTCAGTTTAAATATTTGTAAAATGTCGAATTATGGTGTATGTTACTTAAAATGTATGCTATATTGAATGTGAAAAAAGGAAAGAAAAAACTACGTGCCTGGACCTAGTCCATGCACTCTTTTTATGAGGAGTGGGGTCTAAATTAAGATTAAATGTTTTAAAACACCAATCGATAATTTGGGTTCTTAATAAAGACGGATGGATATTAAATTAGCTGACAGTTTAGTTTGGCAAAAGGTGGTAGTTTTATTTTTTTAATAAAATAGGGTGACTAGTCAGTTTGGAAAGGGCTTAAAATGACGAAAAAGAAATGGACTACGGAAGAGATTCAATATTTAAAGGATAATCTAGGTAAAATGAAAGTCCCAACTATTGCATCGAAATTAAATCGCACAGTGACCGCTGTCTTAATGAAAATGAAAAGATTGAGAATTGGAAACACAAGAGACCAAGTAGGGTTATTAACTATTTATGAATTAGCTAACCTTTGCAATGTTAATTCAACCACTGCTAAAAGATGGGTAAGATATCATGGTTTAGAAGTGATAGAAAAAATAACAAGAATAGAAAGGAGGTACTCATTTATTTGTCCGGAACATTTTTGGGATTGGGCAAGTAACAATAAGGATAAAATAGATTTTACCAAAATAGAACATAATTCAATACCTCCAGAACCAAAATGGGTGACACCATTAAGAAGTCTTGTACCCAAATCAACTACTTATAAAAGTTGGAGTACAAAAGAAGAAAGCCTATTGTTACTTTTAAGCGAAAATGGCCACACCGTTGATAAGATTAGTAAAACTTTAAATAGAACAAAAATAAGTGTCCAAAGAAAGTTATATCGTATTAGGAGGAATAAAAACTAAAATAAAATATTTTATATTGTTAGGAGAATCGTTTTATAAAGTTTGAGAGAGTTATTTAAAAAAGAAATTCTCTAAGGACTACAATTTAAAGAAAGTATAAGTTTACATTTCTGTAAGGAGGAAAATACTGTGAAAAATGCAAAGGTTTTAATTTTTACGCTTGGAAGGGAAGAATTTGCTTTAGAAGTTAAATACATAAGTTCAATAGAACCCTATTATGATATTACAAATATACCAGGAGTAAGTTCAATGATGCTAGGCGTAATAAGTTTAAGAGGATTAGTTACTCCTATTATCGATTTAAAGCAACTATTAAATATTGAGGTTAATGAAAAGCGAAAAGTTGAGGATCAAAAAATTCTAGTGACTAATAAAGATAATGAAATCATTGGTTACCTTATTGATGTTGCAAGTGATGTAATAGATATTAATCGTACAGATATCCAGCCTACACCAGAGATATTTAAGCAAAAAAATGAAAGTTATGTCCAAGGAATCTTTAAGATTAATGGGAGGATAATTAAGATTCTAAACAGTAACTGTCTATTAGGTACAATAGGTAAAAAAAGTGAAAACAATTATTGTTGATTATTAGATTTATTTGTAAATTTTCAGTAAATGTGATAGTGATCAATGATTTTCAGTTAGTATTATCTTTAATTAGTGAAAGGAAAAATCAATGAAGCCTAAATTAAGTATACCCAGTGCTATTGATACAAGTGAAGTGTTGTGTTCCGTTTTAAAAGAGGAAGGGTATTATAAAAATTATCTAATTTATTATCAACCTCAGGTTTGTTTGCGCACATTCAAAATAGTAGGGGTAGAAGTACGATTTAGAAAAATGAATCTTTATGATAGTTTTATATCATTTAATCAATTTTATTCTTTACTAGATGAAGAAGAAGTTGGTAAACGGATGGTAATGAAGGTTTTTCAACAATTTAATGAAATTCTGCAAAACGGAGTATCAATTACTTTATCTATCGCTCTTTCAGCCCAGCAATTACAAGATAAAAACTTGATTGAACATATTAAACATAACACTAGCATATTTGAGATAAAGTCTAGCTTAATTCGATTTGAACTAGCAGAAAGTATCATAACATATTTAGAAGAATCAATAGAAAATATAAAACAACTGAAAGAATTAGGTTATCGTGTTGCTCTAGATGATTTTGGAACAGGCTATGCTTCTCTTAGTTACCTTGATTATTTACATATTGATACACTTAAGCTTAATAAAAGCTATGTCTCAAAAATTAAAAATATTGAAACAGATATTCCTGTATTAGATGGGATAATTAAAATTGCCTCAGATTTAGAATTGGAGATTATTGGAGAAGGTGTTGAAGATATGAAGCAATTGACCTACCTAAAACAGAGAAATTGTAACATAATTCAAGGTTCACTTTTTTCTGATCCCTTGTCTTTTGAACGCTTCATGCACCTATTAAATTTATCGAATAAGTCTTTCATTTGGTTTTAGATGTAGATGATGTAATGCTGAACCCAATGGTACAAATAAAAAATGTGGCCAAGACCTATTATGGATGTACACTAGTTAAAGAAAAACTATTCTAAGGATCCTGTTGAAAAATCCTATCTTTAAGAAAGTTCTTTAATTTAAACAACCTAATGAACATCTACTTCTGAAGTTGCGAGACGACTCTATTTTTATATTAATACTAAAAATATTAAGTGAGGCATAATAATGGAATGGCTTTATCAAAATTTGTTTCTATGGATGAACAATAATCAATTACTTAAAGTAGACTATATTGTTCCACGAGAAGGCAGAAAATCACTAGTTGGTCGTTTGATTCAATATTCCTACGAGGAACAATTGTTTATCTTTTACCTGGATGATACTAAGAGCGTACTATCACTACATCAAAAGCAGATTGATAAGATTGAATCTAATACAGGGAAACACTAGTAAAAGTAAAGAACAATCAAATTTGTATGTTTCTATATAAATAGCAGTACTACCTAAATGATACTGGATGATATTTTTTTTGAATTTAGGTTGAATCTTAATAAAAGTATTTAAATATAACAGTATGGCTGCCAAAAGTATATAAAAGTTGAATTGAAAAGATTCATATAGAAAATGGAAAACACTGGTCATAATGAAAGGACAAACATCATGAACTCAATTTTTAGTAAAAGTATGTTAAGCTCCGCATTTTTTATCCTTATTACAGGATTAGGAATTACATTTTCCATAATCTTTATTCAAGGAAATCTGTTTTTAAAAACCTTCCAACAACAGGCGATGGGATTCGCAAATTATTCTTTTGCAACTTTTGATCCTTTAGATTTAGAAGATAATTTAACCCAAGAGAACACTAAACTACAAGAACAATTAGATTTTATTACAGAAAAATATCCAGATATCTCCCTGTCGTATTTCTTTGGTACAGATATACAAAATGGGAATGAAAATAAAATTTTAACTGTTCCAACGCATCTTAAGAATGTGCTAAAGTCCGAACAAAATTTGTCGTATGGAGATTACTATGCTCAACCAGAAATTAATATTAAAGCTATTAAGAATATTATGAAATCAAAAGAAATGCTTGCAACTAAAAGTTATAAAGATGACTTTGGTACGTGGGTTTCTGTTCTAATACCCATTAAAAGTAAGGATGGATCAATCAAATCCTATTACGGAATAGATATGGATGCCAGTATTATTAGTTTATCCAAGAAGAAAATCATGAAAAATAGTCTAATCATCCTCTCAATTATTTTAATTGTTGTATTAGTTCTGCAGTTTCTGACTACAAGAAGGCTACTATCACCTATTAGTGAATTAAATGATGCCTTTAATCAAGTAAGTGAGGGAGAATTAAATGTAGAATTAAGCATCTTTAGAAAAGATGAACTTGGTCAATTAGCAAATGCCTTTAATAATATGACTGCTAAAATGAGAGGAATTATTGTTAACGTAAAATCAATGTCAGGAGAAACAGTTAGGTTAGGAGAATATTTGTTTAATATAGTTGAGAAGAGTAATCAGATAATTACTAAAACAAATACTTATATGGGACAAGTTTCAAATGGTTCAAAGACCCAAGTACTTAGCTCAAAGATAAGTGCAACAGCAATGAGTGAAATGGCAGAAGGAGTTAATAGAATTTCTTCTTCTACCTCAACTGTTGCTAATGCATCCGTAAGAACTTCTAAACAGGCTGAAATAGGGAAGTTGAGTATCGATAAAACTATAAAACAAATGAACTTAATACAAGAGTCTGTAGATAATTCAGTTGAATCAGTTCAGAGATTAAGCTTAAACTCAACGAAAATTGAGAAAATTATTGGTGCAATTACTCAGATAGCAGATAAAACAAATCTTTTAGCATTAAATGCGGCAATCGAGGCAGCACGTGCAGGTGATCATGGAAAAGGATTTGCAGTAGTTGCAGATGAAGTTAGAAAGTTAGCAGAACAGTCATCAGAATCAGCACAACAAGTTATTCAAATTATTAATGAAACCCAAATGGAAACAAACAATACAGTTCAATTAATGGGAATAGTTAGTAAAGATGTGCTATCCGGCTTAGAAATAGCCCAGGATGCTGAAAGTGTCTTTAACGCTATACATCAAGAAATTAGAAATATAACTGATCAAATTCATGAAATTACAACTATTTCAGAACACTTATCTGAGGGATCAGAACAAGTTTCTGCATCGGTAAATGATAATGCCATAATTGCACAAAATTCAGAGCAATATTGTGTTAGTGTAGTAAGGTCTTCAGAAGAGCAGCAAGATGTATTGAAGCAAATTACGCATTCTATGCAGGATTTAGTGTCAAAATCAGAAGCACTAAAAGACACGATTGGTATTTTTAAGGTTTAAGAAATAATGGTTATACAGTTATTTAAACTATGACTATAGAATTGTTTTTTAATAGAAAAAGAAAGGTTGGAGGGACTTCATTGTTATTTAAAAGGTCAAGGAGAACATCAGTGCAGAAATTTGAAGCTAATGAGTCAAACGAAATAATCATGGAAAAAAGAGGTGATGTGGCAAAGCAATTAATTATGATTGGTCTTGTCGAGGAAGACTTGTTAATAATAAAAAAATTGAAGCCTTTAGTAACTGATAACATTGATAGTATCGTTGATAGATTTTACCGAAACTTAGAAAGTGAACCTTCATTATTGACCATAATTAATAATAATAGTTCAATAGAAAGATTAAAAAACACTCTTAAACAACATATTTCTGAAATGTTTGAAGGTAAGATAAATGATGATTACCTTGTCAAGAGAAAACGAATAGCTCATATGCATGTGAAGATTGGTTTACAAACGAAGTGGTATATGTGCGCATTTCAAGACCTGTTTCTTTCTATATTATCTATTGTCGAAGATAAAATCAAAATTAAAGAGGAATATTTTCTAATTGTAAGAGCAGTATCAAAAATATTAAACTTAGAACAACAAATAGTACTTGAAGCATACGATTTGGAAACAGAAAGATTAAAAAAGGAATTCGATCAAAAGAAGATATTGATAAGAGAAAATGTCACTCGTTCGGCACAAAAACTTGCTGAACTCTCAGAAGAAACCAACATAACTTTTAGACAATTAAATTTGCAATCAGCTGAAATTATTTCAACAGCAAGTTATGGAGCAGAATTATCTGTTCAAGCTGAAGAACGAGCTAAAGAGGGAAAAGAGCAACTCATCAAACAGAATGAGAATATGGAAGATATTTATCATTCTGTAAACGACATATCAGGTGATATACGAGTATTACTAGGGATCTCCAGTCAAATGCAGGAAATAATAAAAATTGTAACGGCTATTGCCATCCAAACTAATTTACTCTCACTTAATGCTGCAATTGAGGCAGCTAGAGCAGGTGAATATGGGAAAGGTTTTGCAGTTGTTTCAAATGAAGTGAGAAATCTTGCAGAAGAAACTAAGAAATCTGTAACTAATGTATCTGATTTAATTTTATCTATGAACTTACAAGTTGATAAGTTAACTTATTCACTCGAAAAGATAACTAATGCAATAGTGAATGGTAAGAACATAATGATAGGTACTGAAGAATACTTTGAACAAATAAAAAATACTATGGCTAAAACTAAAAATCAAAATAATAAGATAGAAAATGAAATAGTTACATTTGTCAATGTAATAAATGACTTTGGGATTGCATTCAATGAGATAGCTATATCTGCTGATAGGCTGACATTGATCACGCAAGACATGAGATAGTTTAATTGTTTCTTATGAAAAAATACAAATAAAGAAAAAGGGCAAAGGGAGGCTTCATGCTGATTGATGTTATTCAACAATTTATATCAATAATTGAGATTAATTATTTTCATTTAATGATATTTATGACAAGTGTATTAATAATCGGTACTTTTTTATTTCACTTATCAAATTGGTTAAGAATCCCTGAAGTATTTGCCACTCCTTTTTGTGTCATAGGTGCTATATCTTTTAGTATTCTGATTTTAAAAGGATTAATTTTCTTAAAATAATTAAGGAAGGAAGCACGAATTATATATTATAAGGTAATGTTATACTATAAAAATAAACTTACTGATTGGTTTTTAATATGAAGATTTAATATAATCATCATTTTCTTTTACTTAATACCATATTTTAAAGTGGTCCGCCACTCTCTGAAAATACCAAAAGTGAATAGTAAGAGGGATCAAAAGATTCGTATTGGAACCCCTAAAATTATCCATTACAGGATTGGACAAACCGGTTTTGATGGGGATAGATTACAGTATGACTGAGTCAAAACTCCATATCGAGACTTCATAGTCACATTTGTTATTTCTTAATCAGTACACGTCACTTATAAATATCAATGCATGCAAATTATTTTTATTTGAGAAGGTAATGGGCATTATTTATCCAAACTTTTTGATTGATTTATTATTGGTGAGGGATTAAATCATGTAGGAGCAGTTGCTTTAGGAAAGATTAGTCTGATACTAATGAAATAATATTTCTTCTCAGAACATTAGTTTATACTTTAAACATGGTAAGTAACCAGTTAAAAATAATTACGGAGAATTAATTTATATTAAATTCGTTTTATCAGTACAGCACAGATCGATAATTTAATAATACTGGATAAACTTTATATTGCGAGCAAGGCACTTATAATATGGCTTTTTGACCTTACTCGCTTAACTCAATATATCCAGAAAGTTCTGACTATTATACAGGAAGATTCAAGTTACAGATATGGCTTGTAAATATCTTGCTCAGGAATAATATTTAACCGGTACATTGAATAGTAAGTTATCAAGTTTACTCAACAATTCAAGATGACCGGTATTTATTACGAAATGTTTAAATCAACTCACTTAATAAATTTAAACATTAGCATTTGATTTGTATTCAATAAAATCTACAATCAGTTTAATAAGAGAACCAACTATAAGCAAAGTCATAAATGAGTAGAAGTTGTTCCAGTTATGTAATTTATAAAAGTTAAAGTAAACAAATATGGGTACGCCAATGAATCCAAGTATTGCAGACATGGCTATATTTGCGATTAGGTAGTATTTCCAATTGCTAAATATTTGATAAATAATTGTCATTATTACTGGAATCGTAGCAAAGTCGACCGCGTTAAAAGATCTAAGGAAAGCTAAGAATTGATGAGGATAACTCCAAAGACCAAAATAATTACCAACCTCATTTGTAATTCCTATTAATGTAAAACTAATAATAAATGCAATGGTGATTAGTAGGATTCTTTGTCGGTCAATAATCATTATAAAAAAAACAAATGATAATAAGTTAATGAGGAATAAAAACCACCAATGACCACTAAGGACATCTCGAGTTAACCAATATTCCATTTCTACATTACGTAAATTAGCTTTGATTTCCATTATCTGTTCAAACATAATTTCCAGCTCTTTCACTTGTATTGTTACCAGTGAAAATAAGAGTATGCATAGAATGAATAGTTGTTAATTCATTTTAAAAACCAATATTATAAACGAACTTTCTAATTCTTTTTAAACGCTAGTAATTGATATTTTAAAAGTAAAAGGTCAAGTTGCTCACTAATAATGATAGTCTCATTGTTTTCAAGTCCCTTATTAAGACCGACTTTAATCATTTTTAATCGTAGTTTATTAATTTGTCTTAATAATTTTGTTTGTTTATCGTTATTTATCATGAAATAACCCCATTAAGATTCGCTAATCGAAATTTTTCATTTACGAAGGTTATTATGGACAAATTTAATCTAGAAATAAAGTGATTCAACAAAACTTCTTATGAATAGACAAAATTTGCAACGGTTAAATTTATCTAAGGATTGTATTAAGTAAATTTAAAAGGTATTCAGGGAAAGTCACCCAAAAAATGAAAATAACAAAAAGAATTATTATGTATCCTAATTTTTAATATTGCATTTTTAGTTCTAGGTGATTGTATATCTAACCAGACACTTATTAATATTACTATCGTAAGGACAGTTTCAACAATAAAAAGTAAATGGTGTAAATTCTTTCATTTAACTCCTAAATCCAAGTGTTGTTGTTAATTTAGACGAAGGATAATTATTTTAGATACGAATCGCAAGAATTCTCTAAAATTCATAGTTGACTCAAATAGAATATTAAATCTGCTCACTTTTTAGAGTCAAAAAAACAGTATCCTGTTCATTTAAAATACCTATTTTCTAATTTTGTTTTTGATTTGGACTAACATTATTAAAATTCCTAAGTTCAAGAGAACGATAATCGGAACTCCTAAATATATAAAAGAAACAATATCCAAATTAATGAATCATTATTTGAGAGAACTTCCACCAATATCACCTCCTTTAAATAGGATGTTAAGTTTATTATGGAAGTTTCACAAATATAACAAAATTACTAAGTGTTGCTGAAGACTATACGAATCACAAGAGTAATCGTGTGTTACAACTAATTAGTTACCTTTTTTTGACTGATTTAATAACTTTTACTAGAACTGTTGTTTGTCCCAGGTTCACAATAAATGAGGTGGATTTATACCATAGTATATTTTTAGAACGACCGTCAACCGATGGGAACGCGATCAGTATATGAATATGTATTAATTCATTCAAACCCTTGATACAACTAGTATTGGGTTCTTTTTTTGCAGTTTTAATAGTTTTGAGACCATTATCTATAGTGCAAAAATTACCCTATATTTTTTGGTGAAATATTCAAGGACATTATTTATATACTCCTCGTAATCGTTCATTTTAAATATTTTAATTTTTTTAATGTTGTGAGATATACATCAGCTGTAATCTGCATACTATGTTTATGGCAAACTATTAATGTAGTGAATGGCCATTAATTTGTGCAGGCCCTAGGGCCTGCACAAATTAAAAAAACCACTTGCCAACAATTCCTAAATACCATACCCTCCTAGTTGGGCAAACCATTCAACGGGAGGTATTAAGGAGTGTTAACAGTGGTCGAAATAAATTA
This sequence comes from Bacillus sp. CGMCC 1.16607, assembly GCF_042683745.1. Lineage (NCBI taxonomy): Bacteria > Bacillati > Bacillota > Bacilli > Caryophanales > Bacillaceae > Bacillus > Bacillus sp. CGMCC 1.16607. Next base: position 40,703 of record NZ_JBHUJX010000026.1, read on the forward strand.
TATCAGACAAGAGGTAAACACAAAAGGGTGTTCATATTCTGACGTTGCAAAGAGGATAAATAAGGATCCTAGAACAGTTAAGAAGTATGCGGATATGGAAGACTTCAATATCGTAGAAAAATCAAAGCAGAACAGGAAAGCGAAAGTCATGGATCCAGTTAAACCTATTTTGGATAAGTGGATTGAAGAGGATTTAAAGAAGAAAAAGAAGTTTAGAAGAACGGCTAAAAGAATGCATGAATTATTAAAAGGTCAGTATGAATTTCAAGGCTCAGCAAGGTCAGTGAGACGTTATGTGTCTGACCGTAAAAAAGAGTTATTAGAAGTGAGTGAAACCGCAGCATTACCATTAGAGGCTAAACCGGGAACAGCACAAGTTGATTTTGGTGAAGCACCGTTTAAATACAACGACGAGATGACTACATTACCATTTCTAGTAATGTCTTTTCCAAATAGTAATTCATTTTACTTTCAGGTATTTCCTTCGCAAAATAAGGAGTGCTTCCTAGAAGGTTTAAAAAGAATGTTTCATTACATAGGTGGAGTTCCAAAAGCTATTCGTTTTGATAACTTATCACCTGCGGTGAAAAAGGTCCTACCAAATGGCGAACGGGAGTTAACAGATGAATTTCATAGGTTCGTTTTACATTATGGATTTGAATATGAGTTCTGTAATCCTGGAAGTGGCAATGAAAAAGGCCATGTGGAAGCAATGGTCAAATATGTTCGTAATAACTTTCTCCTACCAGAGTTGACTATTCATGATTTAGAATCATTTAACAATTCTTTATGGATTAAAGCAGAAGCAGATAGAAATAGACCACATTATCAAAAAGAAACTCTTATTGCCGAATTATATTTGGCCGATCAGGAGAAGTTTTATCAATTGCCAGCAAAAGAGTTTGAATGCGTAAGATATGAACAAGTAAAAGCTGATAAGTATGGCTATATTCGTATTGAAAATAAACTTTATTCTACTTCACCACGTTTTGCCAAACAAATGGTTTTGGCCAAGATATCATTTAAAGAGATTGATATTTTAACAGAAGATTATGATGTGATTATTAAGCATGATCGCTTGTATGGCAAAGAACAAAAATCAATGAAATGGCAACCATATTTGACTCTCATGGCCAAAAGACCAATGGCCATTAAATATACAGAGTTCTACGAAAAATTGCCACCTGAATGGCAAGATTATTTATCGAATTGTACCATACAGGAGAAGCAAGCTGCTCTACAATTACTAACAGTGTTACTTAAAGAGCATGACTTCCAGGTGCCCACACGGGCACTGATAATGGCATCGGAACATGGACATCCAAGTATTGATTCTATTAAACAAATGTTCTACCAGTTGATTAATGGTAGAGGGATTAGGAGTTCTATAAACCCTAAAGAAAATATACCGATTATGCCAAATGCAGTACGTGGACTCAAGCAATATGATCAATTATTTGGATCAACTGTAGGTGATCATTAATGGAAGCTCATATTGTAGAATTCTCTAAAAGATTAAAGCTTACCTGGATCCCCCAGAATTATCAATCAGTAATAGCAGAGACAAATGAAGAATACTTACTAAAGCTTTTTGAGAATGAAATTATTCAAAGAGAGGAACGCAAAGTTAATCTTCTTTTAAGTCAAGCTACATTACCAAAAGTATCAGGAAAGCCATTTGATTGGAAAGAAATTCAGATGGCTCCTGGACTTTCTAGAGATTATGTAATCAGTGGAGAATTTCAACACAATCAAGAAAATATGATTTTTTATGGTGGCGTTGGTGCTGGAAAAACTTATTTATCAACACTTATTGCCTTAAATCTTATCCAAAATGAAGGTAAAAAAGTTAAGTTTTATACAGCAGCAGGTCTGGTAAATACCCTCTTAGAGGCAAATGAGAAAGGATTATTAGGGAGGTTCTTTAAACAAATAGAAAAGCTAGATTTATTGATTTTAGATGAATTGGGCTACATTCCTTTACATAAACAAGGAGCTGAACTATTATTCCAGGTTATATCTATGTGTTATGAAGCTAGAAGTTTAATCGTTACTACAAATCTACAATTTGGACATTGGAATCATGTTTTTGGTGATCCGATTTTAACCGAGGCTGTCATTGACAGGTTAATTCACCATTCCCACTTATTAGTTTTTAATGGGCCAAGTCATCGAATGAAGGATTCAATTTTACAAAACAGATAATTTATGGGGGTTGGCAAGTCTTACATTTTTAATTGCCATTTAAAACATTTCCTACTTGCCAAAAACATACTACCGTCTCCAAGGCTTCCTGTATAATTTCATGCCAGTTTTGCTTCAAAAAGAAGTACTGCGTGGGAATATTTAATTATAGAAGACCTACATAGCTACGATAAAATTCTCAATGGTTAGTATCGTTCTAAACATAACTCATTGGCTTTGCTTGGCTGGTGTATTGGCTCATTTAAATAGAGCCACTCCGATCGCGAAATCGTAAGCCACTCATTTTCCAGCTAGAACACGTCTTGATTTGGAGTGAGAGGTATGATAGGCTCGCTGGATTCTCGAAATACTTTGGTGTGTCGCCTTTCGAGCAAAATCCTACCTCTGGAGGCTCCACGTCAAGATATTCCAGATTTTCTAGTTTTGAAAGGAATAGTGCCTCACTTTTTGATAATCAGAGTGGCTCAAAATCAATTATCGAAAACAGCAGGCTCAATATATTAAAGCGAAGTACAATTTCGAAATTGTCTAATAGACCAAAAATCCATTGACAATTGGAGTTTTCATCATTTCTAGGAAATGTATTTATACCGTAGGGGGAGCATCCAATTGATGAAGAATCAGAGTCGAAACTCTTGAGAGTTAAATAATGTATAGCAATAGCCCGCCGTCGAAAAGATAGATTGTCTAGGGCTTGGAGAAACGTATTTGTTAAATATGGGATTTTGTAGATTAATAATCAAATTTTGTATTATCTTTCGCAAAAAAAGAGAATAATTATTACCTATTTTCAATTTTCTCAGGTACTTCGACAGTATCTCTACAAGCACAAGGATCCTTATGCAATGTGTTCAGAATAATATCATCACACCCACTAAGTAATAGTATAAAGGTTAGTGAAAAAAGTAATTTAGTTAGTTTTTTCATATTTGATTACCTCCATTTTAATAGACAGATGGTATTAAGGATAAGTTACCAGAAAAAATGAAAATAACAAAAGAATTAATATGATACCTACAAAATAAAAAGGATTAGATATTCCTAATCCCTCATTCGTAGTATTCGTCGATTATTTGTTCTTAACAGAAGTTTTGTTCTTGGTGTGTAAAACTAAATACAGGGATCCTAGTGAGGAAAATAAGATAATTAAACTAACGAATGGAATCTTGTTTGCTGAAAAAAATGCTCCAATTAATAATGGGAGTGAAGCCAGATAAAATAACATACTTGCAAATAACATAAGTTTGGATTTATCCAAAATTAATCAACTCCAGAGATATGTAAATCTAATAAAGTTCTATAATTTTATATTTAACAACCGACATGAAATAAAGTTTGGTTAGGCTACACTTAGTTGGACAGGTACTTTAAGGTCAAGTAGACTACAGTAAATACTATAGGGGAGAATCTACTATGACTAAAAAAGCCCGCCGAACATTTACATCTGAATTTAAGGAACAGATTGTTCAACTCTATCTTAACGGAAAAGCACGAAAGGATATTATCAGGGAATATGACTTAACCCCCTCTTACTTAGATAAGTGGGTGAGTCAAAACCAGACTTCTGGATCTTTCAAAGAAAAAGATAATCTGACTCCTGAAGAACAAGAATTGAATAAACTCCGAAAAGAAATTAAGCAACTTCAAATGGAGAACGATATTTTAAAGCAAGCCGCGCTGATACTAGGACGAAAGTAAATGTAATCAAGAATAACCAACACAAATACTCGATATCAGAAATGTGCGAAGTCCTACAACTACCTAGGAGTACCTATTACTATGAAGCAAAAGTAAGAGAATCTGAGGATAACATCACCTCCTATATTATCGACATTTTTCATTACCAATTACATTTCCGTATATGTCAATATGAATCTCAAATAAATTGTAAGATTGATAATATTTCAAGGTTTTTATTGCTACTATCACTACCAGATGAATGACAAATGATGCCAAATAATTGAAATCCAAGCATCTTGTTTCGACTCTTTATAGATGATTCTTTGAACACCAGCAACACCAATTCCCATCTGTGTTGTGTGAATAATGAAAAATACAAGAAATGAATTAAACATTAAATACTTTGGTATGTTAGGTGTCATTTTCACTTTAGCCCCTCACTATTCGTCTATATCTTTTTTCTCTTTGCCCTTTTTAGGAGAAAACTTATATTCATCAACAGGACGATTAGATAAAGGTCTTTTACTTGAAAAAGAAATAGGCAAACGTATAAAGGAATCCTTTAAATCAGTGATTCTAAAAGGAAATATTGGAACAAGATACGGTCTTCCAATACTTGTTAGATTTAATAAGTGTAATATTATGTAAATGAGTCCGATTACAATTCCAAATCCACCCCAAAATCCAGCTAAAATAATAAGTGGGAATCGAATAATTCTTATAACTGCCCCCATCATGTAGTTTGATGCTGTAAATGTACCTAATGCGCTGAATGCAACAATAATAACTAAAATATTACTAGTAAAACCTGCTTCAACGGCAGCTTGTCCAATAACAATACCTCCTACAATCCCCATTGTTTGTCCAACTTTTGTTGGTAGTCTAGCTCCGGCTTCACGTAATAACTCTAAAATAAATTCTAAAATTAATGCCTCAAGTACGGGTGGAAACGGAACCTTAGCTCGTGACTCTCCTAGAGAAACTAAAAGTGCAGAGGGAATAACTTGATAGTGAAATGTTAAAGCAGCAACTTACATTGGAGTTAATAAAATGGACAACAACATTGATACATATCGGATAATTCTTAAAAAACTTCCTATATTCCAGCGGGTATATACATCATCTGTTGTTTCAAAGAAATTCAAAAAAGACGTTGGTGCAATAATTGCTTTTGGACTTCTATTCACTAAAAAAGCTATTTTACCTCTTGATAACATATAACATACTCTATCCGGAAGTTCGGTAATAAGTAATTGAGGAAAAAGGGAAATTGAATCATCGTCTAATAGCTGTGAAAGATACGTACTATCTAAAATATCATCTACTTTAAGGTCGTTTATTCTTTGACGTAAAGTCTGAACATTTTCAGGATCTGCAATATCATTTATATAAACAAGTCTTACTTCCGTCTTATTTCTAGTATCAGCTTCAAGTTTCTCAGTGATAAGATTTTCATCATTAAATTTTTTTTTAATAAAAGCTAGATTTGTTGACAATGATTCGGTAAAGGCTGAATCAGGACCAAAAATAGTTGATTCATTTTCTGAACTTTGGATGGCTCTTTCTAAATTTTTTTGCAAGTTAATCATTACTACTCTTTGATGATTAGAAATAACAATACAAATAAATCCTTTTAGTATTTGCTCAACAATCCCATTATGATCATTAGCTTCTTCGATTCTTCCAATTGGTAAATTAGATTTTATTAATTCGAAATTAATTTCACTCTCACTTATATTTTGTAAATGAGTAATTACAAATCTTACCAATTCTTCATCATCAATTAAATAACCTATATATACTAGGTGGAAATTTTAAATTGTCTTGACTACTAAATCTGGGTAATACATTTTAAGGTCATTAATTTTAGATAAAAAATTCCCTTCCTTAGATTTCACATTCCTATCAGTAGAATCTGCATCACCCTGTGAAGATGATAATTTATTAAACATATACTTACTCCTATCATTTTTTATATTTTATTTTCTACTAATTGTATCTTAATTATTCAATATTAAGAGTAATGTAAATTAGGATAACGGTATTGACTTTATTTCAGATGAGTAAGCTTTAATATTCAATAAAATTTTGATTGTAAAAAAATGTCGAAAAATAAATCTAAATAGTTGTGAATATTCTGAAAACATAGTATATTTAACTTATCAGCTCCGTTTTCCTTATAAACCAGTTGCACTTAAATGCAAAATGGCAAAAACATTCGATAGATGGTGACGCAAACTATAGGGGCTAAGTTATGAAAATATGCCCACATGTTACCAAAGTTTACTCCTAATAAATAAAGGGGGAATGTAATTTGGATGGAGATTTTTGTAGGGAAAATTATTTAGATATGATAAATAAGGATATTTATATCTTAAGAAGATTAATGTACATGGCTCGAGATCAAACTGGTAGAATAGATGACTCATTAGTCCTTGAGATAAGCCAATATTTGGATCAAAAGATAGCTAAGCATATAGAGTTAATAAAAACCCATACTTAATATTTGGAGGAGTGTACTTTGGTTAAAAAGAAACCTATAAAAAACAAAGATCCAATAACTATCGAACTTCATTTAAAAGAACAAGAACAGAAAGAGCAAATAAAGTGGCAAAAATCTGTGATAAGAGAAGAATATAGCGTACTTCTAAAGAAGTAGGTACTATAAATTACCTTTGAATGGTAACTGTTTTATCATTCTGAAGTTTTAAAATTCAGTACAAATTGCTACCCTGAAAATTTCGGCTTTAAATTTTGCGCTTACACAGTCAAAACCTATAAGAAAAATCATAAAATATATGCTTAACGGTAGATAGAGATATATCAAAAACATTTGAAATTCAAGCACATATAGCTGAAAATAAATTATTAATTAGTCTCATCTAATCAATTTAAATTAAAGTAATTCGAACAAAATAGATAAATTTAAAAGTAAAGAAGAAACTCTGCAATATTTTTCAATTAAAGAGGGGAAAATCATGAAAAATATTAGGGATGAAGTGTTGATTGAAACTTACTTTAAGTCAAATCTAGATAAAGATTTTGTTGTGCTAATGAAAAAAGAGAGCATTAAAAGAGAGCTTTTGGATAAAACTTAGACAAAAAATTATGAGTTGTTTTGATAATCCTATTGAACTAGTGGCAATACAATAAATTCATCTATGCCCATTTTAAAACACACTAGTATAATACTAATGTGTTGAGGAGGAGATATACATGCACGAATTAGAAGTATTGGATAAAATAAATACACCTACTCTAGTTGCTATGTTCATAGCAACCCTGAAACTTTTTTATAAAATAGACATGAGACAATCAAAAGGAATTGTTGAAGCATATACTATTCTTGAATGTCTGTATCATATTTCTACCATACTGAAGGATAGAGTAGATATTTGATAAGTTAATACTTTCTCCTACTATTTATAAAAGCTTGTTGGAACACTGAAGAAGTTTTTTATACAAGATTGATTTGAAATACAAAGAGGGATACCACTAACATTATGTGGTTATCTAAGCATCAATGTGGGGAGCTATTGATAATACAATAGTTCTCCACATTGATTTTTAGATAACTACGGTTTCCAATCGGCATCATTTTTATAAAAAAATTCCAAAGGATGCAGTTTTCTCCTTCACGGGTACAAAAATGAAAAATAACATCTCCTCTAGATGTAATTTGTCTAAAGAATCAATAACATATATTATATTCCCAAAATGTCCATTTAATTAGATTAATCCTATTAAAGAATGTCTATACTTATCTAACTAAATGAATTTGTAAAAGGTAAAATTAGATTATAGGAAGTTTGTTTAAAAATACAGCTGAAATAAACAAAACTATTCTATAAAGAATGGTTGGAAATAGTGAATAATTCCCATAAAAACATTTAAGTCTATGCATATCTTGTGTAGAGTGTGTTAGAGCAATTTCAAGTTTATCCTGCTGCTGAAGCAGTTTTTGTGGCTGTTCGCGCTCCTAATTCCTGATCCAATAATAAAAGTGCAGAAGGGTTACTCTCAGCAAGTCTAAGTCGATCAATAATTGTTTTTGCTTGTGCTTCCTCATCGATTTGTTCTCTTAAAAAATCTTGTATAATGACAGCAGCCTGCGGGTCTATTTGATTTACGTAGTTATAGGCTTGACGATAAGAATTTGTAACAAATTGTTCATGAGCTAACACTTTTTGAAAAGTCTCTAACGGCATACCATAGTCACTTGGCTGGGCAGGAATACTACTCAGTTGGACAGTACCATCCCGATCCACAACAAAATCAATTAAGGAAAGCATGTGTTTTCTTTCCTCCTCCGATTGCAATCTCAGCCAGTGAGCCATACCTGTTAAGTTCAATCTCCCCATATATGAAGACATGGCAAGATATAAAGTCGTTGATACATGTTCAATTTGAATCAAATTATTAAATAACTTTTGAAGTTCTTCATTCATTTCCTATACACTCCTAACCCATGATGTTTTACGCTTACAGTATATAAATGTTAATGAAAATGGTTCTTTATTTTATTAGGAAATTTACATGATAAATGATTCAGCAACATATGAAATAAAGATTGGTTCCAAAAATATGGGTTGTTTTTAAATTTGTTACAGCTGCGGAAATCATTTATATATGCTTAAGTAGTATGTGAATGGAAAAAAATCTATCCTTAATGCATTTAACAAAATAGGTAAAATCTACATGTTAAATAATTTCCTTAAATCACACCTTACTTATTAATAAAAAAAGATTACCTAAGTTATTAGTAATTTTTATAAATAGACGCAAAATTTGATAAGATTATAATGGGGTGATGACTTATGACAATTTATAAAAAGAAATACATTAATGAACTTCTGCAAGGAGATATTATTTTACATCCTCTTTACCGTACAGATGGGTTGCTTTTCTTGACTAGATACAAAGAATTGACTAGTTCAATTCTAATTACTCTCAAAAAGCAGTTTCCTTCAAATATTCAGATTCTTATAGTGTCTAGCATTAATGACTTAGAAACCTTTGAAGTACAGAAGATTTATCAGAATGAAAAGTTTATAAAAGAGCTTGAAAGTATTGCTAATTTACTCAGTATATATATTAAAACTGAATTAGATATACTCAATTATAAGGATGAAAGAGCTTTTATATCCAATCTCCATATAACATCTATTTTTGACAAATTTATTCACTCTCCTATATGGAGAAATCTGGAACGATTCTTTGATTCAACCTATTTATTAAAGAGAGTTCCAAAAGTAAAAGAGTTATTTTTTCAAACATTAAAAAAGGATCCACTTCTTGAAATTCTATTTAAACAATTGAGAGAGTTTCATGATGTTTTAAAGATACACAGTATGAATACTGTGATCATTTCTATTTCGATAGGATTAACTCTAGAATTAAATGATGAGGAACTTGTGGAATTAGCAATCGCAACATTATTCGCTGATATCGGATTTATCAAATACCCGAAATCAGATTTTGTTGTATATTTAAATCACGGCAAGAGACATGATTTACTTGCTAATCACATAAAGCAATCAATTGAAGCAATTTCTACATCTCAATTTTGCAAACGAAAAAATGTTGTATTTGGAATCCTTGATCATCATGAACGGGTTGATGGAACTGGTTCACCCAAAAATAAAAAAGGAAATGAAATCCATTTATTCGGAAAAATTATTGCCATATCTCAAAAATATGATGAACTTGTTGGAGGATATATAGAGGAAACCAGTTTAGTTTCTTATCAAGCAATGCAATATATTTGGGAGCATAGGGGAACTATGTTGGATGAGGAAATTATAAGAATATTCATCTATAGAACCTCAATCTTTAAGATAAACGAGCCCTTTTTTTTACCAAATTACCAAAAAGGGATTATTATAGGCTTTAGTGATTTCATTAACAGCCCTCTTCTGCCTATTGTAAAAATGGAAGAAGGATACATTAGGGATTTAAGTAAAACTATTTAAGATAATTCTAGATTCGGACTTAAAATATAATAATGAAAAAACCTCTCTTTAAGAGAAAAATTATCTTACATATTTAAACTTTGTTCAAATTCATGTTTTTATTAGTATTCAGTGGAGTGAATTTGAAAATATTAGTGTGATGATATTATCATATTTATTTGTCCCACTATCATTAAAAAAGTTTTATATCTATCTAGAACATAAGTAAATTAAGGAAAGGATCAATACCTTCTATATTTAATAATGAATGAAATAAAGAAGTTTCTAGCACCAAGTATAGAATTATAAAAATCAAGCAACTCTGTTATTTTTACACACCATATTGTTGAGGATGTAATGGATTTTTACCTTATATCTTTCCGTCAGAGCCCTCATGTGATTGTTTTTTATTGATGTTTTGCAAAGAATAGATTGGTTGTGACAGATCGGCTTAAGATTAGTATTTTGTAACAAATAGCATCACTAACTATATAATCTAAGAAAATGTTATGTGCTTATGCAACATATGAGAGCGATACGCTGCAGGAAGTCACACGTTTCGTAAAGACCTCTCAGAGCCACAATCGACAGAAGCAAAAATAAAGAACTATGAAGAATTGGAACAAACACTAGGCTCAACTTACAAACTGAGAGCTATCCCAAGCTTAAAGCATATGAATTATATATATTTACAACTTACGGACAATAACCTGGAGGAAAAATTATATGCAAGTTGACGTACATATAATGCAATCTTTACAAGCTAAAAAAATAGGATTAGGATTGCTGACATTCCCATGAATCTTATTGTTAGAGCACAGGATTTTAATCAGAAAATTTACTTGATATTGTAAAAAAACAGATGTGGATATGACAAGTTTATTAAGGAGGGGAGTTCATTGCTTCCGGCTTATAACGATCTTAAACATACAATCTCCTCGTCTTTCGCTCAAATTGAAGATTTGCGAAGACGATTAGTAGCTTCGAGAAGGACGCTGCGATTAATTTTATTAGGTACCCTAGTATTGAATATCATCTGCTACTTATATGCACCTAACTTCGTTCCGCCTGTATTTGCAGTATTGATCATTTTGACCATTGTATATTGGGTACGGAAGAAGAAAGCTGCAACTCAATTTCGAACGGCATATAAGAGCAAAATCGTTGCACCTCTGACTCAGAAGATGGCGGAACTCTGCAGATTCCCTAACGAGAACGAATCATATACTTATGAGTGCGAATATTATCCAACTGATCGCGTAGAGGATGAGTTAATTCATCGATCCAATCTATTTCCTTACAAAATTTCTACCACACAGGGTGAAAATCTATTTGTCGGAAAACTAGGCTTAACAAGTTTTAAATTTTCGGAGCTTAAACTTATCCAGGAGCAAGCTGGTACAGATGGTATGACAGATAAGTCAATTATGTTTCAAGGGGTATTTTTTGTTGCAGATTTTCACAAGAATTTTGAAGGGCTTACTGTGCTGACAGGGAATAGTCATCGACTAATAGCCTAGTTGGTAAGGTCATGACACAAATAAGTAAGAATCTGCTTGAGTGGAAGAATGGTACCTTAAATCAAGTTATCAAACTAGATAATAAAAGTTTTAATGAAGCGTTTCAAGTACGCGTATCAGACGAAAGAGAAGCACGTTACATTCTTTCATCCAGTATGATGGAGAGTTTGCTTAATTTTAAAAATAGAGGCAAAGGACGATATGCACCTATCAATATTTCTTTCGTTGATACCTGTATGTTTATATCCATTTGGAATCATAAAGATCAATTTGAGGCGAATATTAATCACGAATTAAACGACAAGGCTGTTGAAGAGATTTATTAGGAGTTATGCTTTTACTTTGGAATAATCGAAGACTTTGATCTGAATACAAGAATATGGAGTAAGGTATAATCGTCTGGCCCTTTTTTTATGGTGTTATAAAAAGACGAAGAAACTGTTCAAATACCCCTAATTTCAATTTGTTCTATTTCAGCAGTTCTTAGATAATCTCATTATTGCTCGGTATGTAATGATTTCATGGAAAGCAATACGTAATAAAAAATCACCTAAAGAATGTATATAGCCAGTGTGTTTGTTTGAATAAAATGCTAGTTTAGATCAGATGAAATACCTTATTTTTATTTATGTCTACTGTGATTCTTTGTAAAGATAATACAAGTATATCATCAGCAACCAATTATTCCGAAGAGCTATAGATATTAAGAGTCAGTCCTTAGTTGAACTGCACCCGATTGTTAGACACTCTCTAACAATTGAGGTGCAGTTTTTAATGACTAAATTTATATCTAAGTTAAATTTCCATTTTAATCCAAAGTAAGCGTAAAAGTGTGTCCTGAAGAACCGTTTGCATCGAATGGAGGGTAAACATAAACGGTACACGATTTGTATGAGATGAGGGATGGTCCCTTTATGTTTGTAAATCTCCTAACTGATACTTCTTCGTTAAGAAAGGTACTAATTGGCTTAGATCAGTACCTTTCCTTCTACAATATGCACTCACCTTTCGTTAAAGAGTCTTAGTTGGCTTTTATTCAGGTAATCCTGATGGGGTATAATAAGGTGGCACTTTTAACCAACCTCTTTTTTGTAAAAGTCTTTTAGTAGTCGCTCCGAAAGTTAACATCTCCGTATAAAACTCTGTCCAAATCAAACCAACATCTATTCTGATAGATTGTGAATTACCAATTGCACATTCCACTCCAGCAGTTGCAACTTTTAAAGATACTCCATTTGCTATCTCATCATCTGTAAGCTTAGCTCCTAGTGGAATTTCATTTGGATCTGATACTGGCTTTTTCTGTTGGCTAGGAGGTAATGGTATTCCTTCTTTTTGCATAAAACTCGATAACCTTTGAGATTGACTTTCGCATAGTTTTTTAGCATCTACAAGTAATTCTTTTAGTTCATTATCAATAGTTGTATTTAGCCCTACTTCTTCGTATCTTATTGCCTCATTAAGAACCGTTAAGTAAGTCCAAATAGTCATTACTTCTCCTACATGGAGGGGTTGTTTTGGTTCATTTTCAACTAAAGTCATTAAAGTATTCCATACAGTTTCAAAAGGATTAGGCATTTGTTTCCTCCTATCTTCTTTTTCCTTTTACTATTGTTTGAAAAAAATTTTAAAAAATACTATATTTTCTTGTTACTTCGCCACTTTTTTTATTTCTTTTCTTTAAATATTCCAGTATAAGTCTTCTATGTAATTACAATTCATTCTTGTAAATAAAAATAACCCGTTGAGTTTACAACGAGCTTTTTAAATGAGTTGTTGAATTTATTATATTGGAAAATTACTTATTATTTTTGTCAAATTCTTCAATATGGATGAATCTGTTAATTATTTATCCCATTTTGTTTCGCTTCACCATCTTTCGAGTGGTTTTGTCATTTCGGAGTACAATTGAAAATTAGTTTATTAAAAATTGCATAAAAAAACTTGTTTAATTGTTGAATCATAATCATCCAGGAGACGCATTATTGCATAATCAGTTAGCGTTCTATAAAGTTGTTTAAAAATGAGATGGTTCAAATGAACTTAGTTTGAGAAAGAATGTTTTTTTCTTTACAGAAATAATCAAATAACTTGTTCGTAATTAGTCGAAAAAAAGGTGAAAAGAATATCCTGTCCAAACAGAACTGGGGTGTAACCGTCAACCACAATTGGACACTTATTGCTCATTAGCGCAATACAGGTGCCAGATCGTGCGGAGAGTCTAGGTTGCATAAAATAGTGGGAGTTCCCACCAAAGGGGTTGATTACTTGACTTCAACCGTTATGACAGTAGGCTTAAAAGGGGGATGGGTATCGTTTCAAGGTGGAAGTGAGTGCTCGAACGGATCGGTAATCATTTGTGATTGTAGGGTTACCTGATGCATCGGTTAAGGATTCAAAAGAAAGAGTATGCAGTGCGTTGTTTGAACAATACCAGAGTTTAAAAAGTCTGGACCAGCGAAACATAAGGTGCCAGCGTATAATGGGGAATAGGTCAAGTAATAATTTTTAAGAAAAATGGCCGACTTTAAGTAAAACCCCCGTCTTCCATTTTCAGGAAGGTTCAACTATCACAGATTATTATAATAGGGCCCCTCTAGGTCGTGAAAGGATCTTGCGTTTTCATCCTGCAGTGATACCACCTAGCAAATATAAACTCTAATTTTCACGTATTATCCGTATTTGCAGGACAAGATCCATAA
>NZ_JBHUJX010000027.1:0-39490 GCF_042683745.1 Bacillus sp. CGMCC 1.16607
GAAATTATTCATTTAAATGAAGATAGTTATCGTATGAAGCATCGTTCTACCATATTTGGGGAAGAAAGTGTTTCAAATTAATAAGCAAAAATTGTGTCATTCTACTTGACGGTCACACTTGCCCTGTTCTTCATAAGGAGTATATTGAACCCAAAGTATTAACATATATTATGAGTCGAGATATAGAAGAACAGAAAGTTAACGATAATCCTAACAGTGATAATCATTTAGATATTAGGAAAGAATTATTAGCACAAAAACGAGAGTTAGAAATGAAATTTGCTACACTAAAAATATCAGACAAAAACTTTAAAAGTGAGATGCAAAAAGTAGATACAAAATTAAATAAACTCAAAGAGCAGCAGAACTTTGTAGTTAAAATAGATAATGATGACAGCTTTATTAGCCTTGTTGAAAGCGGAGATCTTAAGGCGGTTAATGAGAAAATGAAAAAGGAAAATATCAGAATTTCTTTAAATGAAAAAGGAGAAGTCATCGAAATTGAATAGAGGATATTAAATTCCTTATGTTGAGATAACGCAAATCATAGTTAGTAATTATGTTAGTAATGTAAGAAAAAATTAATGGTCATAAATGAAGGGTACAAACTTATAACAATTTGTTCCCTTTATTTTTATGTATTTATAGTAATATAGAGAGATTAAAAGGTGATTTGTACTTAACTTAGTATAACAGTTGCAGTTTTCATTTCAAATATTATTGTTAGTGTTTTGGATCTGCTCGAGTACTTTTTTATGAATAACATCATTTAAGGCATTTCTATATATAAAAAACAATTGTTCAGCTGATGGTGTATTTTGAAAATGAACGGAAAATGATTGTTTTTTACCTTTTATAGTAGAATTTTGTTCCATAAAACAACCTCCTTTCAACCTCTATTATTACCACTTTAGTTAACCTTTACACATTAATGAGAAGTTCAGTATACTGAACTTCTCATTAATGCTTTTTCATTACAACACAAAATCAAGAGCCAGATTATCAATTAGCAAAAGTGATGATAGTTCTAACGCTATGTTTAAAAGTATCAGAAGCTCTTGAACGATTTTGTAATACTGGAAAACCGAACCCATTAATAAATAATTCCTAATCTATTTTTGCTTTATTAATATTGAGGTTTCGGATGAACCATATGCTATTATTAATTATTCCTGTACTACTTCCTTCATTATCGAATACACATTGACTAAATGTAAAAATTGTGGCAAGAGGGCTTTAAGGTTTTATTCAACTAGTTAGAATTCCTTAAAATAATATAGGATGCTCTGGAAAATAACACCTCCCAGTACGACTATTAATTACCATAAGAGTCGATGGAAAGGTAGATAAAAAAGCTTACTATTTCAGTAAGCTTTTATTAGATTAAAGCATTATTCTACAACAAATCTTTAATTTGTTCATAAATATATTCTTTACTTAACCACCAAGCCTGTTTTGTCATATAATCATCTGTAAAATTTTCTCTTTCACTCTCTGGTCGATCTATCCATTTTGCTGGGCGAGGTAATTTCCTAGAATTATTCATTAATTTCTTTTTAGGAATCCCTTTAGCTATAACGTCTTTATAGTATTGTGATCTGTATTGAGCAACTTGGGCATCGGGGCGAAGATGTAAAATATCTTCAAGGGATGGTTTAA
Source organism: Bacillus sp. CGMCC 1.16607 (assembly GCF_042683745.1). Classification (NCBI taxonomy): domain Bacteria; kingdom Bacillati; phylum Bacillota; class Bacilli; order Caryophanales; family Bacillaceae; genus Bacillus; species Bacillus sp. CGMCC 1.16607. Next base: position 1,660 of record NZ_JBHUJX010000027.1, read on the forward strand.
TGAAATTATTATTTATTCTGATTTCATTATTTTCATTTTTGGTAAAAGTTAGTTCAACGCCGTTTTTTAGTTTTTCAACCTCCGTTTTCCAAACACTTTTTACTGCCCCATCTATATCAGAAATTGGCATATTCCAAAATTTAGCGCCTATAAAAATTATATTCTCAGGGTTTGTTTCGTACGAATCACTATCTTTTTTCTGTTTATTAAAATCGTTAAAGACTAGTAGTAGAAATTTTTTTCTATCTAAGAAATCATAAACTCTTGATTCCTCCCAAGATTCGTTAACTAGTTCAAGAAATGAAGGGATTCCCATAAATTTAAAATGTTCTTTTGGTTGCCCCATCCTTAAAGTAACTGTTTTTAAACTAATTTCTGCTTTTTCGATTTCTTCAGATGTGACTTCATCTGTAGTGGTTGGCAAATTAAGAATTCCACGGATTATCATGTTATTGATATTTTTTTGTGTCTGACTTTTACCTACTTCGATTCCAAGTTTTTGAATCAATTCACGTTGTTTCATACCGTAATAGGAAGTAAAGCGGGAGACAATAATTTCCTCCAGAGTTTTCTTTTCTAGCTCACTAACATCTTTCACAATACTATTAATTGCTTCACTATGGTCTTGTCCAATAATATGATTATTTATGAGTTCATTAATGAATTTTGATTTAAATGAATAGGCTCTAGGTTTTGCAGGAACATCTGTATGTTTCTGTTTTGTAAAATCACCACCAGTTGTTGACTTTGTACATGCTCCTAGATAATTTGTAAGCCCTTCTGATAATTGTTCAGCTTTACCAGAGTTTATATATTCGGATATTTTTCTCCAGTCTTGCTTGATAATTTCTAAATCTTTCTCAGGTATTTCAATTACAGTTTCTTTAGGCAAACCAAAATCTTTTAACTCTGTCATTGAAAGTAGATTCGCAAATAACACTCTAAATTTTGTTTTATCTTCAATCATTTCTCCGCTAGAAATTTTTTTCTTATGCGAGACATCGCGTCTATAATATTGAATTAATTCAATTACCTTATTCTTATGCCAAAATGAGCTTTGTTCAAATGATTTACCAAATTCACTTTGGTAATTAATTTTATTTAAAACAAGTCTCTCCCCAGCAATAAATTTTGTAACTTTTTTCTTTTTAACATTTTTTGTTTGTTTATCTATGGGGGTAACTTTCAATTCTACACCAGCTTCTGGAAAATCTGGTTCAGCATAATTATCTGCAGGATGGTTAAACCAGACTTGCTCTATTACATTGCCTGGATAAGACTTATTTTTCACATTCTGAGTGCTCTTTATATCGATTTCTCCAAGAGTCTTTCCAACTGCTTCTAATGCTCTTTTATGTACTTTCTCCCTAGTATTATAGACACTGCTCAAATCAATCCACTCCTCTAATTTAACAACAAAAATTGTTAATTATAGTATATCAATGGCTTGGCAATAGATAAATATTAGTTTATAATCAAATGATGAATATCGAAATCCCATAATAGAGGTGTTATAATGATTCAGCTTCGGATTGATGAAATTCTTAGAGAGAGAGGAATGAATCAAAAAGATTTATGTGAATTATCAGGACTACGCCCTACCACAGTATCTGAAATGGTAAGAGGTGTTAGGACTGCAGTAAATTTAAGACATTTAGAAACAATTATGAATTCTTTAGGTATAGAAGATTTCAATCAAATTATTAAGAAAGTAAAGGTGTAACAATGAGTTTAAATATATTTTCTATGTTTGATGGTGTTGGTGGATTTATCGTCGGGTTTAATGATGCTAATAAATCAATTGGTAAAGAAGTATTTAATACAACTTACTCAAACCAATTTGAACCAAGCCGTAAAGCACAGGATGCATACGAAGTAGGTATTTATAGATTTCCTGAAGTAACCCACTTACCAGATGATATTATGAATGTACCTGATGATAAATTTAAAGAAATGCGTGAAAATAACGTAAACATGATTGTTGGTGGATTTCCATGCCAAGACTATTCTGTAGCACGATCATTGAAAGATGAGCAAGGAATTCAAGGGAAAAAAGGTGTTCTATTTTGGGAAATCATCAGAGCTACAAGAATTATCCAGCCAAAATATTTGATTTTAGAAAATGTTGACCGCTTGTTAAAGTCACCTTCTAAACAAAGAGGAAGAGACTTTGCTGTTATGCTGGGTGCTTTCAACAAGTTGGGATACTCTGTTGAATGGCGAGTAATCAATGCTGCAGATTATGGACGCTCACAACGAAGACGTCGGGTTTTCTTTTTTGTATATAAAAATGATATTGATTGGGCTAAACACTTAGATGAATTTTATAATGATAACTCAAATCAAGGTTCATTAGATGATTTTGTAGAAAATCCAAATCAATATGATAATTACATTTTTAGTAACGGTTTATTTGCACGACAATTTCCTATTCTTTCAGAACCAAAAGTCGATGGTAACAAAGTTCGAAAAGCTAGTCATTGGTTAGGAAAAGATGCTAATTATGATGAATATATATTAAATATTTCAGATAATTTCACAGGGACAATTTGGAATACCGGTATCATGCGCCATGGTAAGTATTTTACTATTGACACTATTCCAATTGAAGAACAACCAATTACCTTGGGTGAAGTTGTTGAAAAAGCAAAAGATGACTTTATAGCAAAATTCGATGATATTACTCTTGGGCTTACAGAATATAAAAAATATATAGAAGGTTATATTATTAAAGACAAAGATAAAATTCAAAAATTCCATGAACTTCGGGATGCTAAAAGAATTCTAAGAACTAGGCCGGATGGGAGTGAATACTATTATTCTGAAGGTGCTATGTCACCTTATGATAGTTTTAGTTTACCAGCACGTACTATGCTTACAAGTGAAGGGTCAGTAAATCGTTCTACTCATTTGTTATTTGAAAATGGTGAATACCGCTATTTAACACCAAATGAAGCTGAAATTTTACAGGATTTCCCTGTTGATTGGACGAAATATAAGCAGAATGAAGAAACTAAAGAAATCTCTGAAGTATCTGACCGTATGAGAATGTTCTTTATGGGAAATGCATTAGTCACTGGTATAGTCAAAAGAATTGGTATAGAATTAAATCGCATTATAGAACAGTATCAGTCTTAAACAAAAAATTACCTAAAGGTCATTCTGTTTTATAGAAATTTTTTCTGGTTTCCTTTTATATTAAGGGTGGGGACATAATTCTCCACCACTATTCTATACCATATTGATACAAAAATATTATTCTATGTAAAAAGTAAAGTGGTCAATCGCCCCATGTTTTTCGAAATCTATATTAATTAAAGATAAATTACCAAAAGCAAAAGGCATTTTAGAAATAATTGATACGGTGATAGGTTAATGGTAGTGTCTGCCAAGTCCCGCTTTAATGGGGCTTGACAGATAGAAAAAGTTAAAGTTGTTTATTTGTTATTTTCAAAGAAAGAAGGCTCAAACCTAGACGTACTGGGGTCAACATGAATTAGTAATAGAAAATTTGATTTTTATGGCATATAAAGTTGTGACTCGCTACATACAAATTGAAACGGACAGTATTTACAATTATCACCAGGACGTGTAAATGTAACATCATTCACATTATATTCTCGTCGATTCGTTATTTCTCCTTCAGAAAGGGAACCGAATAGGTTTAACCTCATACGAATATCATGGTATTTCCATCCATTAATCCATGTGAATTGTCGATTAATTTTATCAGGATTATTTGTTGCGTAATCAATAGCTGCTGCTTGATACACATTTTTTTTCGTTTCAGACCAATGTGGGAACCAGCTTCGGTATTGCTCAAACGTATTTTGACGGTTTTGTTCCTTTGCGTGAACTTGATCGTACGAAATAAGTTGCTGGAATAAAAACGGCTCATGAAAGCTATCATTAAAAGTTGGACGACGGTCAATTAAAAAAGAGAATACAAAGCGTTTTGGACAGCGGTTAAATACTTGCCCTGGTAGGATATCATATTGACGCTCACTAAATCCAATCGTCTCTTCTACGTAAGTTGATGTTTTTTCTTTTTGTATGAGTTGATTTATTTGTTGATGGGAGCCTTTAATAAGCGTTATAAAATTTAAGTAGAAGCAACGCTTTAATTGTTTTCGTTTATTAAGCCGGCGAACAATTGAAAAATTTAATTTAACCGCGTTTGACATAATGAGATAAAATTGATAACATGCAATTTCAACTTCAAGCTCTTTTCTCATTTTTAACTGGCGTAAATACTCATTGTTTTGGCAAAGAAAATCAAAGGAATCCATTGAAAGCGGCCAAATATTTAGTGATTGCGATGTTGGAAATGCTTCATTATCCATTAAACTAAAATGAATGACACGGTTGTCCTCAAATTGCAAACCATCACTATTTAATAATGAACTAATGGTTTCAGTCGTACCTGGTTCTACATTACCATATAGTTCTACTTCATACTCATCGTCTAAATCTGCATCTTGGGCTAAAAAATATCGTAGTCCTTGCATTAAGTCTTTGCGGTCTAATTGATCGAGCGTGTCGTCTTTTAATTCCTCTAGGGCTGATAAGATATTTTTTGCAATCTCCTTATCAAGATTTTCCGATAGTGAAGGAATAATATTTTTTACCACGTGCGCTTCTAATATTTCAACGTATTGAGAAATATTAATTTCTGTACCGCTAAAGAGTAGGTTAAAAAGTTTCTGGATCTTACAAACGCCCTTTTTTACAAAAAGTAAGTCTTCTTCAGTGCTATAAAAATAGCCGATCACTTCATGATAAAATGAATACAAGCGATGTTCATCATTATCATATGAATTACGATGAGAAAGTTGGTCCTCAACTTGTTGCTTTGTGGTAATTAGGTTATCAATACATTTAGTCCATTGGTCAAAGGTCGAAAACCCATTCGTAATTTCTTGTAGAAAATCTAACGTACGCATTGCTATTTGGGCACTAATCCCTTCTACGAATAAATAACCGGAATTGAAAATCTCCCGAAGCAATGTATGTGTAACGTTTTCAATATCATCGTATTTTCCTGTCGTAACATTAAATTTACGTTTATTAATAAGATGAATATTTACTAAAAAGGCACCTAACGGATGTTCTGATAACTTTTTATAGGCTACTTGTTCGATTGGTGTTAGAAAGTCGCGAACCTCCATGGTACGTGGTGAAACATACCGTTCATCATTATTTTGCGTATAGCGTTTAAACTGCTGCAATGTGTGGAATTCGAAATAGTTTACTTTTTTTATATCCTTTTCATCGGTTACCATTTTTGATGCCGAGAAGGATCCATTAATTGCACATAAAAACTCCTTTGCATGGTAGTTGACCGAATAAGGGTATGCCATTGCACGTTCGAACCCGAGTTCTTGAATGTATAAAAATTCTTCAATTGTTTGAAATCCACGCTTGTAATTTGGTTGATAGTTAACGACATGAATAATATCAAATCTCTTACTTAGCAAATCGAATAAGCGCTTCTGTACAGGCACAAGGAAGTAGAAGCCGTGTAATACAATTTGGCTCCTTTTTCCTCTTCTAATACGCGTATAGACGACGTCATGAACAGATTGTGCAAAAGAAATATTAGAATTAATGCGTTTTTGATCATCTCCGATAATGTCTTCAAATAATTTTTTTAGGGCAGCGCGAAATACACGTTTTGGTGATTGACTTAATTCTTCGAACCAACTATGAATATTAGAGTATGAAGGATCGTGTTCCAGTGCTTGCCATAATTCTAAAAAGATTCTTTCTTGTTCATTTACATTTTGTAACAGTTCCTTTACAGTCGAACTCGAATAGCCGCTTTCGCTTAATAGTCGGATTGTTCTCAATAAAAGCTCTTGGTTTTTATCAATGGCCGAATATAAGTCAGTATCTAAGGTAGGGCTTTGCTCATTAAATTTGCGAAGTTCTTTTGTGAGCAATGTATGCTGTTTTAATCTCGTCTTTCCTTTTGACCAGTCACCGCCAATATATTTCATTAACTCAGCAAAGGAGATAATAGGGCCGGTAAACCAACGATTTAAACCACTATTACTTTTCATCATTCCTGCCTTTAGGGAGTTAGTCGCTGTAATATGAATAGCATCTTTATAAGCAGCGAAGGCGCTATTTTGATGGAAAAGCTCCTCAGCATTTGTATAAATTAAATTTTTATATCCAGACATACGTATTCTCCTTACATTAATAATAGTTCTCCCCAAGTATTAGGTTGGTCCGCACCCTCTACTACATCTGTTAAACTGTAAATTTTTAATGATTGCTCTGCCCGAGTCATTGCTACATATAATATGCGAGCTTCTTCACGGCGTTGTTCTTCATTTTCTTGGCTGCGTAGCTTACCATAATTAGATGAAATATCTTCAAATTCGCTTTGCTTGTCAAAATATTTCCATCCGAAATTGAGTTCATCTTTCTCCCCAATTTGGACAATGATATCTTTTTTAATGGCAGCATCATCTCGAATGAAGGCATTATTTGGATAGGGAATAAGCACAGTATGAAACTGAAGCCCCTTTGACTTATGAACGGTCATGACCCTTACGAAATTATCGTCAAATGATGATTCTTCAATTTCCGCCTCATCGCTCTCACGGTTTGTTAAAATTTGCCACTTTAACCAGTCGTATATTTGAATTAAAGTTGCATTATTACTAAACTGTGCATATATTTCAGCTATGATTTTTTCAAGATTCAGTTCGTATTTCAAAATCTCAATTTCATTATAATCAAGTGCTCCTAAGTTAGTTGTGTAATCACTTTGCTCCAAAAATTCTTGTAGTATTGACAAAATTGGCTTTTCCTTCATTAAGTCAAGCGCTATATGCCAAGCTTCTGGAACTTTGAAAGAAAAGTCATTTGCACTAATAAATGATCTTTCTAGACGGGAATTTTGATAGCGCCTTTCTATTGTGAAATGGATTGGTTCCTCTTTTGTACAGAAGGCTGTTTCACTTAGTGAAAATATTGCCTGATTTCGCATAATATGATCGCTATTTGCATAAAGCCAAGAATGTAGTAAAATACCTAAATCACGTGCTGATTTGGAGGCATAAAGAGTTCCTTCAGTCCGCACTTCATATTGCGGGCCGCCCTCCAGCTGACTTAGCATTTCGCCAATTTCTATTGCTTCGTGATTGTTGCGTACCAATACAGCTAAGACATTTCGTTTGTCCTTTTTGGGCGGCATAAGCGCAAAGTCTTCCAGTAAATGGTCAATCTTAAATTCATCTTCATATAGCATAAAAATCTGGTCTTCATCCATAAAGTTGTCACGACGAGAATACATAGGCTGCTCATCAGGTGGTAATAATTTCTTTTCACGCCAACGTCCAAAAATATCTTCCATTCCTTCTATTAATTCTTTTGATGAACGGAAGTTTTCTACTAAATGATACGTATAGAGCTTTTGACACTGAAGTTCTCCTAAATAATCATCTAGTACTGTAAAAGCCGTAGAGTCAGCTCCACGAAATCGATAAACACTTTGTTTCGTATCACCGACAACAGTTAAATGCAAATTTGCCTTCGCTGCAATCGTTGCGATAAATTGAATTTGAGCAATATCCGTGTCTTGAAATTCATCTACAAACAAGTATTTATAATTCTTATTTAGTTCTTGTAATGGTACTTGTTGATCAATAAGTATCTTTAAAAAGCGGGTTAAATCCGCAACTGTTACAAAATCCTCATCGAATTTTAACCTTGTAAATTGTTCTTCGGCATCTTTTAATGTATTAATTACAGCAAGCTTTAATGTATCGTCATCTGGATTGAGCTCTAAATATTTCTTTAGTTCCTGTTCGACTATTCCTTTTTGGTTGAATTTATCCCAGACATTCTCAAGGAATCCAATAATCTTATAATAATCTAAACGACCAAATGGATTAGTGGATTGTTTTAAAATTGTTTTGTCTAAACTACTCTCTAAAATTTCGCGGCGTTTGACAACCATTTCAGTAATATCAATTTTGGCTGATAAACCAATATAGTGAGAGAATTGTTTTAAAATGTCTTTTGCAAACGTTGGAATCGTTACGATTTTCATAAAGTTTATTTGCTGGAGATATTCATAATGAACCTCACTGCCTGTTTTGCGGTATAGCTCCTCCAATCGTTCCTCTAAAGCCTCTTTCATATTGCTTGCTGCTTCATTTGTGAAAGTAATCATAACAATCTCATGCAAGCTTTTAATTTGTTTGGTGAATAGTAAATATAAAATACGTGATACGAGTGTCGTCGTTTTCCCGCTACCTGCGCCTGCATTTACGGCAATATTGATGGTTGGATTTGCATGTTCAATTTTATATTGATAGAAGTTAAAGTTTTTTAAGTAATTACTATACTTCTTTAAGTAACGTAAGCCTTCGGCTCTCTTTAATCGAACTCCATTTAAGGTAAAATATTTTCCATCAGTTGCTGTAAATGTATCTCCGGATTTTATTCTAATTAACGTGAATACTATTTTTCCTTTTTTTCGTAGTCTGCTAAGATATTGTTTGATATGGTCAGAGTATAATCCGATATAAATATATGAATATTCCACATCCTCATCGTTAATCGATTCGTCATTTTGTATTGTTACGTCAGGTAATAATGTAAACTTATCAGTTGGTTCCTCTTTCATTAAATTCTCGGGGGACAGGGTTGGAGCATCGCTCAAATAATCAGCAAAAAAATCTGCATCGAGCTTCCCGTAAAGGTTTAATTTAGAGCCATCGACTCCTGTAATAACTTTTTTACGCTCTGGATTGTCACGTAGATTATAAAGTTTTAGTTCATAGCCAAGTTGTAAATTTTCAATTGATTTTTCTTTTGATAAACGGTAATTCTCGTCTCCGCTAAATAATTGGATGCCCAGCATTTTGCCGTTTTTTCGGAGTAATATATCTGTTTTAGCTTCTAAGTCATATGTATAGTTCATTTTTACATCATCGAATAAACCAGATTGTTTTAATATAAAATAAAAATGTAGCTCGGACACTAACGCTTTATAGGCTGTATTTGTATGATAATGGAGTGCCACTTTATTGGCCGGGCGTGTTAAATATTTTTCTACGTATTGATCTTCAAATTCCTGAACAGTCGGCAAGCGCTTAAGATTGATAATTAGATCGTATAATTCTTTATTGAAAAGGGGTAAATTGCGCGCATACACCCCCCCCCTATTAAATGGATATTCCACCTGACGATAGGAATGAGCAAGAGTATGTTCAATTTTTTTGGATGATTGTAAATACTTAAAAATATCTTGAAAGTTAAAAACCATAAAATTTCCACCTTATTAAAAGTAAATTCCAAAAAAGACTATTTAATGGGGATTTTAAACTAATATAATTGTACTATTGTTTGAATTGAAAGAAAACTTAATAATTGGCCCCAAGTCATTGATGTAAATATTTTGATTCAAGAGGGTTATCCAATAATCAAATGCTATTGTATAAAATAAATAACTATAATTATGTAAGTTAATCACTTCAACACATTTTTTTCTCCCAATACCCTCAAGACACGTGGAGTGTGTCGTGTGGAAGAAAAAAGCTGGTATTTAAGACTTTGAAGGTTTTTAAGTGAAAATTCATGTGTGCTTTATGTTCCCTCAAACTGATAGTTTGAGGGACTTTTGCTTTAGAGGGTCTATTTTTCACACAGAATTTATAATTTTTTGCGTTAAGGTATAGGTTTTGTGTTTTTGTTTATGCCGATAGAGGAAAACGCACCTCTTTCTATTATGGAAGTATATGGGTATAATATAATTGTGAAAATTCCGAAAAAATTTAAATGGATAAATTAAATAACCACACTAAAAGACATGGGTATCATCTAAAGTGCTTTAGGGGGAGTATATGAGTGATTATTCTGAACGATATTAATTTTGACCAATTATCAAAACACAGAGAGCATCTTGCTGACGCTCTTGATGACCCTGCTTTGCGCGGTGTAAAGACTAGTGTTGTCGAGAAGTATTCCGACCAAGCACACTTTATTTACGAATTGCTCCAAAACGCTGATGATGCGAAAGCAACAACTGCTCGCTTTGTGTTGGATAGAGATAAATTGATTTTTGCGCACAATGGCACACGGCGATTTACTGTTTCCAATCCAGCTAATTAAGAAGAAGATTCCGCAAACGGTGCGTTAGGGGATATTAACGCAATAACATCAATCGCCAACTCTAGTAAACGTGATCGTGATGCCTCAATCGGTAAATTCGGTGTCGGATTTAAGTCAGTGTTTCAATACACCTCAACACCGCATATTTACGACCCAAACATTTTTTTTAAAATAGATCGTTTTATCGTTCCAAAAAGGATTACGGATGATTATCCAGGCAGGAAAATGGACGAAACACTATTTATTTTCCCATTTGACCACACAGAGCGTGGCCCAGCGGAGGCATATGAGGATATTTCTGAGAAACTTCGTTCGTTAGATTACCCATTGGTGTTTTTAGCGAATCTTGGGTATATTTCATTTGAAATCCAGGCCGCATTGGGATTATACGGAAAGCACATATTAGATAAGCAGCAATTCGGCGATACAGTTGCTGAGCGTATTTGCCTGACGCAAAATGACGGTGATGAAATTTATGATGATAACTTGTGGTTGTTTTCACGTAAAGATAGTAATGGACATAGCTATTCAGTCGGTTTCTTTCTCGATAAAAAAGAAAATCTGACACCAAAACAACATCCAAGCTTTTGCTTCTTCCCGACAAAAGAGGTTACAAATCTTAACTTCATTATTCACGCACCGTTCTTGCTTACTGACAGCCGCGAGGGTATTCGAGCAGGTATTCAACATAACAAAGATATGATTGAAATGTTGGCAGATTTGGCAGCGGATAGTCTTGTCTATCTTAGGGATATCGGTCAAGCTAAGGGTTATCGACTTATTAATGATGAAATATTTGATATTATTCCATATAAAGAAAGCGATTTTAACGATGTGAACGACAAAAGGAAGATTTCATTCCGGCCATTTTATATAGCCATAAAAGAAAAAATGTGCAGTGGTGTAGTATTAATTCCCACTTCCGATGGTTATACGTCAAAACAAAATGCATATTTGGTTGAATATTCTCAATGGGCTAGCAATTGCTTAACAACAGACATATTCACAAACTTTCAATTAGCGGTGCTGTCGGGAAATGCAGAGGCAAAATGGGCTTTCTTTTCATTATCGAGGGCTGAAGTCCTGCGTAATAACAAACCACTTGCTGGGTATCTGGATTCGATTTCGAATGATTGGTTCGGGCAAGACAAATTTATTGCCCGAATAGATTCTGCCTTCATAGAAATGCAAACCATCGAATGGCTGCATGAATTTTATAAGTATATCTCAGCTTCAAAAGAACGTATTAAACTTGTACAGAAGAAACCGATTTTACTCAATCAAGCCGGAAAGGCTGTTTCTGTCATGGATGAAAAAGGGCAACCTATACTGTTCCTTCCATCTGAGGATGTCAGCGGTTATGAAACCGTCAATAAGTCTTTAATGGATAACGAAGACACAGTTGAGTTCATTCGGAGTCTCGGCCTTAAGGAGCCCTCGCTTCGGGATGAGATTTACAATATTATTCTGCCACAGTATCAGGGTGATGTTGAGATTGATACCAATCCACATTTTCGGAAGTTTTTTAACTATTATAAAGAATGTCCACAGTCAGAAATTGAAGATTATTTAGAACTAATCAGGGATTGTGAATTCGTCAGCTTTCGCTCAGCCGATGACGACACGGTTTATCGTGGGAAGGCCAGCGACCTTTACCTTCCGAGCGAATCACTTTGCCAGTGGTTTCAATATAAACCAGATACCAGATTCGTAGATTTAGATGAATATATACAGCTTGTTGGCGAACATGATAAAAAAGACTTGATTAGTTTCTTAATCGAACTTGGTGCAAAGGAAGTGCCTAAGGTTCTGTCACGTGATATCAACTATCAAGAAGCTATGCAAATAAGTCAAGCATGGTCTCGTTCAACTGGAAAACAGAAATGGACTGAACCGTATATTGATGGATATCGAGAGATTTTGGAACATGCCTCACCATATAATGCGGTTTTTATCTGGAAGCAATTACTCAACGTTATTTCTTCAGTGTGTACCCGCTGGGATCGTTTCGATAGTGTTTTAAGTGGAACCTATGAGTATTTTTATCGTTATTCTCGCAAACAAAGTTTTGAATCAAGTGCAGGAGTTCAATTGCGAACAATCCCCTGGCTACTCAATGCAGAGGGCAACCTTGTTTCTGCAAGAGAACTAACCTTAAAAACTCTTTCTCCACAATATGAAACTAATACTGACGAAGCCAAAGAACTGTTACTGTTTCTGGGCATTGAGGAAGAACTCGATGCTGAGGAGGATGAATATTTAAACGAAGAGCAACGAGCAAAGATTGCACTAGCTGAAGCCCTTTCTGATATTCCGCCTGAAGAACTTAAGCGCTTTGCGGAGCAATATCGTGCAACTAAACAAACCTCTACTCATCAGCCTAAAGGTGATGAAGGAGATACTGATTCAGAAAATCCTACTGTTACTCGTATAGCAAAAGAAATCAGTAAACGGGCTGTTTCTGCTACGAAAGCAAAGGAAATTACCACTCCAACCAATGACGAGGCTAATTTAGACTCTGACGAGGATGACTACACTAAGCCGTCTATTGATTTCAGCAAGAAAATAGATCAAGCAAAACAACGAAGTGCAAAAGAGATAGCGGTAATCGCTCATCTCGATGAATTGACGCAAAAAGCGATAAATGCAGATAGATACTCTTTCGGGTGGTTTAAGGCTTTACTTGAACTTGAGTCGGTAAATACCGGCGAAAATACCGCGAATAGCAGGGAAATCTCAATCACTTTCTCTAAGGTGGAACGTGAGGAAGGCACGTCACGAACCCTTATTTTAAAGCATCCAAGCCGCTATATCCCTCAGTCTATGGAAGACCTTGCGGATATTCCGCTAGAATTGCATTTTGCCAATCAGCCGATGGTAAAAGTCGCAGTTGAAGTTGTTAACGTAAAATCATACACTTTAAGGGCGAAATTAAGGACGAATGCGCAGATTGACGGAGTTGATTTATCACTCGTCACGGAAGCAAGAATAGAGGCTAAGAATCCTGTGTTCTTATTAGAGGAACTACGGAAAGCGTTCAATAATCTCAATCTCGATGATGATTATGATATGCAGTCCAACCTTTGCAAGAATATCGAATTTGTTTTTGGGCCACCTGGAACTGGAAAAACAACGCACCTTGCGGGAAAGGTAATTCTTCCTCTTATGCAAGCAGATTACAACACGAAAATTCTTGTTCTGACTCCAACAAACAAAGCGGCAGATGTCCTTGTGCGTCGCCTTATGGAACTGGACACAAATCACAGTTATACTGATTGGCTTGTCCGTTTTGGTGCGACTAACGACAGTGTTATTGAGCAGAGCGGTGTATTTCGTGATAAGACCTTTGATATTCGTACATTCCCGAGAAATGTAACGGTAACGACAATCGCTCGTTTCCCATATGACTATTTTCTACCAGATGGGGATACGAGGCTACATTTGAATGCACTTAAGTGGGATTATATCATTATTGACGAAGCGTCCATGATCCCAATGGTAAACATAGTTTATCCGCTCTATAAGTAGACACCTGAGAAGTTCATAATTGCGGGTGATCCATTCCAGATTGAACCAATCACCACTGTAGATATTTGGAAAAGCGAAAACATTTATACAATGGTGGAACTCAAATCATTCACTAATCCGAAAACGATTCCTCATCAGTACCATGTCGAACTTCTAACGATTCAGTATAGAAGTACTCCCGATATTGGAGAGGTGTTCAGCCAGCTTTCATACGGCGGTGTGCTGCAACATAATCGTACAGTCGATGATAGACGCCCATTACTTATTGAAGACTTCATTGATATAAAGCCATTAAACATCATAAAATTTCCTGTAAGTAAATACGAGAGCATTTATCGTCCCAAACGTCTTCAAAGCAAGAGTAATTATCAGGTGTATTCTGCACTTTTTGCATTTGAGTTCGTAAAGTACATTTCATCTCTCCTTGAAATGGCAAATGGAGATAATTTTTTTCGTATAGGTTTGATTGCACCATATCGTGCTCAGTCTGACTTGATTGATAAGTTAATGGCCTCTTTCACGTTCCCAAAGAACATTGATGTTCAAGTAGGGACAATCCATGGATTCCAAGGTGACGAATGCGATATTATTTTCGTACTATTTAACCCACCACCGTCCATATCGGCTTCAAAAGATATGTTTCTCAATAAACTTAATATCATTAATGTCTCTATTAGTAGAGCTAGAGATTATCTGTTCATAATTATGCCGAATGACGCTACGGAAAAAATAGAAAATCTCACAATGATAAAGAGAGTCGAAGAACTATGCAAGAAACAGCGAGAATGGATTGAGCTGGAATCGCGTAAAATTGAAGAAGTAATTTTCGGAAGCAACAGCTATCTCGAGGATAATTCATTTTCTACAAGCCATCAGTTGGTCAATGTATATGGAAAGCCTGAAAAACGATATGAGGTTAGAAGCGAGGACAATGCTGTCGATGTTCAAATACTTGATTAGTCAAGGAAAATATCATATTTAAAGCATCGCATGGTGACCCTACAAATCTTATTGCAATTGAATAAGCATGTTTGAAAATGAATTAAAATATGTAACATGTGCGTTTTCAACCAAGGGTGCATTGTTTTCTCCAAGAGAAATCAGTCTAAAATAATGAGCCTGAAGAAATAAGGTAAAGGGCAAAGGATATTCTAATGAATTTCATGCAAGATGGATTAAAACATCATGTATGCTAGATATTGATAGCTCATTGGTTAAATTTACATAAAGAATTACCTTTTTTTAATTAAGGCTCCTCATTAGATTTAACTTTTGAGAAGCCTTTTTTATTTCTTTGGCTCATTATGAAATGGTTAGCAATTAGAAATTTAATCTACAGTTTAGTTAATATATCTTGATGTTTGTCTTTTAATAGTTTTAGACGTTTAGTTTCTTTAGGGTCACAGGATTGTATAGCACGTTCATAGGCATCCTTAGCGAACATCCACTGTGAATCACGTTCAAATCGTATAGCCGCCTCGTAATGTTGGGATAGGTGGTTGTTACAATATATTCCACTACCTTTCCATTGGCCCTTCTGATCAAAATCTTTCACTTTATACTGATAACTTCTTAAGGTCCATGTTTGCTTTTCATAAGGATTACTAATAAATCGTATAACAGTTTTTTGATGTAATTATATGCTGTAATGAACTGTTCCTTAATATCCAAGCAAGCAACAACTTCCTCATGCATATTTGCTTTCTTAAAATGTTCTAAGGCTTCATCAAAATTTTCGTTTTCTCTAGCTAGGTATCCTAAACATTCATGTTTATAGATTGAAATTTCCCATGTATTTTCTATGCGGTTAAAACAATCAAGTGCTTGATCATATAATTTCTTTTTCAATAAGCGTAGGCCTTCTTTAAGCCAATCTTGATCCGTTGTTTCCACCAAGTGTTCTTCAGATTCTTGTAATATAGCAAGGTTACGATGTACTTGCATTCGTTCATGTATGGGCTTATAATTCCAAAATGCAGAAGGAGTATCGTTATCAAATATATAACAGTAATGACTGCCCCGGGTTACCCCAACATATAAAAGGTTTGTTTCACTAGCTAATGTACGTTGCTTATTATTATCATTCCGAATCTTTTCTTCATTTCCAAGGTTAATTTGGCGAAAAGTATCTTCCCAAAACGCAGCTTCTTCTGAATATTTAGGAAAGAAATCCCATATTAAATTTCGCTCAAATTCCAGGCCTTTTATTTCAAAAATTGTAAAGATGAGTGGTGGGTGACCATATCGTTTCTGAAAAGAAGAACGAAGCTCTTCCTTTACTTTATTTGATCGAACAATTATAGCTTGATGTGGTCCGAATTTATGAATAGCCTCAATCATCTCGTCTTCTGAAACGTTAGTAAAATAATAGGGTTTTCCCCATAATGTAAACTTTGTGATGGTTTTGCTTTAATCTTTTTAGTTGTATAGCTTTTCTCTAATTTATTAATCGACATGGCCAAATCTGTGATAGCGCCAACACTACGATAATTCATTGTTAGATGTTCAAGTTTTGGTGGTTTATGATTAAATTTATATGTAAATAAATCATTAATTGTTGGCCACCTAAATCCGCTATGGTGAAGAATTTGTTGGTCATCACCAGTTAAAAATAAGTTGGTTGCACTTCTACCGGCCAGTTCATACAGGAATCTTAGATGTAGCATGGATAAATCCTGTACTTCATCACAAAAGATATAGTTGTATTTAGTTGTATTAAATTCAATTGCTTCATGAAGTAAATCTTGTTCATCGATTTTGTGTGATTGTGATAACATCTCTTGATAGCGAAGGAACTGGGCATATGCTATTTTCCGTTTTCCAACAAAATTTGGAGCTTGATCATCTGTAAGGTTAATGTATTCTTTTTCAGTAAGGATATATTCCTTTCCGTACATACCACCTTTCCAAACTCCTCGTAATTCTTCCCACATCATTAGAGAAGGAAAGTCTTTTTCCATATTATTTTTTCTTGCTAACTTTTTATATTCCAACATAAATCGTTCTCTAGTAATAATATCTTGTGCCTTATCTTGTTGGCGCTCTCTCATAAGTTCATCAAACGTTTTAAAATGGACATTATCAATATATTTCTGCTCACCATCAATCCCTTTAACAAGACGCTGAAACATTTGCTGTGCTTCCTTACATAGATCTTTTGTATAAGTAACATATAAGCTTCGTTGCGTCTGGATTCATCTCTAGTAACTTGTGAATAACGATAGTAGTTTTACCACTTCCTGCTGTTCCGCTTAGTAAAATAGGGAGTGGAGCCTGTGCGAAGTTACGCTGCTTGTTGCTTAAGCTAATTTTCATCTCATAGAATTCATCTTCATTGAGTTCCTTTCGACGAATTAATCGTAGTAGAGTCTCATCATCTAATTCATAGGATTTTAGTTGATTAAGGTAAGTATGAAAATCTTCATTATTATTCTTCCATATAGATTTTGTTTCTTCCATAAATTCTTCTAAGGAACAAACTTGCTCATCTTCTTGGTTATATTGACGCATATCATAATCGTCTTGCATAAGAGATCTTGCTGTACGGATAACTTTGTCGTGCTCTACTTCAAAATGAAAGATAAGTAGGGCAGCTTGTTCTGCAACCTTCCGATTCTTAACTATAGTAAATAACATTCTTCTCGCATTATCTGTCCGTTCTTCATAAATTGTTCGTTTATGATTAATAGAACGTAGCTTCTTTACTCGCGTTCCGTTTTGCCATTCGCCGGTACGAAGGCGATCTACACGTTCGGATAACTGAGCGAGTCTCTTTTCAGACATGTTGTAAAGTTCTTCCCTTGCTGTTTCAGAATAGTAGATATCAAAATTCACACCATCGCCTCCAGACTTTATATAAAGCCAATTTTATCATGAATTGGTAGTTTCCTGGATATTATAATAGGAATATATAACCAATAAGGGTGAAGGAGATATGGTGGAGGGAAACTAAAGGATTAGTAATTGTTCATCAATTAAGTTAGAGGATACTAGACTAAACAATCAACCCAATTATCTGCTTATTCAAAGAAAGATGATTTAGAGTATGTAAGTAATGGAATTAAGAAATATTGAATATGTCCATGAGCCTCTTCTTGCCCCTATAGAAGATATATTAAAGGCATATAAAAAGAAGGAAATTAATAGGGAAACTTATGAAGGAAGACATATAGAATTACTAAATGAACATAAAGTAAAGGATAAAATAGACGAGATTATTGATAATAAAACGTCTATTGTTTCTACTTTGTATCACATGCACATGATCAATATTAAACATCTGGAACGTTTGTAATAGTTGGGTTTTAAAGTGATTTGCTACATCAGGTATAAAAAAGGCTTCTCATTAGTTGATTAAACTTTTGAGAAGCCTTTTTCTTTTGATTATGAAAGAAGGTGATGCATTATGCATTAATACGGTTTTAACACTTTTCATCTTTTTATCGGTTTGAAGAAAGTACCTTTTATTAATGTATGGGTTCTTCATTACAGAATCGAATATTTCTCACTCCGAATGGATCTTACATCAATTTTTTCACATTGCCTCTTTAATGTTACATCCCATTTTAATGCTATTGGGTATTAAGCATCATAACTAAAAAAAGGTAACGAGTATTAACTTCCCAGCCCTAATTAAACTCCAACAGGCTGTAAATCAAATACCTTACGAATTCGAGCTTCAATCATGATAGCTACCTCATCCTGATTTAGCATATCTAAAATCATTGCGCCGCCTACAATATTCAAATAGCGACCTGCCTCTACAAAGTGTTCTCGCTTCATTTCAAAACCTTCATCATTCAATTTCTTTAAGGCCTGTAGTATGCCCCTTGTAATTATACGATTTCCGGTGAAATTACTTGAGAAGAAGTAAACACTACGCCCTGAAAACTCTCGTGCGCAGAAAAATTCTGTTAGCCAGTATGGATTGTTAGGATTGCTTTCATCATAGGTCATATATCCAACCCACCATAGTCGAGCCAGGACATGCACAAATAAAGAGCGCTTCGCTCCATTCACAAAAAAAAGTGCCGATTTCAGACGTTTTTCATTTTTCTTTTCTAAATCATCCCTTAAGCGGTAGTTGAAGTAATCACGCATTTGCAAATGGGCAAGTCCTACCCATAGACGCTCTTGCGTAGCCTGCGCAACAGTCAAATGCCTGAGCGTATCATACATCGCCTTTACATTTTCAAAATCACTCACGGAAAAGTCAGGATTGAAGCTAAACTTAGGATGTACGTACTCAATTTGTGAACCAAGTACAACACCATCCTGTGAAAAGTAAGATTTAAACCAATCCTCATTACGCGAAAGATAATGTCCTTTATAAATATCATGCTGTGCAAGTAAATCCTGTAAGGCATTCTCTGATATATATTGAATTTTCATTCATTAATCCTCCTGTCCTAGTAATTTCTCTATCTCTTTAAATGAAGCAATCAGTGGATTCCTTAGAACCAATTGGACTGCTTCTATGACGGGCATTAAATCATTTAAAACACGTTCAAATGGTACATGATTATTTTCGAAGATTTGCACAAGCACCTGATACCATCGAGTATCCTCGTAGGCACTTGGATCGGCCTTGATTGTATGGAATACATCGATTAAAGCAGGTAAAATAATCATAGATAAAATCGTAGCCTTTAATCGACTACTCCCATAATCAGCATATTGTTTATACAATTGCTCAGGTAATAGCACTAAAATTTGATTGGTGCCTAATTCAATACCAACATATTCACGATTACCAGCGCGTCGTACAGTTACAATAGAAGGCAAATTTTGCTCTTCTGCGGCTTCCTCTTGTAGCACGATTTCCCCAGCACTTCCGAATGCAAGTATATTCCCTTTTTCATAGGTAATAGGAATGCCGAAATAGAAGGTATTCCAATCCGGATTCGTATAATCAACAATGTGGTCGTTCGCAAGGATAAAAGCATGGACATCTATTCTTCCGCGTATTTGCTGCTCCTCAATTTTTATCGTTAATGTTTTTTGATCACCTTTGAACAAGCTACGGAAGCTTGTTAGAGGACATTCAATATGTAAGGCAAAGATGGCTTTGCCTTGATCAATTAATTCCTGTAAATTATCATTTTTAAGCGCAAATTCGACCTCTAGCACAAGCTGTCCAAATGATTTCTTAGGATCGACAAGTACATCAAATGAAGAATTATTATAACTGTTATTTTCCTTTGAAAGTATTGGATAAGGTAAGGCAGGATTAAATTTCATATAGTTTCACCTCAAGCGCGCAATAATCAGAATAGTCAATTTGGACCTCTAGGCTAATATCGTCTTTACCGACCTTATTTGTGAATCGAACTATATTTTCACGAATGGAGATATCAGCGATTTCAGTTGATGAAACCGCTGCGATTGGTAGTATTACATCCCTTTGCTCACCAGAAACGCTGAACTCCAGCTTGCCTCTTGTAAACTTCTTATCAGGTGAAACAATCACACGATAAACACCCTTTGCTTTATCTGTACATAGGTACTGCATAGTGGTTTCTATCGGCTTATTTTTTTCTTTCTTTTCTTTTTGGTTGCCACCGCTGCCTGAGCCACTACCTTGGCTATTACCGCCGCCTCCATGGTTGCCGCCATTGTTTGTACCACCACCATCGCCTTCTTCGTCACCAATACCTGTATCGATTAGTAATCCGTTGACATCATCCTTCTCATTCGTACTCGGCTTTGGTTTAACCTTTTCCTTTGGCTTTTGCTTTACATCCTTGATTTTGATTGAAAGAGACTCTTTTTGCTCTTGACCTTGACCATTAGCAATCTGATCCGGTAGGAAATCATTCAAACCAATAGCATCCATTGTATCCGTTGCTTCTGTTTGGAATTTATCATGCACCGTACCCCGAACCCATTTGATTAAATCCTTCATGGCCTTCTCAGCGCTCTTTGGATTATCCTCATAACGATTTGGTTCCCATTTTGTATGGGCCGGATTTTCAAGTTCCTTAAAAACTTTGTTCATCTTTTTCCCAGTAATCATCAGAATTCCAGTAAAGGAAATGCTACCGCTAATACGACCTTGCTCAAACAAACGCATTCTATTATCACGTGTCATAAGTACACGACGGTTTAATTCTTCACCGGTTGTTAAAAGCAGATTGGCTTCCCCTGCCTCGAAAGTACCGATTGTTTTGTAATGACACTCTGGCGATGGAACGACTATGGTATCCTTAGAAATTAATAACTGATAGTAAGCCTTCAATGAACGGAAATCTTCTGTATCCTCAAGCGCCATAATTAGTTCACCTAAATTTTCATGGTTAACTTCAAGGTCCTCAATACGAATAACAAGCTTTTGCAGATGAATCGTAATAAAGAAATTCATTAAAATCGAGTGTAATAGACGCTCTTTCCAATTTTTATCTGTATTAAAGGCAGAAATATATACATCTGTTCCTGGTTCTGTTCGTACAAAGCTTGGATCTAAGCCAAGCAAGCCTGAAATTGCGCGTGAATTCTCATCCCCTGTAAAATAGCCGACACCTGTCGTAATTTTGCCATTCTTTTCAAAGGACATAATATTTGCTACACCAATATGAGATGAAATACCATGAATATCTAAAGAATCATAGAATAATGTACGAAGCTTAGAATTAGCTGCTGGAGCGGATTTCCCGATTCCAAAGCTTCCGCCTGAGTTATCTCGTTTATTCGATGAGCCAGCCTCACGAATAAGTGAACTCCAAGGTGTCCCTAGCTTTGTCGAATTAGCACCCTCTAACCCCTTTGTATTGAAATCGCTAATACGTAGGAAGGAGATAGTCGGCAGAGTTAAAATATCTTTCGCCTGCTTAATGAACTTTTCGCATTTCTCATTATGGCCCTTCCAGGTTACCTCACAATCATCGAAAACTTTCAAGAATTCCTGATGATTCGGAAAGGCTGTCGTTTTCAGTTGAAAACTTCTGAATTCGACAATGACTGGCTTTGTTTCGTCATACTGTGCATCTACCGAGTTTTGTGGTACTTCTCGTCCAACAGAATTCAATTCATTTCCACGGAACGTTTCGATTCCTGCATTGTTAATTGAGATGACTTGTCCACCAGCAACCGCCGGAAAATTCCAATATCCTACCATGTTTGTGCCCCCTTGTTTTCAAATCGCTTTTTTGTTATTTAAATTTAAATGTAGAATCCTTATCTCTATCACCTTCGCTAAATTTAGCACGCAAGATCTTTAGCTCTTCCTCTAGCGTTGACAATATTTGCTTCACGTGATGATCAGTATAATCATAGTTATTACGATTCGATAGATTCCCAATCAGTCTAATCTTTTTTACAGTTTCTGTTACACGTTTCTCAGCAAGCTCCTCAAACTTATCGCGCTTTTTGTTTTCAGACATCGTATACCTCCAACCTCTATTTTTTTATATTTAATTCAACTATATATAATAATTATATAAATTGCAAAATATAAATCTATTTTATTTATATATATTTAAAATATTTAATAAATAATTAATATATAGTTTGTATTCTATAAATAATTAAGTGTAGCCAAATAGTAAACGTGTACTTTGCCTGGTTAAAATGTGAATTGTGCCTTCTGAAGAGAAAAAGGATAATTTATCGAAGGTTGAGGAATCATCCCTTGATGCAGGATGGAAGTTCTATTTTTAATGAATCGAATTCATCAGGAATGGTATCATATCTTAAATTGTCTAGTAAGAATCCCGAAACATATAGCAAATGGGGCTTAACTTCTGGCTTTACAATAAAACCATATTACTGTCTTAAACTGCTAATAATTCAAACGCTTCCGAGTAATCGCCTTGGGAATGGATTGATTGATACATTAATAAGAAAGACTTACTATAGTAAACTAATAAAGGTTTCTCATAAGTTTAGAACAAATTTTGAGATAGTTCTTCAATAACGTAACGATAGAAGAAGTCGCTACAAAGTTAGTATTAGAATCGTAAATATTTCAAAAGTCAAAAAACTAGAGGTGTGCCTCTAGTTTTTTTTATTAAGAGAGTTCTTATTGATTCTGAGAAACTTATATAAAGATTGAACAAAAAATTTATAAGTGACAAAATATTCAAATCAATTACAAAAATCGACAAATTTTTTGGAATTTTTATACTACTATAGTAGTAAGTCGAAAGGAGTAAAAACTTGTGGAAAATATTGAAAACCTTTTTGAAACAGCTGTTTTCTACGAAAACCGTAACCACATAGAAAAAAGCAAATCATTATACATTAAACTGGCCATGTACCCTGATTTGCCTTCACATATTCTAAGTAGGACATGTCAGTTTCTATATGCAATTAAGGATTTTAGTAACACTTATAAATTATCCAAAGAGTTAATCATAAGAGGGGAATCCCTTGATGTATATGGGAATGTCTTTTTTCAAAGTGCTATAGGTACGAAAAGTGAAATTGTTTCAGAAATTGAATGGCTCCTAAAACAACCAGGAATTGAGTTAGGTTCAGATATCTATTTTAAATGTTTGATGATTCAGAAGGAAAACGGCCAGGATGTGTATTTGAAGGTAATTGACTTATATGAAAAGGTTTCAAAGCAGTTTAGTTATGAAGGTAAACCACTTTCTGAACTTTATAATGAAATAACATTATTTCTAGTTGAAGAAGAATACATCAATCGTAATATTACCCAAGCTAGATACCACCTTAGAAAGTTACTTGCTTTACATAAAAATGAATTACACCATATTAATGAAGTAACAAGTTGGTGTATTTTACTTGACTTGGTTCCAAATCTACTTTCACGGAAAGATTGTATTTCATTGAAAGACCAACTTAATGAACCTATAAAACTATTTCTCGATTTCTATGAAAAGATAAATGGGCGAGGGTTAAATAAAGAGGATATCCTTACGTTTAAGACAACAACGTTATCAGAAAGGCTATCTGATAAACGGTTTATTTATTTTATCTATGGTAAAAAGCTTTTGAATAATAGATTATCAAATGATGAAATTCTCTACTTACTTAATCAGCCTCATGACTGGCTAGCTGTTCTGTTAATTGTTACAGAATTGGGGTTAAAGTCATTCCCATTTTTAAAAAGAGCAATTCTAAATCATGCGGATTTACCAGAGGCTTTAAACTATTATAATCAGTTAAATACAGCCATTAATAATAAGGAAGAAAAAGATCTTTCTAATGTTGAAATAACAGTCCTTGGAGGAGGACATAAAATCGGTGGTACATCAATTCTCATTTCAATTGATAATCATCACCTCATGCTGGATGCAGGTATTCATTTAGATCCAGGTGAATCTATTTTTCCTGACTATTCTCCATTGAAAAAGAAAAATATTTCCTTTGATGATTTAGATGCAGTTGTTATTAGTCATGCTCATCTTGACCATACAGGAGCTATTCCACATATTCATCGTTTAGATCCTACTATACCGATTTACTCAACGGAAGCAACAAGTGAATTAATGTCCATTTTATTAAAAGACCTTTGGAGAAATAATCAAGGTGTTAAAGGATTTTATTCAGAAAAAGATTTACAGTCAGTTCTTTTGCATATAGAAACGAAAAAAGTAAACAAGCCTTTTTTCATTTCCTCACGGGATAAAAAGTGGAAAATTACCTTTCTACACGCAGGTCATATTCTAGGTGCTGCTGCCATTTTAATAGAATTTGATAATACTAGGATATTATTCACAGGTGACTATTCAATTGGTGATCAATTAACTGTGAAAGGAGCTAATTTCGCTGAAAACCTTGAGGTGGATGTGGTTATTTCAGAAAGTACATATGGGTACTATCCGTTACATGCCTATATTACACGGCAAAGACAAGAGGAGCAATTGTTGAAATTTATAGAAGAAACCATGAATAAAGATGGTTCCATGTTAATCCCTGCTTTTGCATTAGGAAGAGCTCAAGAGATCTTGTTGATTATTAAAGAACATTTTAAAGTCAATGATTATCCCCCCTATACTGTTTATACCGATGGATTAGTACCAAACATTTGTCGTGTATATGAAAAATATTTGGGTAGAGGTCCACTTTTTTTTAGTGGAGGAATTCAAAGTGTAAAGGACCAGTACAAAGGCTATTCATTTGATGAGACCATTTGTCAGATAATGGGGGCTAGCAAGAAAGTAATTGTAGCTAGTTCTGGGATGTTACAGAAAGGAAGTGCGTCATCACGCTATGCTCTACATATGTTAGGAAACAAAAAAAATAGTATTGCTTTTACTGGTTATATGGATGAAGAAAGTCCAGGCTTTGCTTTACAGCATTTGCAAGAGCAACCGAAGCCAACAATGAAAATTGGACGGGAGAAAGTTGAAGTTAATGCTAGTGTGAAAAGCTTTAAACTATCCGCACACGCAAACCGGGAAGAAATGATTCAAACCATCTTATCTCTACAACCGCAGGTTGTATTCCTGGTTCATGGTGAACATCATAGAAAATATATTTCACCACGGGCTTATGAACAATTGAGTGTATACCCGACAATCAAAGAGTTGCTTTCGGTATTACCAATTAATGTAATACCAGCTGTTAATGGAGAAAGTTATAGTTTGAAAATGGAGGAGTCAATATGAATCAATTATTAATACAGGTTATAAAACATAATGGTTTTTTAAAGGAAATTCAAAAAGAGATGAAAATGACAAAAGAGGAGATTGAAGAAAGCCTTAAGAGCCTAAATCTTGACACAAACACAAAACGTCGTATATTTTGCTGGGAAATTCAATTATTAGCTGAACAAATGGTTTATGAAAATTCGTCTGTTCACAATCTCGATCTAAACGATTTGATTGTACGCCATTGGAATTCAACCCATGTATTACAGATTTCAAGGGAAACCATCTCTGCCTTTTTTGAACGTTCACTCATTTCAAATGATAAGCAAAAACATGCATTTACTGCCCTTAGTGTTGGAAGCCTTGAATCTTATAAAGTGTATTCAAATGATGATCCAACCTTGTTCAGCGAATTGTTAATTCGTGTCCTTCTTTACTTAATAAAAGGAAAGGAAGTCAAGAAAGTATACAACCTAATATTACAACACGTTTTCGGAGATACCGCTAATTTAGTAGGTAAAAAGACCCTTGGTCGTCTTGATTTTTATTTGAATAATGGAAACCCATTAATATTTAACATTGAAATCCTTGTTAAGAATATACCACTTGAGGCTGCTGTTTTTGCTGAGGGAATGATGCAGATTATTTTACCAATCGCAATGGAGCTTAAAGAACAAGAGCCTGCAATGGAAGCTTTAAGTAATACATTAAGAGAGTATAAGCATAAGGACGACGCGAACACTCAACCAGAGGTTACATCAGAAATTAAAAACCAAGAGTTTCCAGTAATAGAATTAGTCGTAAACGAATCTAACTCAATCAAACCCGATGAGACAAGGGAAACAGAAACAAGTGAACGTTCTGTACAAGAACAAATTGAAGAATATGCAAAGAGAATTGTCGATTTAAGCACTCAATTAACAAAGTTTGAAAAAACACCAGAAGTAAAGGAAACAGAAAAAATAACAAGTGAACGTTTACAAGAGTTAGAAGTAGAAAACCAGCGCTTGTATAGTCACTTAGAACGACTTCAAAAAGAAAAAGAACAACTTCAATATAAAAAATTGTTTGATTTATTTGAAGGAATTGCAGGTAAAAAGACACAGTATTTATTATCTGAAATATTTGATGAAATTAACCATAATGATGAAGGATCAATGCTAACAGGTAAGATTAAGAATTTATTTAACTATTTAAGAATGTGTGGGATTGAGCCGACAACATATGGATTTGATATTGGAGAAGAATTCGAGATTACAAGGGAGGCACTAAAAGATAAATTTTCATTAACCATTCCATTAACAACAGAGGCTGAAAAGTTAAAAATTAAGATCTTAAAGCGTGGTTGGACAATTGAAGGAAAAACAATCATTTATCCACTCGTTGAAGAGGTAGTGGAATTGAAACAAATATAATACTAAAAATTTGGAGGAGTTTTTTATGGCAAAGAAAAGATATGTTGGAATTGATTTAGGAACAACAAATTCAACTGTTTCGGTAGCAGAATTAAATTCAAATCAACAAGTACAAGCAAAGACGATTCAAATCCAGCAATATGAGGAACATGGGATGATCTTTAGTGAGGAACTTCCTAGCGTTGTTCACTTTGATGAGGATTCTATCCCCTATGTAGGAAGATATGCGAAAAGAATGCAAAGTTATTACCCTAAGGAAACGCTATCTAATGTAAAACGCCATATTGGGGAAAAAGTAGAATGGGAAGTTCATAATGATAGCTATCAGCCAGAACATATTTCCTCATTTATTCTTAGAAAACTAAAAAAGACAGTAGAAGAGAAGTATTTTGGTGAGGAAATTGATAGTGCTGTTATTACAGTACCTGCAAGTTTTGATTTTCATCAACAAGGAAAGACAAAAATTGCTGCTGAATTGGCAGGCTTCAATAAAGACAAGATTCATATGATTCCTGAGCCGACTGCATCCTTAATTGACTTTTTACATGAAGAGAATTTAAAAGACAAAACTGCAAGAGTATTAGATGTGGCGACTGGATCAAAAACTGTACTAGTTTTTGACTTAGGAGGAGGAACATGTGATGTAACTATCCATCGTATTTCACAAGGTGAAAACAACCGAATAAATATCCAAGACTTATCCATTTCTCAATACACAGAACTAGGTGGATCTGATTTTGATGATGCGGTGATGAAATATTTATTTGCAAAACGTTTTCGTGAAAAAGGATTATCACCTAGAGAGATGATGTCCAAATACTCAGAAAATGAATTTAATAAATTACGAGAAATGTTATTAGATTTTGCTGAAAAGGCTAAAATTGATTTTTCAAGACGTATTAGTGCAAGAGAACAAATGCAAGGAATTTGTTACTATGACCAACCTGAGTTATTTGATAGTTTATCCTTTAGCTTAACATTATTTGATGTTCCAAAAGAGTTAGAGGGAGAGATTACAATAACGAAAAAGGAAATGGATGAATTAATTCGCCCACTCCTTTATCAAAGTGGTGATCAAGATGGAAAAAATATCGAGTTCCCAATAATGAATGCATTACGTATGGGGAAAATTCCATTAACCGTACATGACATTGATCATATATTCTTAGTCGGTGGGATGACGGCTTTTCCTACTATCAAGCAACGGGTAAAGGAGATATTTGGTAAGGAGCCAACTGTTGCAACAAACCCAATGCATTCAGTATCAAGAGGTGCTGCAATTTATCATTATTTCTTAGATGAGATTTCCATTTTTCCAGTAGAAATAGATAAGCTATATCCACAAAATGTATATATCAAAGTACGTAAAGGAACACCTGTGCCACTAATTACGAAAGATACTACTGTTCCACATTCTAAGACAATTGACACTGGTTTCTTTGTTTCGGGTAGTGGAGAGTATGTAAATACCATGTCACTTGAATTATTTTCAGCAGATGATCCCAAGGCTATGATTCAAAAACAACTAAAGAATGCAACCTTAGAATTTACCCAACCAGTTCGAGTTGGATCACCACTCGTGTTTCATATTGATGTTGATAATGATCGAAATCTTCAAGTGAAAGCATGGCTAAAGGATGATGAAACACAAATGGTTTATGTTGACTTAGGGATTACGGATTCAACAGAGGAAGAAAAAGCTTTGATTGGAAAAAGACAGGAAGCAATGACTAATAACGAGTATAAGGAGGTATAAATACATGGTAAAATTATCTGATTTATTTAACCAAACCATACAAGAACAGTTGAAAACGAAAACAAAGATGAGTGAGAATAGCAGTTATGAGAGTATTACACCAGATATATTACTTCCAGATGAAAAAGAAATTAGAGAAGAATTAAATAAGCAGAAGGCATCTTTGAAACCGGGAAGGAATGAGAGTATAGATGAATTTGAGTTTTTATTATCTGGTAACGTTCCAAAAAGTAAAGAAGAGTCCCAGGAGAAAGAAGTTTCCTATCAAGGGGTTGATGGTGGATATATTGGTTACGTTAATGTAGAAGCGTTTAAACCGGATCCATCATTAACGAATAATGATAATGCTATCATTATTGAAAATATTGAAATCATGAGTAAAAGTAATGACCGTTCAGAAATCTTAAAATCGGCAAACAAAATTGAAAATATAGGTGATAAAGCTATTGAGATTGTTTTTAGGGAAGCCTATATGTTTGATTTTAAGGATAAAGAAGAACGAATGAAATTAGAGGCTCTCGTTCAATTATGCAGTCGTTTAACTGTGCTTAGTTTAAAAGGAAGAATCTTAATCCTTGGAATTTTGCAGTATGCAAAGAATGAACAACACATTGAGTTAGCAATCCGGGTAGCAGGTTTTGTTCATGAAAAGGAAGCCACTGCACTTATTTTACGTCATGCTAAAAATCCAAATTTATTTATACCTTCGCTTGATTCTTTCCTTAATATGGGGAATACGGAGGCAGTAATAGATTTGCTAAAGGTATTAGATTTACTTGTTTTACCAAAATCAATGTTAGGGGATGTTATTTTACAAGCTAGAGATTTTTATAAAGTTTCTAGCTCGATTATTCCTCATTTATTTGATCGATATGTACATACAAGTAATCGACAAAACAGACCGATCTATTCGACTGCTATTAAGTCCTTTAATACAACAGCTATACCTTCTCTTATTGAAATTATTGAGACGGAATCAGAATTAGAACGAATTCGTGAGGCTGCAAAATTACTAGGAGGTATTAGAGAACCTATTGCTGTTGAAAAGCTAAGAGTAGCATATAAAAAACTACCAAACAAACGTGCTGCAATCATGGAAGGGATAGGGCATACGAAAGAGGAGGGTTTAGCAGATTTTGTTATTGATGAATTACAACAGGCTGAAAATAAACGTTTAAAAGAAGCATGTATCCTAGCGTTGGCCAATATTGGAAATGAAAAAGCTATTAATTATCTTAAACCCTATTTAAATGATGCAGAGGTAAGATTATCTGCGATATATACCCTTACTCAGCTTGGATATGATCCAGCTTTTGATCAATATTTAAAAACATTAATAGATGGAAATGATGAAGAGCAACATCGTTTACGCGGTTATGCAGCATTATTGAAGTTTAATAGTCTAATCAAGATGACGGATAAGCTTAATGATGTATCTGATTCTAAAGCTGTATCGATCTTACTTGCATTACAGCGTCCCAATCTTCTACCAAGAGAGGTAGGTCCGGTACTTGAAAGGCTGTTAAAGAAAAATGTAAGTGCACCTGTCCGCTTGGAAATTTATAGGTTGGTAGCCAAGTTCGTCAATACAAATAGACAAATATTACCGCAACAAATACTATTTGAGGCTAAACAAAGAGAAAAAGACGCATTAATGAAACGTGAATTAGAACTAATCTTTAAATCCATGCCAAAACGAGGCAGTGATGTTGGTTATGACGAAAGAGGTGATCGTTAATGGCAACAGGAAAGAAAAAAAAGGCTAAACGATATCGCTATATGGATGTAGAGGGAATTGACAGTTCCCTTTTAGATGCATGCCTACTCTTATCACTGGATACTGAACTCATCTGTTCTTCAATTTCAGATGAGAAGGCAGTTATATCGAAATCTGGTTTAAGCATGAAGCAAATCATAACCAAAAATATTGATCGGGTAGAATTGATCAGAGCAATCTCTCCTTTTATCAAAGAATCATATTCCCTTTATAATTACCTAGTTAGCATTAATATGGCTACAATAGAAAAATTGATAGATGTTATGAATGTTGATTCTTCTACTTCAGATGATGAACTTAAAGTACTGATAGAAGAAGAGGTCTTTGGAGGAAATATTTACTATCGTTACTTTGTAACGTGGTTAAGATTTAAAGAACAGTATCACGGTGAAATCAAAGGTATTTTGGAGTACTTTGGTCATACATTCCAAGAGGAGACTGGCCTGTTATTGGGTAATGACTATAATCTAAGAGAGAAGGATAGAGAAATGGAAGATGAGGTGCAGGATAGTGTAGAGATAAACTTTGATTCCATTGTTAGAGATTTAGTTTCATTAAAAGCGAGAGTAGAAAAAAGTACCTTCAGAGAACAGTATGATGAAGCAATAGAGACAAACAAGAAACTTGAAGGTGAAATTGAAGAGTTACAAAAGAATTTAAAAAACACAAGTGATCAATTGCAGACAAAAGAACAACTATTAGTAACAAGTACGAAGGAACAAAGCCAACTCAAAAAGAAGTTGGAAAATGAAAAGAGAGTTCTAGAACAAAAAAATAAGGAAATTGGTAAACTTGGTAGTGAATTGGGTGAATTACGAAAAGAAGTATTGGAATTGCGCAAAGAGAATGATAGATTTGCAAAAGAAATAGCAAATGCCCGTAAGATTAAAGAAGAAGCTCTTCAGTCCTTGGAAGAAACCTTACTGAATAAATACAAAGCTGAGAGGGGTCTCCTTATCAATGATTACCTGGAACAAATTGATGATTTAGAATTAGTAAACAAAAGACTAACTGCTACGATGGAGGACTACAAATCACAACAAGATATAATATCTGATTTAGAAGATGAAAATAATCGCCTAAAAAAACAGCTTGAAATTCATCTTATCCAAGCTCAACAAAGAGACCAAGAAAACCAAAAAGTAATAAATCAATTAAAGTTGCAATTGGAGTCTTTCACTTCAGGTGCAAACACCGCTCCTATAACTACTGTTACAAGTAATGGACAGAAAGATGAAGTGGATGAATTCGAGGAATTTGGAAGTTTCCTAGACAATATCGGGAAGAATGAACCTAAACGGCTATAGTGAAGTTTTAAATCAAGGGAAGGTTTCCGTTATTTAAAATTATAAAATTACAATCTCGATAACATTACAAAAAAACACCTCTAAAACAGATTAATTGAGTTTATAGTAGGTGTTTTTTGGATTTTAACTTAAAACAGATATAGTTCAATTTACCTGGAAAAGGAGTAAAACATGGATCATGAAACCAGATTAAAGAACATTAAATTAGGACTATCAGGAGATGGACGAGTCCCAATTGCATTTGATTCCGGTCTTATAACAGGGAGCCACTCTTTGGCTCAATGGATGGCTAGTACATTTAATCATAATTTTGATGATTATGATCGAGCTATTGATTCAATTTATAATACTACTCATGTTGGAGGCTCTTCTTATCATCATTTATTGGATGGGCAACACACTATTTTAAGTTCTTTTAACGCAGTAAAAGATGTTAAAGCAGATGATTCATTTGTAACTGAGTTTTTACAAGCAGGTGAACACCTTCTAAGGGATACCGCTTCTGTTTCAGGAATAAATCCTTTTTTTTCTTTAACTCCAGAACAGTTTGATAAACTTGCTGAAGTAGCAAAAGCTTTTGGAGTATCAAAACCATTTTTGGGAGATGCATTAACTATTAATGCTCCTGAATTGATTGGTGGAGTAATTGCCTTACTTTCAACATTTTTATTAGGAAAAAAAGGAGATCCATCACTTATTTCTAAACTTTCAGGGGCATATGTAGTTTCTTCTATCGCAAGTGCTAATCCCTTTTTATTACCAATAGCTGCAAGTAGCTTAGTCTATTCTATTAATAAGTCAGAAAATAAGAAAGAGGCATTCATTAAAGCGGGTAAAGGTGCTCTTGTATCTGGAGGCTCCCTAATGATTGGATCCTTAGTTGGTGGTCCTGTTTGGATTGGGTGTATTGCTTCTATTGCAGCAGCAATCGCTATAAATTATGCTCTAGAAAAGCCAGAAATTACTTTTAATAGAATTCACAGTTTAATAAAGCCAACAACTACGATCTTGAGAAAAGTATCTCTGTCATTATAAGGAGAACGAGAATAATATGAATTTCGATTACAAGGATGAAATATTAAATTTAACAGCTTTTCAACCGGTTCTTGATGAAATAAAACAAATTGATTCAAGTATGGGTGAAAATATTGAGAGTGCAATCATTGCCTCGCTTACTGAGAGTCACGGGCTTATAAGAGAAGCTACGACAATTGAGCAATTAAACCTTGGGTTGATAAAGGAGCAAATTCTTACTCAAGCACAAAGTAGTCAGTATCTAAATATTACCGATGAGATAACACAAAAGAAAAATAGATTATTAGAAAGTAAACCTAAAATTTATCATGAGTTTATGCAAGAAGTAGAACAAAACGTTTCAAAGCTGTTAATGGATAAAAAGTATAAAATGTTTAAGGAAATAGAAAAAGATGGATCGTGGTATAGTGGCTTAAGGGACACTGCAAAGAAGAGCAGTGGAATTCTTGTTAATGCGACGATAAAAGGTATTAATACGGTTTCTAAAGAAATTAATGGTAAACAAGTTTTTGAAAATGAAAAGGTAATGAATTCGAATACACTTGTTGAAGAATTACTAGAGAAATACCTAAATAGTAGTAAGGTATCAAATCAAATGAGTGAGATCATTACGAATGCAACAAGTAATTTAGAGAAAAAGTGGATTGAAATAATTACAGCTAATTTGCCAAACGTTAAGAGATTATCTGCATTTTCAATAGCTGATTCTGCAAAGAGTCATCTAAAAGTAGACTTTCAATTCGGTGCAACAGAACAAGTTCTTGCTATGGGAATAGGCTCAGCTGTTATTGGCACAGTAGGATTAGCAATGGGATGGCATACAATGACTTATGCGATGTTAAATGTTTTTCCGCCTGTTGCTTTATTTGCAGCAGTTGCAACAGTTGTGGTGGGAGTCCTTACCAAAGATAAGGCAATTGAAAAACGTAAGATGGACATTGCAGCTGCCGTAAATGAATATCACCATTATTTTCTAATCCAACTGTATACATTTAAGCAACAATCATTAGAAAATAAAAGTATTTCCTTATATATGGAGCAACTTGGGCAAAAGATTGTTGAAGAGACAGTCTGTCAATGGGAGGCCAATTATTTTGGTAAGTTAAGGATTGAACATTTTAGAGAAATAAACCAAGCTTTCGTTAAACATCTAATGTATGTTAATGAAGCAATAGAGGAAATAGAAAATGTTGATAAATAATAATGTAACATTACTATACAATTTCTATCCACATTTACAATTCAATAAAAAAAATCAATAAGGCGCAGAATAGAGTAGGTGTAATAATGAACATATTTGATATATTACAACAAAAAGACAAAGACTCAAATTGCCTTAAGAAACAAAGTTCTGTAGAGCTAGAAAACGACCCGCCTATACTACATCTTGAACAACATTTAGCAAAACTCCAAGAAGAGGCATTGCGAAAAGAGGAATTATATAAACAATTAGATTCAAAGATAGCTATTTATGAAAAAATTGAAGAAATTTTAAAAATAGCTCAAGTAGAAGAATGGAAATTACGATACAGTAAACTTGAAGAAGAAACTAATGATCTTAGGAAAAGACCAACTATAGAAGATTATAACTCTAAAAATACACTAATCCAGCAATTAGCGATACAACTTAAAAAAGCCAAAGAGGCAACGGTTCCAAAAGAAAAGTTTAACCAATTAGAACTTGAGAAAGATCATTTAAAAGAGTCGTTGCAAATAATGACCTCTGATACTGAAAGATTGGAAGCTATTGTTGTTGAATATGAGAAGCAAATTAATAAACTTCAACAGCAGGTGGGGCAATTAGAAGAAAAACTAGCAACATATAATACAATAGAGTCTAATTATAATGCTTTGCAAATTGCTCATGAAGACTTACAAATGAAATTTGATCAACGCCTTCAACAAATAGAGCAATTGAATTTGAAACTCCAGCAGTTACAAGAGCAGATTG
The DNA here is from genome assembly GCF_042683745.1 of Bacillus sp. CGMCC 1.16607. Lineage (NCBI taxonomy): Bacteria > Bacillati > Bacillota > Bacilli > Caryophanales > Bacillaceae > Bacillus > Bacillus sp. CGMCC 1.16607. The sequence goes on from NZ_JBHUJX010000027.1 coordinate 36,115, forward strand.
AGCAAATGGAATACTCCCCATCAGAATCTAAGTCCCAACAACAAGCGCTTATTATAGATGATTTTCATGTAGAGGATGTAGAGTCATTATCAAAGGTGCTGCCTTTACTATCAGAAGAAAACTTACCTTCAGAAGCGGCAAAGGAAGAAGTAAAGTTAACTTTAGGGCAATCACCTGTTATTGAACTAGCACTAGAAGAAGAGAAAATGGAAGGTATAACATTTGATGAATTTTCAGGAGAAGTATCTGATGAAAAGGAGTTATTAGTAGAGCAAGAAATAGATGAAGCACAAATGGTACAAGCCATGTCAGAAATCCTGTCGAAAACAGTGCCAACAATAGATGGAGGAGTTGTAACTACATTTCCTAACTACGATTGGTCATCATTTTTGCCACGTAATAGTGAGTCAGAGCACAACTATCTAAGGAAAGTAATTGGAAAAATTGATGCATCTATGCGTGAAATTCCTGGCATTGAGTTTAATAGTACGTATGAAATAGATTATTCTACAGCTTATGTCGAGGGGATAATACGCAAACAGGCGTATGAACACAACAATAAACTAAAATATATAAAAGAACGTCCATATATAGGGCGAGTTGACTATGTTACAGTAGTGGGTGCAGAAACAATTTATATTGGAGAACAAGGAATTGACGACTATGTTATTTCATGGAAGGCAGAAGCTGCATCTCTTTATTATTTACGAGCGGTCGGTCATCCAATTGCTCACCAAACACTTGGAGAAGTTATTGTAGATTATATACGACAAATTGATATCGAATCCGGGAGAATTAAGAAACTTCATCCACCTATTACCTCAACTAGCCAATACTTTAAAGATGAAGGGTTAGTTTCGGCACTTGAAAATAAGCGTGGTACAGATATGCAATCCATCGTAGCAACATTACAGCGAGAACAGTATGAGATGATTCGCCTACCGATGAATCAGCCTATTATTATCCAAGGTTCTGCGGGAAGTGGTAAATCTGCTATAGCACTTCATAGGCTAAGTTATTTACTGTATAAATATCAAAATTTAACACCTGATAGTGTTGCGATTCTTGGTCCGAATAAAGCGTTTTTAAAACATATTCAGAATGTATTACCAACATTAGGTGATTTCGGCATTAAACAAACGACTTTCTCAGAACTAGCATGTGACATATTAATGATTTCTCCCTCAAAATTGATACGTCATCAAACAACAGAGCTAGAAATAATAAAATTAAAAGGCTCTTTAGATTTTAGAACTATTTTACAGCAAACTACAATGAGTATAATCAACGACCTGCGAATTTGGGCAAAAGCATACACGTTAAAATCAATTTCTATTCCAATCGTACCAATCTTAAAAGAAATGGAAAAATATCCGCAGCTAACATTAAAAGAGCGAGAAAATCTCTATTTCAATTTCTTCATTAAAAGTATGCAGAAAGAGATACATAATAAAAATGAAGAACAGCAGCAGTTAAAGCAATGGGTAAAGGACAAGGCAGAGGCTATTGTAAAACAGGAAGTAAATAACTTATCTCTATCCCATAACGAATTTATTACGACTGAGATAGCGCAATTAGGAAATCAGTGGGATAAGCATTTAGATTCATATCAAACTCATCGTTCTAATGCGAAAAAAAAGCAAGCTGATATAAGTCGTCAACAATTTATAACTGCGATTCAGCAAGCAGTACAGTTGAAAATGAAAGACCATGCTGTTGTGCTTCAACAATTGATTCCTCAATCTATTGACGAATCAATTATTACAGAGGCTTGGAAACCTCATGTGCAGCGTGAAGTTCAAAAAGCGAAAGAAGCTATAATCTTAAAGCATATAAGAGAGCAACAATTTGAAGTGTTTAGTGTTGCTGTGGTTACAGATACATCCATAGTTCAACAGCATTTAAAAGAAGTGCAGGAGCTAGTTCTTCAACAATTAGCAATAGAGCAACAATCATTTTATAATAAGCTGAAAGAAATACTACAACAGGCATTGCTATCAGAAATTCTAATGATGATGGAACAAGCATACAATAAACAAATTACAGAAGCATTAATAATACGATACAAGTTGGACTACAGTTTTAGCAATAAATATCAAGGTTATAAATTTATAGAGTATCATGTTTCATCAAATGAAAGTGACATTTTAAAAAATTATGTAATAAAGCATCTTGAACTTGATTATTTAGATTGCTTTGACGAAGCCATAAGAGTTGCTAAAATAAAGGGTCTTTTACCTAATGACTATCAATCATTTGATATTTTCTATGAAGATTTACCGGCTTTATTACATATTTCCCGTCTAATAAAAGGTGTACCAAAAGAGCATATGTTATCATACTTAATTGTTGATGAAGCACAAGATTATATGCCATATGAGATTGTTGAGATGCATGCATTAACAAAGAAAAATGGATTAATGTTAATTGGAGATTTAGGACAAAATTTAAATCGAGCGAGTTCCTTACAAGATTGGCATACTCTTGATCAAGTAATTGGTGAACCTGCTTACTATGAACTTAAGGCAACATATCGTTCAACAGCTCAAATTGTTGAAGTAAGTAATGAAATAATTAAGCCGTTTGCAACCGGAAAATACAAGCTTTCTTCAGAAACATTCCGTGATGGAGAAGAAGTGGAATGGGTAGAAGTTACATCAAAAACAGAAGAACAAAGGCTCATTGAAATACTAGAAGATGCCATTATAACTAATAATTATGAGTCTGTAGCAGTGATAGTAAAAGACGAATCATTACTTGATCATTTTAATTACATGATTGACCCATATTTCTCTGTAGCAATTCAAACCGAATCGGATTTACCAAGAAATGTGAAGGTAATTATTACAACCCCAACAGCTGTAAAAGGGTTAGAATTTGAAGCGGTAGTCATTGCACGATTTAATGACTATAGTTTTACAGATTTTGATCGTAAATTAGCTTATGTTGCTACAAGCCGTGCTTTACATCATTTGTATATTACGTATGAACAGGGAAAATCATCTATAATTTCATTTAATTAAACAAGTTTTATAATTTCATACTTTTTGAGACATTTCTATGATAGACAATAGGAGTGTCTTTTTTTAGATAAGTATGAGTGGTGATTTCAGTAAATGCTCTAGCTCTAATAGTTTTCAAAAATGTTTATGGCAAACTATTAATGTAGTGAATGGCCATTAATTTGTGCATGGCTTAGAATCTTGCACAAAATAAAAAAACCACTTGCCAACAATTCCTAAATACCATACCCTCCTAGTTGGGCAAACCATTCAACGGGAGGTATTTAAGGAGTGTTAACAGTGGTCGAAATAAATTATATCAGACAAGAGGTAAACACAAAAGGGTGTTCTTACTCTGATGTTGCCAAGAGGAT
>NZ_JBHUJX010000028.1:0-7464 GCF_042683745.1 Bacillus sp. CGMCC 1.16607
GGTGATTCATATGGATAATGAAAGCCATCGATTGAAGAACCAACAAAGGATTTTCAAAGATTAAAAAGTGTTCAGTGCTAATGAGCAAAAAGTGTCCAATTGGGGTTGACGGTTACATCTGGGTGTTGGTGGGAAAATTCCTTTTGAAAACCGTTTTTTACTAATAGTTTTACATCACAAGAAGGACAATTACCTTTTTCTTTATTGGTACCTTTTAAAAAACTCCATTTCATATTACTGTCAGACTAAAGAAATCCTTCTTTAGTCTTTATTATCGTTTACATGAGAGTAATCGCATATCCCTTCACCACATAAAGTTTTATTTTTCATGTTATATGTAAAATATTAGAATGAAAATACTATTATGGAATTAAAAAAACTAAAGTTAAATTTGCTCGTGCAATGCACATACCTACTAAGTATAGATACAAAAAGTGACGTTTCTACTCATTTCATAATTGTTGCTATTCTTGTTACCGGATCTAATAAAGAGATTTTAGAGGGAAAAGTAGAATATATAAGGCAGAAGTATTTTCAGAATGGCGAAATAAAATCCAGTAAAATAAAAAATAACCATAAGAGAAGAATTTTGATTCTTAATGAGATTAAGGATCTTCCTTTCAATGTTTTTGCGTATGTTATAGATAAAAGAAAAATAAGAAACGATGGTGGTATTCGTTATAAGAAGGTATTTTTTAAGTTTTTAAACAGGTTATTATATGATGATTTATTCAGAACTTATGAGCAACTTGAACTTGTAGCAGATGAATTTGGAAATAAAGAATTCATGGAAGAGTTTAAAGGGTATGTAAAACGTAGGAGTATCCCTGACTTATTTAACATCTCCGATTTCGGATTTAATAATAGCAAGTCTAATATTCTTATTCAATTGGCTGATCTGTTGGCTGGAACTATTGCCAAGGGATACGATAAAAATCAACTTACCGATGAATATCAGTCTTTTCATAAAACTATAGAAAAACGCATTATTAGATTGGAATTCTGGCCGAAGGACTATAGAAATTTTTTGGTTGAACCAATAAAAACAGGAAATAACGATTTATATGATGAAGTAATTTTAAAACAAGCTATTAATTTGGCATATCAATATATAGATAAATTTAGCAAAAATGAAGAAATTGATGAAAAAGACAGAATTGATTTTTTAAAATTTCTTTTATTAAAAGTACATCAAAACCCCACGGAGTATATATACTCATGAAATTATTGATAACCTCAATGCGGTTAGAAATCAAAAAATTAACACTCATTATTTTAGATCTAACATCGTATCTAAGTTGCGTGATAATGGATTATTAATTGCAAGTAGCAACAAGGGATACAAACTACCTATTTGTATAGAAGATCTGTATGACTTTGTAAACCTTACAAGTTTGAATATACACCCAATGATTCAGAGAATAACAAAATGTAGAGACCAAATTCTATTAGCTACCAATAATGAAATAGATATCCTTAATAAAACGGAATATGAAGATTTAAAGAAATTTGTAGAGCTTTCAAAGGAATTGGGTTAGTAATATATCTTAAGGTTAGTGATAATTGAGCAAAGAGACCATCCATAACTATATGAAAGTGTTGAAGAGAATGAAGGAAACGTTGGGACGGTTCCTTCGTTTCTCAACAGCGAAAAGTAGACACTCGCTTATCTATGAGACTGTAAGTTGATAAGGGGTACTAACCCCTAAATGATAACGAACAAGATATTATCAGCTTAATGTTCATTAAAATACATTAAAGCCTTTCGGCCAAATTCTAAGAAATAAAAGGTAAACACCACTACACCATTATATCTGCCATCACCATCCAAGCAATGTGGAGGTAGTTTCTAAAATTAAATTGAGGAATAAGTAAAAATCAGTAATCACACTAAGGCCATTTTTAATTAAATGGTCTTTTTTATTCTAGTACAATTGTTCAGTAAACGGGCCATATTGTGGAATAAATATAATTGGTTTAAGAATAAGTGTGAAGAACCTTATCATAAGTAAATGAGAAACCCGCATCTGAATTTAGATACAGGTTTTATAGAATTATAAATTATTTAAGATTTGTATTAAATTTATTAATTCTTTTGAGAGAATACCTTCATTAGAGCGATTATTAAATTCATAATAATTATAGTTCGGAATGTATTCAATTGTTTTATTATTAATTTTTAATACATGGTCGGGTATTTGTAATACTACTTTTAATTCTCGCAAAGTTTTAATCTCATCGACATTTTTTTTGCATTTGCTTGGTTTAAAATCAAACTGATTTGTATTATTACCAAATATTTGGATAATCCATTTTTTAAAGAGTTATAATCTGATGACTTTAAGTTAGGTTCATTTATTTTTTTTGAATCAAATAGTGGAGCAAATTTATTTTTTTGTTCATTTTTATATAGCTCTTTCTCAATATCAATTATTGTAGGAATCCATTCACCAAACTCAGTTAAGAAGCTTTTTAACATTTCGTCTGACATATGTAATCTTTTAAGTTTAAAAGAGAGTGAATCTTTTAATTCTTTTATAACTTTTGAAGACTTAACACTTTTTTTTATTTTAGTTTTTTTGAAGGCACTTTTTAAATAATCCTCAAGAACAAAAGTAGAAATTAATTTATTATTAAATTTAGCTTCTAACTCATTTAATGATTCGTCATATGTATTAATAAGATCAATATAAGATTTTCTATTGATGAAGTATATATGATCTTTTTTAATTATTTGCACAAATTGCTTAGCATACTCTATACCGTCCTTATCAAAGTCGAAAATAGCATAGATTAGTGGGTTTTTTTTGTACATCGAACGTAAAAGGTTTAAAAATGGAGTGAGTTTTTCTGAACTCAAAATTTGATCTTGTCCATCTATAGAGATAATTTCAATTTCATATAATTTAAGTTTGTCATGTATCAACGCTTCAAAAAATTGTTTATCAGATTTCCCTTCTACAAGAAGGAATTTTTTGTATGGTAATATTGAAGAAAATGTAGGAGAACTATATATTTTTTCAACTATATCATTATTGCCATCAGATATTAGAAATTGCTCTGTTTGAGAGATATATTTATTATTCTCTAAAGTTCTATGAGTAAGCGTAATACTACATTTGTTTTTTATATAATGTTCAAGAGTAAATAAATTTGTTGTTGTAAGAATCGAATTTACTTTCTGAGAGAGTATTTGATTCAAAATAGGTTCTAAGGCAGCTGGGTGAATCTTATTATCAGGTTCATCAAAAGCAATTATAATTTTACTAGGGTCTGAAGTTTTAATAATGTTAGAAAGTTCATATAGAGAACTACTTAAGAATTTTATTGCTAATTCTCCCTTACTTAGATGGCTTTGAACAAAAGTTTTTTTATAATAAATAAAATTATATTTGAAGAATTCTTTTATAATAGGTGTACTTGTTTGTTTAATATCAAAATTGCAAGTAATAGAAATGTTCCCATCGTGATGGTATTTTTTCTTAACAAAATATGTATCATCATTAAATAAGAAATGAAATTTAATTTCAAATGCAGTTTTATTATGGGAAAAATGTGATAAATGTTGACTTTTATGACGAGAAGTACGATTAGATATATAGTGTTGAAATATGTTAATAGTGTCTTTTGGATTATCAGCCTCATTAATTAAAGTACCATACAGATTGTGTTGTTCTGAAAAGAACAGAGTAAGAGAATCTATCACAGTTGTTTTTCCAGAACCATTGGATCCATAAATTAAATTATGATTTGTTAACTTAAAGCTAATATTCTTATACTGTTTAAAATTAGTTAAATCTATTTTTAACATTATTACTTCTCCTTTGAAACATATATTATATCTATAATCATATACAAATATTAATTTTGAGGAAACCTCATTTATTACATCACTGTGAACCGTATCATGAGCAAGTGAGGTTACTTAGTTTGTCAAATTAATACAGTCTAACAAGATTAGTTAGGTTGTTTTATTTAGTATAATTTACTAAAATCAACTTTTGAAAAGTAGTTTTTAGAATTGGGAGGAAATTATGAAAAGTACATTTTTAGACATGATACTAAATCAGAATTATGATTTAGAAGAAGTTCGTACAAGGTTAGATATGGTGAAAATGAATATTTTTAATACAAAAATTACTGAAATGCCAATATCACTTCAAGATGTCCATGTAGATTTGTTGGTCTTATTGGATCAAATGATGCCAACTTATATCGGAGTAGCATATCATTATAATAAATATATAGATGATTTATATTTTGATATATCATGGGATGAAATTAAATATACAATATCAGAATCAGAATATGTGTCTACAGCTGTTAGAGAAGCTAAATTTATTACTAACCTTCAAAGTGTACTAACAACGATAAAAACTGGACTTGATAGATTAGTTGCGATTTTTTCATATTATTATAATGGTTTTTCAAGCGATACAACATTTGGACATATTAAAGAAAGTGGAAGTTTTAAAGGGTTTATGAATACTGTAGATAGGCTAAAAAAAGAAGATGAATTAATGAGCTATATTTATGATCAGTATATAGAATGGATTTCATTTGCTGTAAAGCCTAGAAACATAATCATGCATTATAATGATTTAACAACATCTTGGCATTATGATTCAAAACTTAATTGCTTAATTCCTATACATACTTGTAAAAAAGTTTTGGGTAAAGAACATAAATCTCTTGTATTTAACTTTACAACAATAAGAGATTATTGTGAAAAATGGTATAAGTTTTTTGGAAAAGTTTTTTCATACTTAGCGAATAAAGATATAATTTATTCAAAAACTAGAATATAAAATTAAATAAGTTTTTGATTAATAACTAATTATTCATTTTGAATTTTATGGCCTAATCTTATTGATTTTTGGAAACAAATTTGAACCATAGTTGTTAAAAAGAATGGTAGAGGAAAACCGCCTTTAGACTTGTGGAGAACCGAATCACAAATAGTGATAAATCACAACTTGTTTTTTGCAATTAAGTATTTGAGTAATTGATAACCATTTTTCAAATTTAGTTATTCAACAAACCAGCTAAAAGAAGCTCATTATTACGTTAAAGGGCACTTTCTTGTAATAAGGAAAGTGCTTTTTCCATTTTAGGGCTAGATTGTTCAAAAACTGCTATCTTTGAAAATGGATGTTTATGTTAAAGTGTAATAAGTTTGTGAAAAATGTATTTCAAATAATGGGCTATATAGTTTAATAATCTTTTATTTTCTATCATACCTTCCTATGGTAAAGTTATCCTTAGAATTTGTTTATTGTACGGAGGAGAATATGGCAAACATCCTATTTACTTTTGCTAATGAAGATATGGAACTTACATATCAATTAGCTGACTACTTAAAAAAGGATGGGCATGAAATATTGTACCCATCTAAAGCTATTCTGCTTGGAAGAGTTCTAAATGAATTTTCATTAAAATTAAATACAACTGATTTCTTAATAGTTGTTCTCACTAAAAATAGTATTAATAGCAAATTGGTTTTATCTGAGATTTCCACTGCAATTGGATATTATCAAGAAAGAAAAAAACCAAGAATCATCCCAATTATTTTTGATGATGTAAGCATTCCTGAAATTTTGATGCCTTTCCAAGGATTAAGAACTTCAAGAGATAAACTTGAAGGCACTGCTATTATAATTTCCAATGATATTTCAGAGTATGTAGGTAAATTTCAAGCAATTGATGAAGAGAAAAAGGAAACTATTGATAGGGTTACCGAAATTTCCGGAAAATATATATCGGAGTCGATTTCAAGACTTGAATTAAAAGAAAAAATATATCGACGAATTGCATATCTTTGCTATTCATTATGTGGTATTAGTTTAATCGTTGCTATTGTATTTATTTTATTTAAGGCAAATTTTTTATTAAACTCTAAATTAGAAATAACAAGCTCAAAACTAATTCAACTATCTTTATTAGGGTTTGTTTTACTCGCTTTGATAGTTTCTATTTCAAGATTTTTATTTTTAATTGGAAAATCCTTTATGGTTGAATCACTTAGAAATTCTGATAGAATACATGCAATTTCATTTGGAGAATTTTATCTAAAAGCTTTTGGTGATAAAGCTGACTGGAATGAAATTAAAGATGCATTTCAACATTGGAATATTGATAAAGGTTCAACATTTATTTCACAAAGTGCTAACGACTTTGATCCTGAAATATTCAAAAACATTATTGAATTTACAAAATTAATAACAAAAAGTAATAAGTGATTGTAAAGGATAGGAATGCTATAGGGGTATTAGTGGAAGAACAATTAAGTGATTTTAGGATTCAGACATAACTTAGTTATTCCATTAAATGGCGCGATTGTTGAAAAGAAAGTCTATATTTATGCAAAATTAGGTAAACACCACCACAACATTTTATCTCAATCATTATTCAAGCCATGTTGACTGAGGGAACAAACGTCATATCAAAAGCGATACTTATTGGATAAGCATCGCTTTTCTTATCAAAAATATTTAAATATTTATTCGTACTATGAGTTACTTGCTAACATTTTGCTAACGCAATCCAGTGAAAAGGGATAAAACACCGTTAAAGATGTTACAGACAGAAATTAGCAAAACCTTGATTTACCTCACTTTTCGCACACATCGTTAAAGATATTACACACTCTCACCTTAGGGGCGGCATGATGTAAAGACCGCTAAAACCCTTGGTAAATCAGGTTTTAAAGCGATTTGATAACAAAATGCTAACAACAGATATATAAAAGAGGCTTCTAGTTGATTAAACTTTTGAGAAGCCTTTTTCTGTTGCTTACGATAGAATGTGATGCATTATCAATTAGACAAGTCTTATTCAACCAGACTAGATTAACTGTTGTATTACGTAGTAGACTTTATACTGCGCATTAAAGTTCTACATAAATGATTTCTCTGCTGTTTATGGCAAACTATTAATGTAGTGAATGGCCATTAATTTGTGCATGGCTTAGAATCTTGCACAAAATAAAAAAACCACTTGCCAACAATTCCTAAATACCATACCCTCCTAGTTGGGCAAACCATTCAACGGGAGGTATTTAAGGAGTGTTAACAGTGGTCGAAATAAATTATATCAGACAAGAGGTAAACACAAAAGGGTGTTCTTACTCTGATGTTGCCAAGAGGATGAGTATAGATCCTAGAACCGTTAAGAAGTATGCGGATATGGAAGATTTCAATATTGATGAACAACCCAAGCAAATCAGAAAGGCTAAAGTGATGGATCCAGTTAGACCTATATTGGATAAGTGGATTGAGGAGGATCTAAAGAAGAAAAAGAAGTTTAGAAGAACAGCTAAAAGAATGCATGAATTATTAAAAGAACAATATGAATTTCAAGGCTCAGCAAGGTCAGTGAGACGTTATGTGTCTGACCGTAAAAAAGAGTTATTAGAAGTGAGTGAAACCGCAGCATTACCATTAGAGGCTAAACCGGGAACAGCAC
>NZ_JBHUJX010000029.1:0-90077 GCF_042683745.1 Bacillus sp. CGMCC 1.16607
CATCTCCTTGGTTAGGGTAGTAATATTGGAAGTTCTGTGATAGGTACTTCCATTTTACAATGAAAACGGTGGCCTTTTTCTATTTATTTGACCTATTTACTATACTAGGCACCATCCATTTTTTTTCATTTATTCATTCTTTAACATTCTTACAGACTCATCGAATTCTTTTTCAATCACTTCATTCTTTTTATAAGTGATCATACTGACAACAACGGAAACGATGAGGTTAAATGCGAAACCAGGAACGATTTCATAGAGTGTGTCGCCAAGACCGACATTTTTCCAAACGATAACGGTAACAGCACCGACGATCATTCCGAAAATCGCACCCCAGTTCGTCATCTTTTTCCAGTACAAGCTTAGAATGATAATTGGTCCGAATGCAGCACCAAATCCTGCCCATGCATAGGCTACTAAATCTAGGATTGTACTATTTTCCTGTAGGGCTAATAATGCGGCAATGACGGAAACTGCAAGAACAGCCATTCTTCCTAAGAAAACAAGCTCTTTATCTTTAGCATCTTTACGGAAAAGAACTTTATATAAATCTTCAACCAAGGCACTAGATGTTACGATTAATTGTGAAGCGACTGTACTCATAATAGCAGCAAGTACTGCAGCTAAAATGAAACCTCCAACTAATGGATGGAAAAAGATTTGACCTAACTCGATGAAAATCGCTTCAGGGTTTTTAAGTGTTAATTCAGGATTTTGTTTGAAGAAAGCTAGCCCAACAAAAGCGGTAAAAATCGTACCAATTAAAGAGAAAATCATCCAGCCCATACCGATACGACGGGCGCTTTTCATTTCTTTAATAGAGGAAATAGCCATAAAACGAACGACGATATGAGGTTGACCAAAATAACCTAATCCCCAAGCCATTGCAGAAATAATTCCAACAACAGTCGTTCCTTTTAAGAAATCAAGTAAAGTAGGGTCAATCATACGAATGGTTTCAAATGTCTCAGCGGGACCACCAGTTTTGAAAATACCGATGATGGGAACCATTAGAAGAGCAATAACCATCATTAATCCTTGAATAAAATCAGTGTAACTTACAGCAAGGAATCCACCGAATAAAGTATAAGCCACAGTTACACCAGCAACGATGAGAAGTCCTGTGAGATAGCTAGTGTCGAATGAATTTTCAAAAAAGACAGCTCCAGAAACCATTCCGGAAGATACGTAAAATGTAAAGAAAATAAGAATAACGATACCTGAAACAATACGTAACAGCTTCGTGCTGTCTTTAAAGCGGTTTTCTAAATAACCAGGAACTGTGATTGAATCATTCGCCACTTGTGTGTAAGAACGTAAACGTGGGGCAACCATTTTCCAGTTAAGATAAGCTCCGATTGTTAATCCAACGGCAATCCAAGCATCAGCTAAACCGCTTACATAAATTCCTCCAGGCAATCCCATTAACAACCAACCACTCATATCTGCTGCACCAGCACTTAGTGCCGTCACGGCAGGACCTAATGAACGTCCCCCAAGCATGTAGTCAGTAAGATTGCTTGTCTTTCGGTAAGCGTACCAACCGATTAACAACATACCGACCATATAGATGCCAATAGCAATCATTTGATACATTTCATTTGTCATATTGTTTCTCCTTTCGATTTTCAAAATAACATATTGAATAATAATTTATATGTAAAAAATATTCTAACACTTGTATTTATCAGATTTCAATATTAAATTATGGAAATAACTATTCAATTCATATAATTTATAATTCTTTTAATATAATAAATTAGCATGCTTTTTAACGCGTTAACGTGCTGGGGGACAGTCCCCCAGCACGTTAATGCGTTAAAAGAAAATATTGTGATTGAGCCATTTTTCAATTTCGACTTTTCCTTGCACGGCTAGTAGACGGTAGAGATATCGATAGGGTTTTCTATATTCTGATAGATTCGGTATCGGCAGAATACTTTCGTATCCCTTCTTAAAGGCCTCAGCAGATCTTGTATCTAAAAGATATTCTAAGCCGATAAAATCGAATTCCCTCGGTGCCAGCACATAGGCTTCTGTGTCGACAATTCCAGTAACTTCCATACTATCTGTTAAAAACTGGGTCGGATCCATGTCAATTAAAACAAAGGAAGCGTAATCGATAGGGGGTAACTGCTTAATGATTTCAACCATTTCAGGTAATTTGTTCGCAATACTTGTCCCTTGATAAAACTTTGAAACATGCTCTTCCATTCCAATCATAAGATGTTCATGAAATTTTTCTAATGGAACCTGGAAAGTACCTGAAGGGTTTCCCACATAATTGGCTTGGAACTGATGAATGGAAGCCAAACCTTTCCCGAGGCTTTCAAGAACAGATTCGGGCTGTTCTATTAAACTTGTTAACACAGTCCCTTCTAATTTTTCAACAACGACCAGTTCACGCTGTTCAATTTTCCCCTTATGTATGACACTTGGAACGGGAATCGAGCTGATTGGCTTCAGAATATTATTTACATCTTCAAGTTCCCACACTTTCCGAGGATCTATGCCGAAAAAACTTTTGCAGCCCCACCAAAAGTCATTGTCAGGCTCCTCTATCATCCTTGAAGTTCTGACTACGACTTCCTCCTTTGAAGTTTTTACTAGCCAAACATCACTTGCATGGTCGTCATATCCAGGGCTAAGCTCTTGGACAGACAAAATAGGATCATAAAATAATGTTTGTAAATTCATACAACACTCTCCTTATATAGCATTCCTGATTTTCTACCATTGTTTTACCATATATCAATGATATGATAAGTGAAAGTTTTTTTGAAAAAATTTATAAAAAGTGTAGGGGGAGCATCAATTTCATTCGTCTATTAAGTTGAGAAGCCCTAAAAGGAGGGGAGAGAGATTAGTGATGAACATTTGATTCAAAAGGTTCTTAGTGGAAATGATCACGCTTTTCGACTGATAATCGAAAAGTATCGCAATGATGTGTTCCGGACCATTTTTGCGGTAGTACGTGATCAAAAGGAAGCGGAAGATGCAGCACAAGAAGTGTGGATAAAAATTTATACCTCTCTCCCTACTTACGAGAATCACGGTTTTAAAACTTGGATCACGAGGATTGCTGTAAACCATGCTATTGATGCGAAAAGAAAAAAGGCTCGGCATCAGCAAAATGTGTTGGAAGAATACGAGCAAAATGAACTGATAACAACAACTGACAGTATTGAGTATGAAGTAATCAAACGTGAGAATAGGAAAAAAGTTCACGAAAAGCTGCATGAGCTACCAGATAACTATAGAGATGTTATATACGGTTATTATATAGCGGAAAAAAGCTATCAAGAAATGGCGCAAGAACAAAATGTCCAAGTGAAAACAATTGAAATGAAGTTATACCGAGCAAGACTTTGGATTAAAAAGCATTGGAAGGAGGAAGATTTTTCATGAAAACGCATTACTCTTATGAAGATTGGTGTAAATATGTGAAAAATGAATTGGATGGGTCGACCCGCGAGGAGTATGAGAACCATCTTTATTCCTGCGACCAATGTTTGGAGAGTTACTTGCAAGTGTTAGATGGGGATACGACGCAGTTTCCAGTTATCCAAAATGATTTCGATTTTACAGATGGAATAATGGCTGAAATTGCAGATTTGAATAAACAAAAACAGAAGGTGAATACGAAAAAATCCTTCTACCAATCATCTGTTTTTCATTATTTAATAGCTGCAGCGATGACTTTAGTGTTAATGGGCTCTGGCGTTTTTCAATCAATTACAAAATACGCTGACACCGTACAAAACCCGCAAGTATTAGGTCAAACACCATCTGTAACGGAGGAAATTATTGAAAAAACATTTACATGGATAGATTCATTTCATTTACAAAATAAGGAGGCTCAAAAATAATGAAAAACTCAACCGTCGCAGGGATACTTTCACTCTTTCCTGGATTAGGCTTTATTTACTTAGGAAAAGTCTTCCGAGGTTTATTTTATCTATTCGCCACAACTGTACCGATAATTGGTTCGTTTCTGCTGGCCATTGCAAGTCATCAAGAGGGGCTCCTTGCATTCTCAGTAATTGGAGTCATCTTCTATCTCATGAGCTTTATTGATATGGGAATTCAAAATTCGAAACGAAAAATAGCAGTTGAAGTGAACGATACGGGGAATACCCCTCAAGAATCGGAACGTTTCTATACCATCCTTCTTTCATTTATCCCTGGTTTAGGACATTTCCAGCTTGGGCTAATGAATCGAGGCTTAACTCTCTTAGCTAGCTTTTTGGGTTTAGGGATTATGATTATTTTCGTGACAGCCCTAACCAGCAGAGAGGAGTTTCTCATCTTTTTAGCAGCCATCCCAGTCATCTGGGTATACGGGTTTTTTGATGCAATTCAGCAATTTAATAAAAAATCACGTGGAGAGACCTTAACCGATCGAACCATTTTTGAAGATTTTGAAACACGTCGTGAAGACGGGAAAAAGAGTAAAGCCATTGCTACATTTTTATCTATTTTCCCTGGTGCGGGTCACCTTTATTTAGGAATCCAGCGCCGCGGAGTGCAACTGATGGCAGCTTTTCTATTTTCTATTTATATTTTAGATGTTTTACGATTAGGGATCTTTTTGTTTCTTATTCCAATTATTTGGTTTTATAGCTTTTTTGATGGTTTACAAAAAGCATCGCGTTACGGAAAGGAAGAAATTGAAGACACACCACTCATTTCATACTTCATTAATCATCAAAAATGGGTAGGAATCGGATTATTACTATTAGGACTTTATTATCTAGTTGAAAATATATTTATTCCAGCTTTATCACCTATTTTATACGACATCATCAACATTGACCTAGTGTACTGGTTTAAACGCTACTTTCAAACCGCGGTTGTCTGCATCTTACTTATTGGTGGGGGAATAAAGCTTTTGTTAGGCAGTAAAAGAAAAGTGTGAGAAAGATAAATAGAGAGGTGGAACTTTAGATGCGAGTATGGCGAGTGGGAACCTTTTCGATGGGGGCTTCCCTTCTTTTTTTAGGCGTAATCTTATTATTTTCTCAGTTCTTTAATTTAAAGCTATACAAAATGATGATTGCTTGGTGGCCAGCTATTTTAGTTGTGCTAGGAATAGAAATTCTTGTCTTTCTATTTTTTAATAAACATGAAAAGCCATTTCTAAAATATGATTTCTTGAGCATTTTTTTCGTCGGAGTCATTGGAATGATTGGAATTGGTTTTGTATTATTAAGTTCAACTGGGCTGATGGAAAAGGTGACGGATGTAATGGAAAGTCAGGAACAAACAATGGAACTGCCACCATTCATTCAAAAAGTAGATGCCGAGATCAAAAGAATTGTTGTCAAAACAGAACAATATCCTATTACAATTGAAGCGACACCAAATAAAGAAGTGTCCATGTTTGGAACATATCGAACCGTAATGAGGGAAAATGAAAAGCTGATCAATCAGTCAACTGATTTCTTACATGTCCAACAGAATGGAGACACTTTGTATATCGAGATGAAAGACTTGCCGAGTCAAACCGGTCCGTTTGATTACTATGCTACTGTTTCAGCCACTTTATTAGTTCCTTCAAATGTAAAGCTAGAAGTGATTGGACGAAATAATAATATCCGTTTACAACCAAGGACGTTATTAAGTGACTGGAGTATTGAAAATGCGTCCGAAGTATCTCTTCATGTTGAAGAGGATGATGATTTGACTGTGAAGGCGGAGAGTGTCCAACAAATTATTGGACAGGAGGGACTCTGGAAAATTACTGAACAAAAGTCTGAAGTTCAAAATGAATTGGAGAATGGTTCATCAGATTTAAAATCAGCCGTTTACCAATCTGGAAAAGGAACGCATCATATTTCGATTTTTGATACATACCAAGTGGAGATAAATAAGGTGAAATAAAAATTCTCCTTGCCATAGGCAGGGATTTTTTCGTAACTGACTTAAATAAGGTTGGTAAAAATATGTAGATAAATTTTTGCTATATACAGTGAAAAGTTATATGATAATTTAGGTGTTTTTAAATAGACTATTAGAAATTGGATATAATAAACACTATGTGCCTAGACGGGACCTGAAAAATTGTCGCAGACTGAGGTTTGCGGTAGAATGAAATTGGAATGTTATGGCATAAATTTTTAAAAATAATACAAAATGAAAATAGGAAGATGATGGGTATGAAACGAGCGAGAATCATATATAATCCAACATCAGGTCGTGAAATTTTTAAACGGCATTTGGCAGAGGTTCTACAAAGACTTGAAATGGCAGGTTATGAAACGTCCTGTCATGCTACTACTGGTGCAGGGGATGCGACTGAAGCAGCTCGAATTGCGGTGGAACGTCGTTACGATCTAGTGATTGCAGCTGGTGGGGACGGAACAATTAATGAAGTGGTTAACGGGTTAGCCGAGCAGGAATACAGGCCGAGGTTGGGAATCATTCCAGTTGGAACAACGAATGATTTTGCAAGGGCTCTCCATATTCCAAGGGATATTGAAGCGGCGACAGATATAATCGTAAAAGGTGAAACGATCCCTGTAGATATTGGTCGAATCAATGACAAATATTTTATTAATATTGCAGGTGGCGGTAGGATCACAGAGCTTACATATGAGGTGCCGAGTAAGCTTAAAACGATGCTTGGTCAACTTGCCTATTATTTAAAGGGGATGGAGATGCTTCCATCCATTCGCTCGACGGATTTTACGATTGAATATGATGGAAAGCTTTTTGAAGGCGAAGCAATGCTTTTCTTAGTCGGGTTAACGAATTCAGTAGGGGGCTTTGAGAAATTAGCACCGAATTCGTCTATCAATGATGGACTGTTTTCGTTGCTTATTTTGAAGAAAACGAATCTTGCTGATTTTATTCGAATCGCAACATTAGCTATCCGAGGCGAGCATATCAATGATAGTAATGTGGTGTATACACAAGCAAACCGAATTAAAGTAACATCGAATGAAAAGGTACAATTAAACTTAGATGGAGAATTTGGAGGACTGTTGCCAGCCGAATTCGAAAACCTCTACCGCCATCTAGAAGTATTCGTACCAATCAACAAAATCCGCCCAGAAGATCACCCACTCGACTGGAAATCTAACAAAAACGAATAAATAAACACCCAAAGCTCGTTCCCAACCGAACGAGCTTTTTAGCACTTTAAAGCATTGGGGGTCAGTCCCCCAATGCTTTAAAGTGCTAAAATAATGGAGTGTTTCTTAGTCACGCCCGTTTGTGGTAGAATTTTAAAATGAACGAGTGGAGTCGAAAATATTATTAAAGGAAGTCAAAAATGAGCCAAACGATACCAGTACAAAAAAATGATTTTATAGATGTTGTGTTTGAGGATTTGACACATGAAGGCGCGGGAGTTGCAAAAGTTGAAGGTTATCCACTATTTGTCCCGAACGGGTTGCCTGGTGAAAAAGCGAAGATAAAAGTGTTAAAGGTTAACAAAGGATATGGATTCGGAAAACTGGTCGAGCTTTATGAAGAAAGTCCAGACCGAGTGGATGCTCCATGTCCTATTTATAAGGAATGTGGGGGCTGTCAGCTTCAGCATCTAAGTTACGAGGGGCAATTAAAAGCAAAAGAAAAGCAAGTTCGAGATGTCCTGACACGGATCGGAAAGTTAGAAAATGTCAAGGTGCATCCTGTTCTAGGAATGAGCGAACCGTGGCGCTACCGTAATAAAGCGCAGGTTCCAGTAGGAGAACGTGAAGGTGGTCTCATTGCTGGATTTTATCAAAAAAGAAGCCATGACATTATCGACATGCAAGAATGTCTAATTCAGCAAGATAAAAATGATGAAGTGGTTCGTGTAGTAAAAGAAATATGTCAACGCCATGGGGTTCAAGCTTACAATGAAGAAAAGCATAAAGGTACACTTAGACATATAATGGCTCGTCACGGTTTAGTAACCGGTGAAGTGATGGTCGTCCTAGTAACAAGAACTGCAGACCTTCCAAATAAAAAGAAAATGATTGACGAAATACTTGAAAAAATATCAGGTGTAAAATCGATTATTCTCAATATCAATTCGAAGAAAACGAATGTGATCCTAGGTGACGAGACGAAGGTACTATGGGGCGAAGAGGTCATTTACGATTACATTGGTGATGTTAAGTTCGCGATTTCATCACGTTCGTTTTACCAAGTAAACCCAGAGCAAACAAAAGTCCTTTATGAAAAGGCATTAGAGTACGCAAACTTAAGCGGCGAAGAAACAGTTATTGATGCTTATTGTGGTATCGGGACAATTTCATTATTTTTGGCAAAAAAAGCGCGGAAAGTGTATGGCGTTGAGATCGTACCTGAAGCAATTGAAGATGCCAATCGAAATGCTGAATTAAATGGAATATCCAACGTTGAATTTGCTGTTGGACAGGCAGAAGTGGTGATCCCAAAATGGTATAAAGAAGGAAACAAAGCAGATGTTCTAGTTGTAGACCCACCAAGAAAAGGTTGTGATGAAGCGCTGCTACAAACCATCATTGCAATGAAACCAAAAAAAGTGGTCTATGTTTCATGTAATCCTGCCACATTAGCAAGGGATTTAAGAATATTAGAAGATGGTGGATATCAGACATTGGAAGTACAGCCGGTTGATATGTTTCCGCATACGACACATGTGGAGTGTGTGTCGCAATTAGTGCTTAAATAGAAAATCTACGAGCAGCATTCTACACGTGTAGAAGCTGTTGCAAAATTAATATCGAAATAGACAGAAAAGGGGTACCTAAGTAAAATTTTACTTATTAGGTACCCCTTAATCTTTATTTAAAATACTTTCGTAGTCCAATCCTCGCAATTCCAAATATCAGTCGCAATTTCACGATAGAAATCAGGTTCGTGAGATACCATTAAGATGCTTCCGCGATATGCCTTTAAAGCACGCTTCAATTCTTCTTTTGCGTCCACATCTAAGTGATTGGTAGGCTCGTCTAAAATTAACAAATTCGTCTCGGTGTTTAAAATTTTACACAGACGAACTTTAGCTTTTTCTCCACCAGAGAGGACTTCTATTTTACTTTCAATATGTTTCGTCGTTAATCCACATTTTGCAAGAGCAGCACGAACTTCAGCCTGATTCATACTTGGGAACTCGCTCCAAATCTCTTCAATACAAGTGTTGTAGTTGGACTGTTTCACTTCCTGCTCGAAGTAACCAATGTATTGATACTCACCACGTTCCACTTTACCTGAAATCGGATTAATCAAACCAAGAATACTTTTTAAAAGAGTCGACTTACCAATTCCGTTTGCACCAACGAATGCAATTTTTTGTCCGCGCTCCATTTTCAAATTCAGAGGGCGAGAAAGTGGTTCGTTGTAACCAATAACAAGATCTTCAGCCTCGAAAATCCAACGACTACTTGCACGAGCTTCTTTGAAATTGAACTCTGGTTTCGGCTTCTCTTTCCCCAATTCAATAACTTCCATTTTGTCGAGCTTCTTCTGACGAGACATCGCCATATTACGAGTTGCAACACTAGCCTTGTTACGAGCAACGAAATCTTTCAAATCAGCAATTTCTTGTTGTTGACGCTTGTAAGCTGACTCTAGCTGTTGTTTCTTCATTTCATGAATTTTTAAGAAGTTATCGTAGTCACCGACATAGCGATTCAATTCTTGGTTTTCCATGTGATAAATCAAGTTAACAACATTGTTCAAGAATGGAATATCATGTGAAATCAAAATAAATGCATTCTCATATTCTTGTAAATAGCGCTTCAACCATTCGATATGCTGCTCATCCAAATAGTTCGTAGGCTCGTCTAGTAATAGGATTTCAGGTTTTTCTAGTAAAAGCTTAGCTAGCAAAACTTTCGTACGTTGCCCACCGCTAAGGTCATCTACATCTCGATCAAGTCCAACATCGTCTAATCCTAGACCACGAGCAACTTCCTCAACTTTTGAATTAATTTGATAGAAATCATTACTATCTAAAGTTTCTTGTAGCTCTCCAACTTCTGCAAGCAGTGCATCAATATCAGCACCTTCATCACCCATTTTTGCATAAAGTTCATTGATCTCTGCTTCAGCATCAAATAAATATTGAAAAGCAGTACTTAAAGCGTCACGCATTGTCGTACCTTTTTGAAGTACAGCGTGCTGATCTAAATAACCAACACGGACCTTTCTTGACCACTCTACTTTCCCTTCGTCAGGCTGCAACTTCCCAGTAACAATATTCATGAAAGTAGACTTACCCTCACCATTTGCCCCAACTAGTCCAACGTGTTCTCCTTTTAAAAGTCGAAAAGATACATTATTAAAAATCGCACGATCACCGAAACCGTGACTTAAATTTTGTACGTTTAATACGCTCATTTTTTTAACCCCTTCTCTAATATCACATGTGGATATCTTACTAGATTTAGACTGCTTTTTCTATCTTGAAGTTATTTTTTTGTGAAAAATGTAATTTGATTTATAGGCAAAATGGAGGTTTGTCACTTCTAAAATAAATGAGGTTATGGAATTATTTTTACTTAGGTATTTTATAACTAGGTAAAAATCTATTATACAACCGAACCAGGAGGTAAGATATGAGGTTTTCCTAAGTGGAAATGGTTTGCAAAAATATGAAAAAATTGGTTGGATCCTAGGTACCCCCTGTCCCTATTCAAACACATCTCTTGAAATGATAGGTTCATGCACGACAGGAATTGTAATTTTCCTAACTTGACTTATTTGTCACGTTCATAATGGTTTCTTTGCTTTGCACATGTTCCCCATACATAATGGGCGTTCTGAGAAAATCTTATTAACAATAGAACCCAGCCAATACAAACCTACATTAGCTTTCCCTCTTACGTAAAAAGCGACCTTTCCTTTACGAAAGACCGCTTTTTCGATTTGGTGTTTCCAAGAAAGAGAATGGTGAAAAGAAAAATCGCTGGAATCATCATCTGAAATAGTGGATTTTAGTGCTAACTTTATGTAAAAAGAGAGTGGATTAAAATAATATAAAGTGGAAATGTCGGGAATATTAAATTCCACTTCAATCACTCATTCATATAATTTCGGTGCTTTTATTTTCTCTATAAGGTTTTGAAATCCATATAAAAGCAATGAGTCAATAAATAATAGAAGGGATAATTGAATTTTTTTCATTCGAACCAATGATGCTATACCCCATTTCATTAGCCAATTATCGATTAAAATAAATACAAAAATCGAATCAACGGCTAAATTTAATATCAGGTAACGATAAAACTTTCCATAAGCTAATTTAAGAATCCACATTGAACCAATCATAAATGGACCCCATATAAAAGGAAATGAGCCTGTTAGTCTTGGGTGAAGTTTTTCGTACCACCACCACCATTTCCTTTTTTTGGCAATGGAATTTTTCCATCTTGTAACTAAAGCAATAAATATACCCGCCGGTAAAAATCGTTTGAATGCATTTTTCCCCATCAAGGGAATGGTGAGCCATAAAGAGACCACCATCAATATTAATATTAGTTTATTATTTTTCACCATTTTGACCCCTCTAATATATCTCCATTTAGCTGTCTCAATTATCGGTTCCTTTTGCCAGAGATTCTCTGTTAATCGCTTCTGGTTGTTTTTCTAGCCAGCCATGTTTAACCATAATATTGTAAGAAAATGCACCAGCCTCTAAAGCATGGGTAAATACTTTACTGTAGTTTAAGATTACGTCCGATCTGAAACTGGAAGCTAATGATGCACCATAATAAGAAAGAGCCGCATTTACTAAAAACCCTGCGTGAAACATGATCAATTTATCAGAAAATGGGCTTATAGTAGAATCAGTAATCTCAGCATCCCATTTCTCAGGTATTGGTAAATGATCCTGTTGTAAATAGGAGTCAAAACTTTCAGCATCTTTTCCTGCTAATTTAATGTTTTTCAGCATGAAATTACGAACTTCTTCCGATTCCGCCACCTGACTAAACGCCAAGCTCAACGCTTTGACAAATCCAGTTTTCGTTGAATTAAAGAAAAGGGTGGTGATTTCCGAACTATTTAGTGGTCTTTTGTCTCCGATTAAATTATCAATGAATCCGGGTGATTCTATAAACTTTGTCCCATGAGGCGAAGGAATGGAGGGGACACTTGCATATTTTGGCTGTGTTTTAGCCAATTTCATTATTTTTTGAAACAATTTTTTAGATGTTTCCGTACATTCAAAAAAATAATTTTGAATGTCTTCTCTTTCCGAATTTGTAATGGCTAAACTATAAGCAGTTAGTCCATGTATTGTCATAACATAGGAGTAAAAAAGTAAAAATTGATCAGAAAAAAGACGAGGGGCGTTAACATTCACGTCACTCTCTGTAAAACCAATTGGGATTTGGAAATTAGCACTTTTTAAGAAATCGGTGATTTTTGTAACATGGGTCTCAGCTAACTGCAAGGCATATTCCATAATAGGTTTAATATCCTCGTTTTCAACAATGTTAAGAAAATATTTATAAACACATATTGCCATACTATCGCCCAAATATTGAAGCCAAAGAGCGGATACTTCGGCAGCGGTTAATGTGTTGTTTTTTGCTTTTTCGAAAATACTCAAAAGAACTACCTCCGACTTTTCATTTCTTATTCTGAAATTATTTTATGGAATTGATAATTTAATATACAGATAAATCGGTGGATCTCTTGATTACACTAATTTAGTTGTTTGCTTAATAAGGTCAGGTATAATCGTAACGTCTTATGGAGATGAATGGTAAAAAATCCGGAAGGTGGATTTAATGGACAACTACATAAATGATAACACCGCAAGAAGGTATAAAGCCCATGTTAGTATTTTAGGTACGACGCAACTGCATTTACGAAGTCCTTATATTATTGCTTGGTGGTCCGCAGCGTTCCCTGGCTTCGGGCATTTGCTTTTATCTAAATATCTTCGAGGATATGCCTTATTTATTTGGGAAGTTATTGTTAATGTTGAAGCACATGTTAATTCTTCAATGATTTATTCCTTTCAAGGGAATTTTGACATGGCAAAAGAGGTATTAAACACAAGGTGGCTCCTTATGTATATCCCCGTTTACCTTTTCGGTATTTGGGATAGTTATCGGACAACTGTTGATATGAATAGAGTCTACATTTTGGCAGACAGAGAGGATCATCGTTTCAATTCGTATTCGATTGGAGCATTAGAGATTAACTACCTAGATAAACGAAATCCACTTGTTGCCGTTATGTGGTCAATGTTTATCCCTGGATTAGGGCAACTGTATATTCATAGGATTTTAACGGCTATATTTCTCATCGTATGGTTAGTTGTATTTCATTATCAATCACATTTTGCAGAGGGTATTTTACTTGTGATACAAGGTAATGTAAAAGATGCTACCTCTGTTTTAAAACCAGAATGGCTCCTTTTTATGCCTTCACTATATGGTTTCGCTGCTTATGATGCCTATATTAATACAGTGGAGAATAACAAGCTTTTCGAAAAAGAGCTAAGTAGCCATTTAACCAAGAATTATCAAAGCCAAGCTTTTCGAATACTAAAAGGACAAAAAGTGAAGTGATCCCAAATGCAGCTTTTTTCAACATTTGAAACAACAGGATATTTAGAAATGGCCATTGCAACTTTAGAAAAGCAAGGAATTAGAAAGGAAAGTATCTTTGCCGTACCTCTTGATAATAGAAAAGAGGAACGTAAAATTTTTGATTCCATACATCGCTCAGATGGTACATCGTTAATAGATATTGGCATGGGGATTGGCACCGCATTTTCAGTTTTTGGAGCAAGTATTGGTTTTAAATTATCTTGGGGCCCGATTTTTTTGGGACTGATTGGTGCATTTGTTGGGTTTGTTCTTGGCTTTGCTATTCGGCTTTTTATGGAATTAGTTGTAAAGAAGAATAAAAGGGTCTTGAAGGGCAAACATTCTGAAATAATCTTAATTGTGGAGTGTGAAGATCCACAAGCTGAATTAATTGAGAATATACTTTGGAGCCATTTTGCACTGGGAGTTGCAAAAGTAAAATAATTGACTCAGTTATATGGGAAGAAGGCAAGGTTTTCCATTTTAGAACTTAAATTAAAAAATCTTAAAAACAATATCACCTAGCTCTAGTCAATGTGACAGGGAAGGGGTGATTTTTATTTGTTATTAGTTCTTGTAGATTGTAACGAAAAATAACAGTTAATTTAAGGTCTATGTGATTTTACTAATTGTAAATAAGGGGAAAATGATATTCTCCCTTTAGGGAAGCACTGCAAATGAATTACTATTATTTGCATAAAGTTGATATAATTCATTCATCTACGAATCTATTTTATTTTACGAGGTGTTTTAGTATGAAAAATGAAAAAGAGAATTTGTCATCAGAACAACGCGAAGAATTACTTACAACATTGAAAACCCGTTTTGAGAAAAACATGAATCGCCATGAAGGACTTGAATGGGATAAAGTACAAGAAAAATTAGAAAATAATCCAGACAAACTATGGTCGCTAAATGAAATGGAAAGAACCGGTGGTGAACCGGATGTTATTGTTATTGATAATCAGAAGGACGAATACATTTTTTATGATTGTTCAGTAGAAAGTCCTAAAGGCCGAAGAAGTGTTTGTTACGACCGTGAAGCGCTGGAGTCAAGAAAAAATCATAAACCAGAAAATAACGCTATTGAAATGGCTGTTGACATGGGTATAGAGATATTAACAGAAGAACAATATCGAGAGCTACAAAAACTTGGGAACTTTGACTTGAAAACATCGAGCTGGGTGAAAACACCTTCTAATATTAGAAAGCTTGGTGGGGCTATCTTTTGTGATTGTCGCTACGACACTGTCTTTGTTTACCACAATGGAGCAGAATCCTACTATGCAGCAAGGGGTTTCCGTGGCTTGCTGAGAGTCTAAATTTTGGTAATATCTCCTTTAGGTACATAAAGAGCATCAGGGGAATAAACTTAATAGACTGAAAACGGGCTAAGTAATTGACGAATAAAATGATCATTGTTAATATGTTTTTTATTAATTTCATAATTATTTTCCTTGTATATGTTCAATAATAAGGTTTGAACGTTTCTACCGGGCTGCCGTAAATAGCCTGTCTACAAGGGACAATGATAGAGTGTATATACTTATTATTGACCTTTGTAGAACAATCCTCCGGCATTATACCGGGGGATTTTTTCATATCTTAACAAAAATATTCTCGGATGCAGTTAACTTATTAACTTGTATTGGCCACGTCCAGCGCAAGCGTCCTAGCCCCGACGTACAGGAAGTACTAGTGTCGGCAATGCGACAGGACGTCGCGCTTTTGTCGACCTCGAGGTCAAATGGCGCCCCAGAGATGAGGTTAAAAGGCAAACCTCCTCTTTGGGACGGCATTTGCTTGTCGGGGCTAATCAAGGCGCTTTCGCTTTTGTTCATATACTCGATTCGGAGGTAACATCATGAAAAACTACTTTCAATTTTCTGAACGGAACACCTCCTTTAAACAGGAAAGTGTGGCGGGAATTACAACATTTCTTTCAATGGCTTATATTCTCGTTGTTAACCCGATTATCTTAAGTCAAACGGGGATGGATAAGGGAGCGTTATTTACGGCAACAGCACTATCCGCAATTATTGGTTCTCTGCTCATTGGTTTGATTGCTAATTATCCGATTGGCATCGCTCCAAGTATGGGGATAAATTCCTTTTTTACCTTCACCGTTTGCATTGGTATGAATATACCATGGGAAACGGCATTGGGTGGGGTCTTTATTGCGGGAGTATTATTCGTGATTTTAAGCTTATTAAAAATCCGTGAAAAGATTATTAATGTAATACCCCAGGACTTAAAACATGCCATTGCTGGGGGGATTGGCTTCTTCGTCGCATTTATCGGTTTAAAAAATGCCGGAATTGTGATGGCGAATGAAGCCACATTCGTGTCGATTGGAAATCTCAAATCTGCGCCAACTCTACTTGCTATTACTGGATTTATCATAACAATTGTTCTTTTAAATAGAGGAATAAAAGGCGGTATTTTTTACGGAATCCTACTATCAACCATCCTTGGCATGGTATTTGGAATTATTAAGACCCCACACGCAATCATTGGAAAAATACCGAGTCTGGAGCCTACCTTCGGTGCGGTTTTCGAAAACTTGGATGACATCTTTTCTCCAAAATTGCTTGCTGTTATTTTTACCTTTTTGTTCGTTGCTTTTTTTGATACAGCTGGTGCATTAATTGCTATTGCCAGCCAAGCAGGCCTTATGAAGAATAACCAGATTCCTAATGCGGGAAGAGCACTTCTTGCTGATTCTGTGTCCACAGTTATTGGAGCTGTTTTGGGTACATCTACAACGGCTTCGATGGTAGAGTCCTCTTCGGGAATTGCAGTTGGCGGTCGGACTGGCTTTACTTCCGTAGTCATTTCAGCATGTTTTATTATTTCTTTATTTTTCTCACCTGTATTGTCCATTGTCACTCCAGAAGTAACAGCTCCCGCTCTTATCATTGTTGGTGCAATGATGGCAACAGAAATTAGTAAAATAAATTGGAACAATTTTGCCATCGTCATTCCAAGTTTTATTACAATTATTATGATGCCTTTGGCATTCAGTGTTGCTACAGGGATTTCCCTTGGTTTCATCCTTTACCCAATTAGTATGATTGCCATGAAAAAGGCAAGGGAAATCCATCCACTTATGTATGTTTTATGTGTAATCTTTATAGGTTATTTTGTTTATGTTATTTAAAATAAATTAGGAGTAGTAGCACAACTATGATGTGCTACTATTTTAGTTTGTAGGAATTACAAGTATACTAAAGAAAAAAGAATAGGGGATCACAGGGATGGCTAGTGATATACATAATGACCTTGAACAATTAAAGGAGTTTCATTACTGGAATTCTAAAATATATTGTTTTTTAAATTGCTTGTATCAGGAAGCTTCCTATGTTAAAAAAACAGAGGATATTTACAGCATTATTGCCCATTTAATTTCTACGAAGCTATCTTTTCAAAAGGTGATCTTATTTCAAGAAATCGATGATCGAATGATTCCGATTGCGTGCCAAGGATATAGTGATCAAACCATCAATGATATCTATCATTATACTCAATCTACAAATATAACCGCAAAATCATTAGAAGAGCATTTATCCAATGAGATGAAATTGTTGTTTGATGTTAAGCATTCCGTAACAAAATGGTTTGAAGTAAGAGGTCAATCAGCTCATGTCTTACTAGCTGGTGGAGAGGATAGAATACCTTCCTTTTTCAAAGATCAAAGTTTTCCAATCATTTGTAATCAAATCGAATTAGCAATTGAAAATTATGAAGTAAATCAAAATTTTGAGCAGATGGAATTGTTTGCGAAAGAGAATGCTGATCTCGTTCAACGGATGGAGGAAAGGGTTCAGCAGCGGACCATTGAATTGAAGGAAGCTCTTGAAACCCTTCAAGAAACGCAAGGCCAACTCATACAATCAGAAAAAATGGCTGCGTTAGGGCAGTTGGTTGCAGGGGTTGCCCACGAAATTAACACCCCAATTGGCCTTGGTGTGACAGCCAGTTCATTTTTACAACAAAAAACAGATGAATTTGAAAACGTCTATCAAAACAATCAAATGAAACGGTCACACCTAGACAACTATTTGCAAGACGTGAAAGAGTCAATTAAAATTATCAATTCGAACCTACAAAAAGGTGCGGACTTGATCAAAAGCTTTAAGCAAGTGGCAGTCGATCAATCGAGTCAGGCATTTAGGGAATTTAATCTTTATGAATATGTAGAAGAAGTTATTACGAGCTTAAAACCATCAATAAGGAAATATAACCCTCAAATCATTATTAATTGTAATAAAGATTTACAGATTAATAGTCAGCCAGGTGCAATTTCACAAATTTTTACAAACTTAATCATGAATTCTTTAATTCATGGATTTGAAAAATTAGAACGAGAAAAGGTCATTACCATCTCGATTGAAAAGAAGGATAATAGTATGATTATGACCTATCGAGATAATGGTCATGGCATTGCACTTGAAAATCTACAGAAGATTTTTGATCCTTTTTTTACCACTAAAAGAACAACAGGCGGAAGTGGATTAGGTCTTCACATTATCTATAATATCGTGACACAAACGTTAAAAGGGACGATAACATGTGAAAGTAACGTAAATCAAGGTGTTATGTTTCAAATTCAAATTCCTCTATAAAGGGAGCTACAGCTTAACATGAAAAATGAGTTAATATTTCAGGATGATGAATTACTTTTTCTCGATGATGAAATCGATGATAGCCAAGTCACTTCATCAGAGAAAGAATATTGGACTGTATTAATAGTGGATGATGAACCTGAAGTACATAGTGTAACAAAAATGGTGTTACGTGATGTTGAATTTGAAGGGAAAGCACTTCAATTCATCAGTGCTTTTACAGGTCAAGAAGCCTTATCCATCTTAGAGCAAGAAAATGATATCTCGATTATTTTATTAGATGTGGTTATGGAGCATGATCATAGCGGGCTGGAAGTTGTAAAAACAATTAGACATCAATACATGAATGAGGATGTAAGAATTATTTTACGTACAGGGCAACCAGGACAGGCGCCTGAAAGAACGGTTATTACCGAATATGACATCAATGATTACAAAGAGAAAACAGAATTGACTGTTCAAAAGCTGTACACAACTGTTATTGCTTCCTTACGTACATACCGAGACTTAAAGAAAATTAAAGCTTTACATTCCGAAATGGAAATGATCCAACGTGAAATTATTTTTACGTTGGGAGAAATTACGGAAACAAGATCCCAGGAAACGAGCTTTCATGTCAAACGAGTGGCTGAATATTCTAAATTACTCGCTAAGTTAGCAGGGCTATCAGAAGAAGAAGCTGAAATCATACGTTTAGCAGCAACGATGCATGATGTCGGTAAAATTGCCATCCCAGATGCGATATTAAATAAACCAGCAAAACTAACAAACGATGAATTTGAAGAGATGAAAGCTCATACAACGATTGGTTATAATATGCTTAAATCTTCACAGCAAACCATTATTAAATCGGCTTCGATTATTTCTTTACAGCATCATGAAAAATATAATGGCAATGGCTATCCGCTCAGATTAGCGGGAGAGGATATTCATATTTATGCGAGAATTGTCGCCATTGCTGATGTGTTTGATGCATTAGGAAGTGAACGTGTTTATAAAAAAGCGTGGGAGCTTGAGCGAATACTCGACCTATTCAAAGAGGAGAGAGGACAACATTTTGATCCTTTGCTAATTGATTTATTTATCGCACATCTCGATGAATTTCTAGAGATTCGAGACTCCTATTCAGAGCTATCTGAAATAAGAATAGGTTAAAAAACATCCATTCCTTTGTAAAGGGATGGATGTTTTTAATTTGAATTAAATATTCGTATTAATTGCTTCGGTGTTCACAAGTAATCTTCGGGAAATTGGATTTTATTTTAGCTGAAAGATCACCATTCTTCGAAATTACTTTTATAGAAGCGTTCGCACTACTTAATTTTTCTAATTGACTTAATAAGATTTCTTCCTGTAATGGTGGCAATTCGTCACAGTTTATTTCAAAGACGATACGTAAAGGTTTGATAAAAAAGAGACCTTGTAATGCTGTTTGAAGATTCGTCAAATCTTCATCAGTTAGCTCTCTATTGATTTTGATCGCAAAAATTCCACTTACATTTTCGATGGAAAAGGGTTCATTTGGAATACTAGATTCCTGAACTAATATCTCCTTACTCTCCTTTTCTACATGATGAACGGTTTTGGTACTTAAGACAGAATCGATAGTCGTTAATATTTTTTCAACAGTGATTGGTTTAATAATATAATTTTTGGCTCCACTTTGAAGAGCATCGAATACCATAACCTTTTGATCTAAAGCACTGATCATAATGATCTTCGCATTTGGGAAGCTGTTTATAATTTTTTTGGTAGCGTCAATTCCGTTCATGACAGGCATGGTAATGTCCATTGTCACAATATCAGGTTCATTGTCTACATACATTTGATAGGCTTGAAGTCCATTCGTTGCTTCAGCAACAACTTCATGACCACCTTCTATTAAAATCGATTTCAAATTTCTTCTCATGATAATTGAATCGTCAACGATCAGTATTTTCGCCATACGATCTTCACTCCAACTCTTCGGATTTATTCATTTTTATAAGGCTAAGGGTGATTTTCCCTTGTTCATTCTCCAAATCACAAGACCATATGGCACTCTCGCTATATTTAACAGAGGCTTCCTGGGTAAATAACGTTATTGGAGATTCTATCATCAAATTGTTTTCCATATTTGGAAAATGTTTTAGCGAATGACCTAAAATGATATTCGTAAATTCTGCTAATGATTCTTCAATATAGGTCGCTTCTTCATCAGATGGCACTTCACCTAGTAACATTTTAGATAGAATTGCTTTAGAAAGCTGCTTGTCTACGGATACAACAAACATCCCCGTTAGTGTTCCTTTAAACATAATAAAGGAACTGACATTTTGTAAAGGTAATTTCTCAGATTGATAGGTTTTAATTGAATGAGTTGTCGGAAATGCTAGATTTAACTCGCTGTTTAAATAAGAAACAGCTTCATGATAAATCGGTTCTAGTACGGTTTCTAGCTGGATAGTAGGGCAGCATATCTTTTCTTCGTAAGGAATAATAAATTGAAACCTCGTAAATAATCCAGGCTCACTAAACACTTCGTAATGGCCACGCAATTTCTCAATCTCCCTTTTAACAGCTGATAGACCAACACCACGCCCCGAGAGGTCAGTGACATCTTGATTTGTTGAAAGATGTTCAAGGAAAATATATTGAATGATTTCATGGTTTGATAGAGAAGCAGCTTCTTCTTCTGTAAGGATACCTTTCGATTGGAGCTGATCCTTTAACACTTCCGTAGGGATACCTCTTCCATCATCTTCAATCGTGATTTCAATACTTTTATCCATATTTTGATGAATGACACAAGAAATGGTTCCGAATTCACTTTTTCCAGCTTCTAAACGTTCCTCTGCTGTTTCAATACCATGATCCAAACTATTTCGGAAGACATGGATGAGTGCTTTGCTGACAGGCAGGAAGTAATCTTGATCTACTAAAAAATCTCCCCCTTTTATCACTAGGGGATATACACTCTTCTCCGTTCGTTCTGCTAGTTGCTTTACATAGTCTGGGTAGGTAGTAAACAGGCTATGAAACGGTTTATAACGAAGTTGACGAATTTCAGGTAGAAGAATATTTAGTTCATACGGTGATAAAATGGCTAGCATTTTATTCTCTATTTGTAAAAGCTTTGATTCGTTTATGGATATCGTATCCTCTTGTTCAAAAAATGTATGACCTAATGTTTCAAGAAGTAGCTGTAAATCTTCTAAAATGAAGCTACTAATAGAGAGTTTATTTAATAAATCGATCAGATCATGAAGAGAATGGTTCTCTATTTCCTTTAAAAATTCGGAAAGTCTTGTTTCACCTTCATGGATGTTCAGAACCGTATGAACCATTTCAAATTGTGAAAAGCTCCCTTTAAACGTGTGTACGGCTCGGTAAATATCAAGTGCTATGTCTTGTAGTGAACGCTTCTCAGACAAGAGGGTAGGAATGCTAATATCACAAAAATGCTTGTAATCCTGTAGTGTTTCTAGGAAGTCATTTCTATGAATCGCTACTTTTACGACCATTTTTAACGTATTTCTTTCGACTTCCATTTGGGATTGTAAATATTTCTTCTCCGAAACATCTGTGACCATGACCATGAATTTTTCAAGATGCTGATTTTGTGGATCTGTAATCATTTTGTATTCAATTTCCAAGTGTTTATTTAAAATATTGACTTCACTTAAAAGAAGAGGAAGGTAGATTTCGCGCTTCCCTAAGTCTTTTTCTGAGAAAATTTTGGTTAATAGACTTTCTAAAAAGGATTGCAGTTCAATGTCCCCATTTGCTAATAGACTTGGGAACGAATGATATTCGATCTTTCTATTAAAAATGTGTGTGCACTCCAAACTATATTCTTGATCAATCAGTAAGTCTTCTCCGAAAGTCAAATAGCCCTGATTGACATGGTTTAGAAGGTTTCGCTGTGATTGTTCCTTTTGTGCGAGAAGTTCCTTTGCCTGCTGTATTTGCTCTTTTGACTTGACAAGTTCATCATTTTGCATTTCAAGTTCATCTTTTTGATCCTGCAGGAAAGCGGATTGAGACTGAAGCTGTGTGTTATAAGTTTGCATTTTTTGCATGATTCGGTTGGTCGATTCCGCAAGTGACTCCATTTCTTTTAATGGGCGTTTTAACTGAATCTGTGTATCGACATTTTGGATGATGTCCCCATCTGCAATTTTCTTGATCGTTTTTTCTAATGTATTAATTGGAGCAATGATAGGAATGGTTAAGAATCTACTAAAAATAGAAGTGACAATCATCGCAAATCCAATGAGAACGAGAAGAGCGCATAAGATACTAAATAGAAATACCATTCCAACTTCAGGAACAACACTAGATGTAACTGAGCCAATCGGTTCATCCTTTTCATTCAAAATGGGATTATGAGTTGGAAAGATTAATTTTTTTAAAATAGGCTGAACCCACGGTTTTTGATCAGATACAGCAGGGAGGAGAGTGGATTCGCGATCTTCATTCGAATATACTGTTCGATTACCAATAACGACCTTGACATTGATAAGATCTAAAATAGATGTATTTTTATTGATTACAAAGTCATCAGATGGAGAGTTTTTTGTCATGAATAAAGACTGTAAATAGTTTGGCGCTTCCACTATTTTTTTCACTTCTAATTTGAGATCCTCTTCACTTCTTTCTTTGCTAAAATCAACGTGGTTAGAAATTTCATTTGCAATCGTATATCCAACCAGATGAGAAGCAATGGCTGATAATGGCTTCATGAAGAGGCCGGGAAATAAAAATAATAAACATCCGAAAAACAAAATGTTAAGTAACGAAGATAAATAAATTAAACGGCGAATCCTTCTTTTGAGTGTCCGTCGATTCCTTTTCTTCTTCACTGGTGCATTCATTGTTACCACCATCATTTCGACAAAATTATTTATTTTATAGGAATATACTACTATATGTGGAGCCCCTTGTAATGAAGAAAATGGGATTACTGGGGAAATTAATTTAATGAGTGTCTCTTTGGTCGGAACGGATGTATCACTTTTTCTATGATAAAATGAGGGTATTAGGGAGGGGATACGGTTGAAAAGGAAGTTCTTTGCTATAAATTTGACCTTTTTTGCTTTGGTAGGTTGTACATTTAATGGTGAAACGAATGATATCTATCTCATTCCGGAAGGTTATGAAGGAAATGTGTATGCTTTTTATAACGTAAAGGGTGCTCCCGAAATCAAAAAAGAAGGAAAGTATGATATTTATGATATTAACAATGAAGGATTTTACGTAACTTCTACTGCAGATATGGATTATGGAACAGTAACGGATAAATATTACTATGTAGATAAGAACGGAAATAGGACTAAAATAAGCGAAGAATGTATTAGAGGAATGGGGACTGGCGGTTTTGAAAATGATCCAAACAGTGTTGATAAAATCAAAATCAATTACACTGGAATTGAAATAACAAAGGAAAGCTGCGGTCAAGAGTTCATCCAATCAGGAAATGGCATGAATTCTGAGGATTCGCAGTCAGTTCTTGAAACTGTCGTGAAAAGATATTATGGAGTGGATTTGTTTAATTGAAAATAAGTCTGCTTGTGACTGAATATCTAAAAAAGGACGATATTCATTGTTCCAGATAAACTCTGAGGCTGTCGGACAAATTTCGACAGCCTCACTTATTGGTTATTCATTTTACAATCTAAAAATACTTCTAATTTCCGCACTAAGTCCTTCAAAAATATAGGATTGTACAGCCTCATTATTTTTATAAGTAATATTATTACTAATGTTTTTATCTTCAAAAAGATAGACAGTGACTTCCTTATTCAACGGATTAACAATCCAGTACTCTTGCACACCACAGGACATATAAAGATCAAGCTTTTTAATCATGTCCTTTCTTCGTGTACTATTCGATAATACTTCTACAACAAGCGAAGGGACACCTTTATAATAATCATGTTCATTTAATTTTTCCTCAAGGTCACAAATAATCATTAGATCAGGCTGGACAAAATTAATATTTTCCTGTGTTCTTTTAAGCTCTATATCATATGGAGCAACCATCGGTGTACATCTTTTCCCTTGAAAGAAGTTATAGAAAATGCCGAATAGCTCGGTTATAGCAATCTGATGAGCTGTTTTGGGTGATGCGAGCAAATAGATTTCCCCATCAATATACTCGTATCTTTCTTCGGATTCATTGTACAATTTCATAAATTCTTCGAAGCTTGCCTTTTTACCGTCAATGCTGTATTCTTGGGCTTTTTCATGAACCTGTTCAGCTATAGGGGCATTTACTGCTGAAGCTTCTCTAACCGCTGATAATTTTGCAATTTCCGTACCGTTTCGTGTAATAATAATATCCTCTTGTGCCGCAAGCATTAAGTATTTTCCAAAATTATTTTGTAATTCGGTTGAATTAATGATCATATTGACACCTCCAAAGTTAGCTAAAATAGCTACTTTAGCTAATATTATTGTATGTATTTTCTATTTGATAGTCAATATACAAGGAATTTCGATTATTATTTTTGGGGAAAATCTAAGTCATAAGCACTGTTATCCCAAAATTGCTTTCGATGTCATGGGTTGATAAACTAATTTTATTAATTGAATAGTAAAAAGGAGATAGATGTGATGATTAATAAAATTGGAAAAATCACTGTATATGTACAAGATCAAGAAGAGGCAAAAGATTTTTGGATAAATAAAGTCGGTTTTGTTTTAAAATTAGAACAAGCTATGGGACCAGATGCGTTTTGGATAGAAGTTGGGCCGAGTGAAGACGAATTTACTACTTTAGTTCTTTATTCTAAGTCGGCGATGGAACAACACCAACCATCTAAGGTTGCTCATCCATCCATTCTTTTCAGTACAACAGATATTGAAGCTGCTTATGAGAAAATGAAGCAAAATGGAGTAGTAGTAGAGGATATGCTAAGAATGCCATTTGGAACGATGTTTTCGTTTAAAGATCAGGATGGAAATGATTATTTGCTGAGAGAAGATAGATAGGGGAAATCTTCTATATAAATCATTTTTTAGCATTATTATATTAATGCATACGATTTTGATGATGATCATTTGTATGGTTGGTGGGAAGACTTTATCGGGTATCGCAACAGACGATTATTTAGTTCAAGCTGAAA
Source organism: Bacillus sp. CGMCC 1.16607 (assembly GCF_042683745.1). Classification (NCBI taxonomy): domain Bacteria; kingdom Bacillati; phylum Bacillota; class Bacilli; order Caryophanales; family Bacillaceae; genus Bacillus; species Bacillus sp. CGMCC 1.16607. The sequence goes on from NZ_JBHUJX010000029.1 coordinate 25,258, forward strand.
CTGTGCTTGAGCTATTTTTTTTGTTGATAATATAAAAAGATCAGCTTTTTTGTCGAATTGGAGAAAATAAAGTAAATAACATTTCGAATTCGTTTTTCTGTGGATTATTATATTGTAATAATAAAAATATCAAATTGAGAAAATTCGCGAAATAATGTTTAGAGAAAAAGGTATGCTATAATTAGGACAAAAAATAGTAAGGAGCAATCGCTATGTTGAAAGATCTTTTTATCGGTTTATCCCAAAATCAATTTCTAAATAGTGCAGCGAAAAAGTACGGTTTAAAATTAGGTGCACAAAATGTCGTAGCGGGAACAAATATAGAAGAAACAATTAAGAGTATTAAGGAATTAAATGCTCACGGGATCTCTTGTACGGTCGATAATTTAGGAGAATTCGTCTTTAAAGAAGAAGAGGCATTAGAAGCGAAGGAACAAATTCTTAATGTCATTGAAGCGATTCATGAACATAAAGTGGACGCGCATATCTCATTAAAACCAACTCAATTGGGTTTAGATATTGATTATGATTTTTGCTTAAGTAACTTAGAAGAAATCGTGTCTAAGGCAAACAGCTATGATATCTTTGTTAATTTTGATATGGAGGATTATGGACATCTAGATCCTTCTTTTCAAATTTTAGACGCATTATCAGAGAAATATAATAATGTAGGAACAGTTATCCAAGCGTATTTCTTCCGCGCAGAAGAAGATATTCAAAAGTATAAAAATTACCGTTTGCGTATCGTAAAAGGTGCATATAAAGAGCCAGAGAAGTATGCTTACCAAGATAAGAAAGATATCGATAAAAACTTTATTAAGCTAATCGAATGGCATTTATTAAACGGAAAATTTACATCTATTGCGACACATGATCATAACATCATTAACCATGTGAAATCATTTGTTAAAAAGAACGACATTCCAAATGATAAATTTGAGTTTCAAATGCTGTATGGTTTCAGAAAAGAACTTCAACTACAACTGGCTAATGAAGGCTATAATTTCTGTACGTATGTTCCTTTTGGTAAAGACTGGTACGGCTATTTCATGAGACGTCTTGCAGAAAGACCACAAAATTTAAATCTTGTCGTTAAACAAGTTTTTAATAAGAAAACGAATACAGCAATTGGCTTAGCAGCTGGGGCGTTTCTATTAGGAAGAATGACAAAATCTAAAAAAAGAAAATAATCAAATTGAACTGCCCCGTAAAAGTTAGACGCAAATCTAACTTTTACGGGGGTTTTTTATGGCAAAATTATTAGTTGAACAACGTATTCAAGTAGTTCAAACGTTGTAAATGGATCCAGACCTATTGTTTATAAAAGGGGGAGTTCAGTGATGGAACAAAACTATGATAAGTTATTAGACATTAGTACCCAAGGGGACCAGAAAGGCTTCAATGAATCTTTTCATTATCATCGTTATGAGCCGACACCCTACAGTGCATTACAAATACTCTTTCATAAATATGAATTAAAAAGTTGTGATCGTATGGTTGATTTTGGATGTGGAAAAGGTCGTTTAAATTTCTTTATCCATTATTTATTTAATGCATCCGTTGTAGGAATAGAGATGAACGAGATTTTCTATCAGGAAGCTGTAGAAAATCAGAATCGATATATGAAGAAAAATAAAAATGGTAAGGGGAAAATTCATTTCCATTGTTGCAGAGCAGAGGATTACATGATTGATCCGTTAGACAATCGATTTTATTTTTTTAATCCGTTTTCCGTACAAATTTTTATGAATATTATCAACAATATTTTGCTATCAGTGGAAAAATTTAAGAGGGAAATAGAATTGATCCTATATTATGGATCTGAAGACTATATCTTTTTTCTGGAAAATCACACCTCATTTGAATTAAAAGAGGAAGTTCGATTGCCTGAGTATAGAAATAATCCTTTTGAACGATTTTTAGTCTATCGTTTGGCATATTAACGAAATGGAAGAAGAAGTCGATTCCTTAAAATAAAGGAAGTCGACTTTTTTTATTTTAAAAAGTCTTATAACTCTTCATTCCTATAAAAACCAAAAGTCGATGAACAATAGTAAAATATGTTCAATATATAGAACGAAATATGGTTAGTATATTGAACTTTTATAAAATGTAAATTATAATGAATTTATTGTTCTTTATTAGGAACATTTTTCTGTTTTTGTGATTACTAGAGAAACAATTTTACAGGGATGAGTGTCTTATTTTTGATTTATTGGATAAGCGTGTGAAAGGAGATAAATTTTGTAGGATTAATATAATGAGAAGAGGGAGCTTCTGACATGATCAAAAAAGTGATTAAATGGATAGGAAATATTCTGATAGGCTTATTAGTGATACTAAGTATCTCTTCACTTTATTCGATGTGGCAATCAAAAAATAATCCCGGCCAATTCCCTACAATTTTGGGATATAAGGTTATGACTGTGTTAACGGGAAGCATGGAACCATTAATTAAACCGGGGGACTTAATAGTAGTTAAATCAAGTGAAACTGACACTCCAAGCATCAATGATGTGATTACATATAGAAATAGCCAAAACACTCCAGTTACCCATAGAATCGTCGAAGTAGTTCATCAAGACGGGGAAGAATTCTTTATTACACAAGGGGATGCAAATAATGTGAGAGATGAAGGTTTAGTCTCATCTAAACAGATAGTGGGGTCTCTATTCTTTAGTATTCCTAAGGTTGGTTCTATCGCAACTTTCATGAAAAGTTCGTTCGGTTTAATGATCGTCATTGCCATCCCTTTATTCATTTTAACAATAGGGGTTATAAGAAAAATTTTTACCTTTAGTAAAGAGGAACAGGAAAGTGAAATTAAAATATAAAAATTGCTATTATTAAGACTCTCACTAGCAGGCACCATGATTATTATGGTGCCTGCTGTCTGTCTATAAAGGCCTTTAAGATGAAAAATACTGTCCTCCATTCACGTGAAGTGTTTGTCCTGTCACGAAACGTGAATCGTTTGAAGCGAGATAAACAAATGTAGGTGCTAGTTCGAATGGCTGTCCATTGCGTTTCATTGGATTTCCAGCTAAAATAACTTGATCCGCAGAGAAACTAGAAGGAATAAGTGGAGTCCATATCCGTCCTGGGGCAACCGCATTCACCCGAATGCCCTTTTCAACAAGGCTGTTAGCCAAAGCACGAGTAAAGCCCAAGATTGCTGCTTTCGTTGCAGTGTAGTCGATCAATTGTTCATTCCCATCAAAGGCCACAACAGAGGATGTATTAATAATCGAACTGCCTGCTTTTAAATGGAGTAAAGCAGCACGTGTAGTGTAAAAATGAGAGTAAATATTTACTTTAAAGGTGTCATCGAATTGCTCATCGGTAATATCGAGTAAGCTTAACTGTTGAAACTGGATACCTACGTGATTACAAAGAATATCCATTTGTCCGAATACCTTGATTGTTTCTTCAACAATATGAACGCATTGTTGCTTATCCCGCAAGTCACCTGGTAATAATATACAACGTTGTCCTAATTCTTCTATTCTCTGTTTTGTTCGATTGGCGTCCTCATGTTCATCTAAATAGGAAATAGCTACATTAGCTCCTTCCTTGGCAAAGGCAATAGCTGCAGCCGCACCAATTCCGCTGTCTCCACCTGTAATAAGAGCAACCTTTCCAAGTAGTTTCCCACTGCCCTTCTCATTTGGATTTTCAATGATTGGCCGTGGCACCATTAAATTTTCTACTCCAGGTTGGCGAAACTGCCTTTGTTCTGGAACGGTAATCGAAATATCTTCGTATTTTGTAATTTTTCCGTAATTAGGATACATCGGGTAATTTTGACTATCAGATTTATTCGGATTTTCTTGAGACATAGGGAATCCTCCTAGATTACAATGTAATGTAACCTTATGTCATAAATGTAATGGAGGTGCCTGGTTTTTCGTTAAGACAGACTCATTACCTGAAAAAATGAATAGGGTGAAGTGTAACCTGAAATTGAAGGAGGGAGTCTATTTGCAATCTCATTCATTTAATCCGAAAGTAGAACTATTGTTGGTTAATCATTCAGATAAAAAAGTAGAGATGTTCTATAATTCAAATTCGAACCCTTTGAAAGTACCTCTTATCGGACCAAGACCTCCATATTACTGTAATCCGCGTTATGAGCAATATTATCCGATTATTTAGCAAGCGAAAATCCAGTTCTTAGCAGACTGGATTTTATTTTTAAATGAAATTGGTCGTGTGCATATCCTAATTTCAAGAAAAATAGTTGTAATTATGACAAAATTGTGAAATGGGCGGATATTTGTTCACTTTGGACGGATATCTGAAGTGAATCGGCGGATAATAAAAGGCTTAAAAGTCGGATATATCACTTTAAAAGACGGATAAATACTAAAAGAGTCCGAATCATTAGGCATATTAGCATCATTGATTCGCCTGACATATCATAATGAAAGTCATTGTACACACTAAATGATTTTATAATGAATATTTCACTGCTGAAATTCTCTGTGGTACACTTTAAAGTAGATGAATTAGGAAAGCAAAAGAGGGTGTACATAGTTGAAGACAGTCCTAGTAATTGGTGGGGGTATCACTGGATTATCTGCCATGTATGAATTGCAAAAATGGAAAAACATGAATCAATCAGATGTGAGGCTTATTTTGGTTGAAGCTGCCTCAGAGCTTGGTGGAAAAATTCGTACGATAAAGAAAAGTGGATATGTAATAGAAACAGGGGCAGATTCCATTGTTTCTCGTAAAGTAAATAGTATGTCATTTGTAAAAGAGCTTGGTCTTGAAAGTGAAATCGTCTTTAATGCCACGGGCAAATCTTTCATTTTCACTGAAGGAGAATTAAAGCCGATTCCTTCAGATGCTGTTTTCGGTATTCCTGCAAGTGTAGAATCATTAGCGAAAAGCACGCTTGTCTCTGCTGAAGGTAAGGTAGAGGCGCTGAAAGATTTTTATACAAAAAATGAAACCTTTACTAAAAACGATTCCATTGGAACATTTCTTGAACATTTCTTCGGAAAAGAATTGGTGGAAAAACAAATTGCCCCTGTATTATCTGGAGTGTATTCAGGCGAACTAAGCGATTTAACGATTGCTTCCACTCTTCCTTATATCCTTGACTATAAAGAACAGTATGGAAGTATTATTAAAGGGTTTGAAGCAAACAAGGAAAAGTTCCAGAGCAATGGAGAGAAGAAATTTCTTTCCTTCAAAAACGGCTTAGGTTCGCTTATCGATGCGTACGAACGAAAGCTTGATGAAGTTGAAATTTTAAAAAATACAAAAGTAGAAAAGCTTGAAAAAATCAATCATCGTTACCAAGTTACATTACATAATAATGAAATCATTGAAGCAGATCATGTCGTGTTAAGTATTCCACAAAAGGCTACGGAAAAATTATTTCAGGATGAACAGTTAATGAATAAATTTGCACCATTTAAAAGTAGTTCAATGATCAGTGTGTATGTGGGATTTGATTTACCTGATAGCGTACTTCCTGAAAACGGAACTGGCTTTATTACATCTGACAACAATGAATTGACTTGCAATGCCTGTACATGGACAAGCAGGAAATGGGATCATACATCGGAAGACCGCCACTTGCTCGGTAGGCTTTTTTATAAAAACAGCCTACCAATATTTGATTCATTACAAAAAATGTCGGAGGAGGAATTACTTCAAGTAGCACTTGCCGACATAAATAAAAGCCTTGGAATTGTAGCTATTCCAGTTGCAAGTGAAGTGACAATTTGGTCGGATAGTATGCCTAATTATTTGATTAGCCATCCAAAAAGCGTAGAAACGCTTGAAAATTATCTTGCAGAAAATTATCCAGGCATCGAAATTGCAGGTTGCTCGTATTACGGAGTAGGAATTCCCGACTGTATTGAAAACGGGGAAGCAACTGCGAAAAAGATTATCGCCTCGCTTTAAAGTAATTAGAATCCATCAACTGAGGTGCCAACATGTATTTAACAGTGAAAGAAGCAGCTGAGTATTTATCGATGAGTGAATCAGCTATCGAAAAACTCATCCAGCAAAAGAGAATTCGTGCTATTTTTGATGGGGAGCAATATTTACTTAATAAGGAACAATTCAATTTACATTTGAAACAAATAGAAAAGTATAAGCTTCTTGTAGAAGAGGTATTAAGTGAACCGATTCCAGAGGATATTGATGTGAAGGATGAGGATTAACTAACAATAGGGGGAGATAAGGATGAGTGAGAAAACAACAGAAAGATCAAGTCAGGTTTCTTCAGTAGTGACTTCCGTATACGACCGTCTTGTTGAGGAAATAAAAGTTACAGAGGGGTTAGAATTTATAAAATTCGACAATGAGAATACTGTCCTTGAGCAAATTCACTTTACAGCGATCCCAGCCCCTACTTTTCAAGAAAAAGTTAGAGGGGATTTTTTCGAAAAAAGATTTCATGAACTTGGCTTGGAAAATGTACATGTAGACGTGCATGGGAACATTTTAGGTTATCGACTAGGGAAGGGACAAGGACCTAAGCTAGTTGTGTCTGCCCATCTTGATACTGTGTTTCCAGAAGGAACAGATGTTGTTGCAAAAGAAATAGACGGGAAGATTTATGCTCCGGGTATTGCTGATGATGGAAGAGGTTTAGGGGCACTCCTTTCGATCATTCGAGCATTTGAGAAGACAAATATTGATACAGTAGGAGATATTGTATTTGTTGCAACGGTTGGAGAAGAAGGATTAGGAGACTTATGTGGCGTAAAAGGCTTATTCAATGATAACAAGGAAATCGATGGGTTTATTTCCATTGAGCCAGGAACACCTGAAGAAATTACCTATTTAGCAACAGGAAGTCGTAGATACCGAGTGACATATACTGGGCCAGGTGGTCATAGTTTTGGAGATTTTGGCATTCCAAGTGCGATCCATGCATTAGGAAGAGCGATTGCGAAGATTTCTGACATAAGAGTTTCAGAGAATCCAAAAACAACGTTTAATGTAGGAACGATATCTGGAGGAACTTCTGTCAATACGATTGCTGCTAGTGCCAGTATGATCATTGATATGCGTTCAACCTCCCATGACGAGTTATTGAAGCTAGAGGAGCAGGTATTAGCTGAGCTCCACCAATCAGTTGAAGAGGAAAATGGGCGTTGGGGGAAAAATTCCATCAAGGTGGAATTGGAGCTTGTTGGCGATCGCCCAGCAGGAAGTCAATCTGCAGATGCTATGATCGTTCAATCTGCTTCAGCGGCTGCAAGTGTACTAGGATTTGAACCAGCATTAAATGGTGCTAGCAGCACAGACTCAAATGTGCCAATTAGCTTAGGGATTCCCGCGGTTACATTAGGAGGTGGCGGGGATTACGGTGGCTGCCATACACTTGAAGAATTTTTTGATCCGAAAGATGCCTACTATGGTGTACAGAAAATCTTCTTAACGATTCTAGGTCTTGTCGGAGTTAGTGACGTAACTGATCCATTATTAAAATAAAATGAGGGCTGTCGAAATAATTTTCGACAGCTTATTTTTTATCGAAAAATTTAGAAAATAAGGAGGATTTTTCTTTCGTATATCGAAGTAATTAGATGAATCAAATTAATCAAAGGGTGTGAACAAATGGAAACAGTCGGAATTGAACCTTATTTACATGTTCGAACAGCGAAAAACCCTATTTATGATCCAACTGGGCAAAACCTTAGCTTTATCACTGATTACACGGGCTTACCACAGGTTTGGGAGCTGTCCAACAAACAAGGTTGGCCATCGCAAGTTTCATTTACGGAAGAAAGAATCATGTTCATTAAATACATATCAGGGACGACGAAGCGTATTCTTGGTATGGATGTTGGCGTTAATGAGAAAACGCAACTATTTCTATTAAAAGAAAATGGCGATCTATTGCCTCTTACGAATTCACCAGAACACATCCATCATTATGGCGGAAGTTCATCTGATGGGAAATGGATTGCATGGTCAAGTAATCGCCGTCATGCGACTTTTTTTGATATTTATATTCAGAACCTAGAAACACTTGAAATGAAGCAACTATTTTCAGATGATGGATATTATCAACCTCTAAAATGGGCACCGGGCAATCAAGAGATACTTATACAAAAAATCAATACCAATTTGGATAGTGATCTTGGATTATTGAATATCGAAACGGGTGAAATGTCTTGGTTAACTCTTCATGAGGGAGAGGCTAACTTTGAGAATCCGCAATTTAATAAAGACGGAGATTTGCTCTATTTTTTAACGAACAAGGATAGAGACTTTGTCGGACTTGCTTCATTGGAAATTGCAACGAAAACAATGAAATGGTTAGATGAGCGCGAATGGGATCTTGAAGGATTAACGATGAGTTCATCTAAAAATAAGTTAGCCTATTCCGTCAATGAAGGTGGAATATCGAAAGGGATTATCTTACATTTAGAGGACAATAGCAGTGAAGCATGGGAAACACCAATTGGTGTCTTGAGTGAATTAACTTTTTCACCTGATGATTCTAAGCTTAGCTACGTATTAAATGGTCCGAAAAATCCATCTGACATCTGGGAACTCGATTTGGAAACGAAAGAATCATCAAGATTAACTTTTGTTTCTCAATCTCCGATGGTGGAAGAGCGATTAGTTGAACCTGAACTGATTACGTTCACTTCCTTTGATGGACTCGAGGTTCCGGCTTTCTTATATAAGCCAAAGGATGTCCAAGGTAAACTGCCAGTCGTTGTCTTTGTTCACGGTGGACCAGAAAGCCAAATTCGTGCTGTGTATAATCCATTTCTTCAATATTTCCTTAACCATGGCTATGCGGTTTGTACGCCAAATGTTAGGGGAAGTACCGGCTATGGAAAAGCCTATTCACATCTAGATGATGTTAGGAAACGGATGGATTCTGTTCAAGATTTAACAAGTTTAGTAGAGTGGCTAAAGTCGGAAGGAAATGCGGACCCAGATAAAATCGCTATCATGGGACGCAGCTACGGTGGATTCATGGTTTTAGCGGCTATTACTCATTATCCTGAAGTTTGGTCTGCAGCCATAGATATTGTTGGGATATCAAGCTTTAAAACTTTCTTGGAAAAAACAAGTTCGTGGCGCAGAAAGTTACGTGAAGCAGAGTATGGAAGTATTGAGAATGATAGTGAATTTTTTGAAGAAATCGATCCGTTACATCGAATTGAAAGTATCAAATGTCCACTTATGGTATTGCATGGAGCAAATGATCCCCGTGTACCAATTGAAGAAGCGGAGCAAATCGTAGATGAGTTAAAGGCACGAAATCACCCTGTTACTTATATAAGATTCGAGGACGAAGGACATTTCTTTGTGAAATTGAAAAATAATATTACTGCCTACACTGGGGTAGCTTCATTCCTTGATCAATATATTGGAAAATAACAAAAGTGCGGGGCCTTTCAACCCCGATAAGTAAAAGCCGATCCTGTTACATTCAACAGTATCGGCTTTTTTTACTATCCTTCTTTTATAGGGTTCATAACGAAGAACGACACGCCAATTTTTTTGCAAATCGTTACATAATGAAGCAGCATTAATAACACAGCACCCATATTCATGCCTACGATAATTCCATCCATTTGCAGTTGTGGTAAGGATCCGAATACAAACATCATCGAGAAGGATATGATCGTTGTCCAAATTTGATGGTAAAAAGCGTCTTTTACTAAGCCAAGTCCGATGAGGTATGCCTGCATCGGGATGACAAAGAAATGAAATAAAAAGTAGGGCCAAAGCATTTGCAAATAAATTGTCGCATCATCAGAATCGAAAAAAAGTCTTGTTAAAGGTTTAGAAAAGAAGTAGAAGGCCAACACAGCAGGTACTCCGTAAATAAAAGTAAAATGCATCACTTTCCTTAATAATGATTGGAGAAGGGTAAAGTCCTTTTGTGCATAAGCTTTTGAAACAGTTGGGATTAACACAATTAGTAAAGAATGGGCGATAAATGCTGGGAAAAATCCAATCGTTAATGCAACCCCAGCTACTAAACCAAATTGTTCCATAGCAATATCGGCTGAGAGACCAGCTTTCATAAGTGCTGCCTTGATTAGAAAAGGTTGAACCGCATGGGTAAGTGAATGGAAAATTCGTAAGCCAGTAGTAGGAACCGAGACTGATAATAAACTTTCCCTTACTGATTTTGAACTTAATTGACTTCTAGATTTCCCATTTAACGTGCGGAGTTTAATCAAATATTCAATAATTAAATATCCAAAAACGCCAATCTCGCTGGCAACTAGTGCACATAATGCTAAGATGATGGCCATATCGGTACTAAATTCTAATAACTGAAAAACGAATACAAGCAGGAGTAACTGTAATGCTCTTCTTAAAAAATTTGAGACAGCAATTTTCCCCATGGCATGGGTTCCCATAAAGAAACCTCTGGCAATGGAGGAAAATGAAGCAATCGGAATTAAAATCAACACTAACCATTTCACATATGGATGATAGGCATCGAATACAGGAACAATCGGTAAAACAATCATTGCAATAACTAAAAAAGAAATAGTCGAGAGAATCGCAAATTTCGTGACTTGGCTCAGAATGTTTCGATGATATTTCTCGTCTTTTTCTGCTATCAGCTTAGAAACGGAAATCGGTAATTCTAAGCTTGCTAAGACAACTACTAGAAAAATCGTGGGTAAAATAGACATATACAGTCCTAATCCCTTTTCCCCTAATTCCTTTGCAAGAATCATATTAATAATAAATTCGACACACTCCCCAATAAACGCAGTGATTGCTAATAGGAAAGTTGCCCTTATAAAAAGCTTCATAATCGGTCTCCTCTTTTTAAAAAGTCATTCTTCTAAAGATATGAGACAAGTCTGAAAAATAGTATAGAGTTCTTCTGAACAGAAAAAGCAGGTCCTCAAAAATAAGGATACCTGCTCACATCATACTCTTAAAACTCACCTTCGAATGGTGTATAAGGTAGGCTAAATTTCGTTTCAACAGCTCTTAATCTTTGATTGACTCTTCTTAGCCGACGAGTTGTTTTTTCATCATTTTCATTTAGTCTTTTTATTTCTTGATTAATTCGTCCAATTTCTCTATTCAAGCGATCAATCTCTTGGTTTTGACGACGGATTTCTTGATTTTGACGCTTCATTTCCTCATTTAGCCGATTAATTTCACTAGATTGTTCTTCGTTCTTACGCTCAAGAGCAGCAATTCTTCTTTCTAATTGCGGTGGTTGTCTATATAAATCTTCCTCGATAGATTGTTGATATGGATCCGATCCAAACTCGAAATGTTCATAAGAGTCTGGATAAGAATTTGGTCCAATATCCAAATGTTGATAAGGGTTTTGATACGGATTTGGATCAAACTCTAAATGTTGATAAGGGTTCTGATATGAATTAGGTTCAAACTCCAAATGTCGATAAGGACTTTGCGGTGAATATGGGTGATAATATCCAAATGGATTCATCGGGGCAGCTCTCCTTTATTTATATAAATTGTCCAGCGCAAGCGTCCTAGCCCCGACGAACAGGAAGTTCTAGTGTCGACAATGCGACAGGACGCCCGAGTTCTTGTCGACCTCGAGGTCAAATGTTCGCCACCCATAAAGTCAAAGAACGACTTTCTGGGTGGGCAAGCTTTGCTTGGCAAACCAAAGAACGGTTTGCATAAGTGCGACTAGGTCTCTGCCTTCGCTACTCTCGCCAATCTACCAGTCTTCTTTATCGGGGCTAATCAAGGCGCTTCCGCTTTTAAAATTAGGTAATTCCCCTATAAGGTATGTATTTTTACACGGAGTGACTGTAACAAATGCCTATTATTGATGAAAAAGCCTTTGGGTTTTGCTGGAATTTTCTAATTAAATACGATTTGTGATTCAAATCACCGTAATATTTTCCAGCTTCCGATAAACTTATTTTTAAATTCAAAATATTCAAGCGTAGGGAGGGATATGCTTTGGCAATAAGACGGTTGGCATTTTTATCTATTATTGTTACTTATCTATTAATTGTCTTTGGAGGATATGTTGCATCATCCAATTCAGGAATGGGGTGTGGTCCTGAATGGCCATTATGCAATGGTTCAGTGATACCGATTTTAAAGGGGACGACTCTTGTAGAGTTTACACATCGAGTGATAGGCGCCATTCTTGGAATCATGACTGTTATTTTATTTTTCAAGATTGTGAGGGCAAAGGTAGATTCGAATGTTCGTAGAACAGCTTGGGGAATGCTGTTTCTTCTAATTATACAAGTCCTATTAGGGGCAGTAGTTGTTATAAAAGATTTACCGGCTATCGTAGTCACAATTCATTTATTAATTGCTATGCTGTATTTATTTAGCCTAGTATGGATTTGGAGGAATTCTGTACAAGAGGTCAAACATGTATATAGTCCTATCAATGATTATTCACAAAAATTAATCAATCGCCACCTAAATATCTTAATGATTCTGCTGATTTTGACCTTAGGCTTCGGTGCATATATTAAGCATCAGTCATATGGATTAGCATGTGAGTGGTTAAATTGTAGGGATTCACTTATTCCAGTTACAACTCCAGAGATTCTTCAAACCCTTCATCGATTCTTAGCAATTGTTTCAACTGTTTATATACTTCTTCTTACTTATAAAGCAATCACGAAAAAATGGGGAGCTAGTTTACAAAAGAGATTGGCAATCGTTACGTTGCTAACGATTTTTCAATTATTAATTGGTGTCTTAACGATTAAAACCTCTTTAAATATTCCTTGGGCTGTACTACATTTAGCTATAGGAACAGCAGTATTCGTATTTGTAGGTGAATCTAAAGTATATTTAGGTAGTATAACAATAAAAACAAAGCTAAAGGTCAGTCAGACAAGTCAACACCAAAGTTTAGAGTAGAATATTTTATCATTCTACATAGAAATACAAAATTTCTAAATATTTATAAAATTTATCTAGAAATTTATCACTATTTTTCCTAAAATGTAAGTATTAGCAATAAAATATAGGAAATAGAATGAATATTCATTGAATTTTCCGGATTTTGGCAAATGCTGTTATTACTAGATTTTTATAAAATAAATGCCTATACTACTAAATGAGAGATACTACGTGTGAAGGTAGCACAAAGATCAAGACATCAGAAAGAAGGTAGTGTAGTGGGCTTTATAAATGAAAAGAGTTTCATAGAAACAGTCCACATGAAAGGGCTGCAGATTTCCCTTATTGCATCAGGTGATGGTACAGAAATTATTTATCATAAATTGGACCCAGATACTAGATGGTGTTTAGAGCCTTCAGAAGGATGGGACGCTTTAGAATATTTACATGTTTTGTCTGGGGAGTTAAAGCTACAAACAGACGCTGGCTTTGAGCCTATCAAAGCGGGAGATTCCTTTTATAAAGTTCCAGTCTCTGAGTACCATATTTTTCAGGCGAAAGGAACTACTGAATTTCTATATGTGACTTCGCAGCCTATTTTTCATCATTATAGTAAAATCACAAAAGAATTTATGGATTTAGCTGTTTCCATTGAGGAAAAAGATGGCTATACCGTTGATCATTGTCATAGAATCAATCGATTATCTATGTTAGTTGGAGAAACGCTAGGCCTAAAAACAAAGCAAATCCTTAGATTAAACATTGCTTCATTTTTACATGATGTGGGTAAATTAAAAATTCCTTTAGAAATCCTTCTGAAGCCAGGAAAATTGACCTCTGAAGAATGGGAAATCATGAAACAGCACTCCACATATGGTAGAGAAATATTAGAAGAGACAAATCTCCCGTTACTAAGGAACGCAGGGATTGTGGTCGAACAACACCATGAAAGATATGATGGTAAAGGCTATCCGAAAGGGTTAAAAGGTGAGGAAATTTCTATTGAAGCTGCGATTATTTCAGTTGTTGACTCATTCGATGCAATGACTACAGATCGAGTTTATAAAAAGGGTATGACAAGGGATGAAGCATTTGATGAACTTTTACGTTGTAAAGGTACGATGTATCATCCAGACATTGTTGATGTTTTTTTAACATTAAAAGATAAAATAATAAATGAGGGGGAAAAGAAATGAAAAAGTTAAGCTTATTATTAATGGCTTTACTAGTTAGTTTTGTAATTTCTGTTAAACCTGCTGAAGCTGCTTATTTATCTGAGTATGATCAGTATGTTGAAGTCTCTTACGATGAGGCAAGATTAGCTGCAGACTTACTAGGGTTAAAGGGAATTCCTTTAGGAGAGGAAACAGCAAAACTATCTTTCGAAATGCAAGAAAAATTGATTGCTAAATTAGAAAAGATATTGAAGAAAGACATTGATCATTATTATATATGGTTAACTGTAGATGGAGAGAAAGTATTAGGTATCGATCCTCCAGTGCCAATGTATTAATAATTCTTTATTTATAACTATTTTAGGCTGACTCTAAAGCTAAAAGCTTTTTTAGGGTCAGCCTTTTATTTTTAATTTTTTATATGAATCTTGTCCAGAATGATCCGTGAAAGAGTGTTCGTGCATTAGATTAGTAAGCTTTAAATTAGTCAATATTACACTTTGTTACCATCTTTAAAGAAGGGTTTTAATAGTGATATGGAGAAAGATATGAATATTATTTAAAGCTCTGCCTATAAGTAAAAAACTACTAATCTTTCTCAAAGGATCGTGGCTAATGAAAATTTTTTTAAGAAGTATTTCTAATACCTTTCAACTGAATACTCAAAAAAAGCTATTAGTTATGTTTTTGTTGGTAGCGTTAATTCCTTTACTAACATTGGGACTAATCTCTTATTACCAATCATCGAAAGTAGTGAAAGAGCAATTAAGAAACTATAATCAGTTTGCCGGTGAAAAGATTCAAAAGGAACTAGATCGAATTATTGGAGATATGTATTTTAGTGTTGCATCGATTCAGCAATATATAACCGACCAAGCCTCAATCGAATTAAGTGACCAGCGACCTAAAACATACTCTGATTTTAAGGAAGAGATAAATTTGGAGAGGTTAATCCAAACGCATCAAAAGGTAGATGTGGAAGGGATATATTTGCTTACAGAGTCTGGATATTATTATGGAGATAGAAATCTGAAATACGAGGAAATAGAAAAAATTGAGATTTTAAAAAAAGCACGCAGAAAGAAAAATTCCGAGATAGGGATCTATACCCCTATGCATTATAAATATAATAATCCAAATAAAGTGATTGGACTTGCTGTCCCACTTCCAATTTCATATGGAGTATTAAAAAATAGCTTTATCTTAATTGAAACAGATGTCGATGATTTATTTAAAATGATAAAGGTTTTAGAAGATGATTTAAATTCCAGAATTTCAATTTATAATCAGTCGGGGGAATATTTGTATCGAACGATTAGTAACGATAAAGATTTAGATAACGATATCGTTTGGACGGAGTCTACTAAAACAAACAATTGGACAATTCAATTTAGGATCCCTCATGGCGAGTTTTATAAGTCAACTAGAGTGATATTAAAGGTCGTAACAATTGGCATGGTTATAGCTGTTTTACTAGCGATGGTTTTATCTTATTTATTTTCAAAACAATTCTCAGGAAAAATATTAAAACTAAAGTTTGCCATTGATGAAGTTAGCAACGGTATATTTGAGACAAAGCTACCGACTAAAACAAAAGATGAAATCGGAAGACTGAGTCATCATTTTAATAGAATGGTATACAAAATAAAGCAGCTGATGGAGGAAATCAAGGAAACAGAGGAAGTAAAGAGAGAAGCCGAGTTAAAAGCTGTTCATTATCAAATTAATCCCCATTTATTATTTAATACACTAAATACCATTCAATGGAAGGCTCGTTTGGATGGCAATCACGAAATTAGTAAGATGCTATATCACTTAACGAAGGTTCTACAAGGTAATTTAAATTTTACGATTGGGCTTATACCTCTTAAAGAGGAACTGGAAGCCATTCACCATTTTTTAGTCATTCAGGAACTTCGTTACGGACCAAATTTTACTTTTCATATGGAGATGGAGAAAAAACTTGAACAGGCATTAATTCCAAGAATGACTCTTCAACCGATGCTAGAGAATATCTTTTTTCATGCATTTGAAGATGGTATAGGTGAAATTCACCTTGAGGTTATTGAGAAAAAAGATTGTTTTGAGCTTATTTTAAAGGACAATGGTAAAGGAATGTCACCATCTAAACTAGATTCTTTATTTTCAGTTCCAACTTCTCAATCGAATGATAGAGGGATTGGAATGTATAATGTACAACAAAAGTTTTATATCCATTTCGGGAAAAACCATAGGATTGTTGCTGACTCGATTGAAGGAAAAGGAACGATATTTTCGATTTATTGGCCAATAAGGTGGGTGGAAAAGAGTGACGAAAGCTTCGAATATAAAAGTGTTAATAGTTGATGATGAAACAATCGTACGTAAAGGATTAATCGCAACGGTGGATTGGAAGAAGTATGGCATGGAAGTGATTGCTGACGCTGCTAACGGAAATCGGGGCTGGGAGGAATTTATTAAGTATCAACCTGAAATTGTCATTACCGATATTGTCATGCCTGAGGAAAATGGACTTGAATTGGCAAGGAAAATAAAAGAAAAATATCCTAAAACGAAAATATTGCTATTAAGTTGTCATAAAGACTTTGAGTATGCACAAGAAGGCTTGAAAATTGGAGCATCAGGCTATCTTTTAAAAACATCATTTGAAGATAAAGAGTTAGATCATTTTCTATCTACATTTAAGGATGAATTCCATCAGCAAAGTCTTATGAAACCGGTTGTAGGTCTTCATCATCTAAAAGATGATATCCCAGACTGTCCAGAGATTGTCTTCACCGTAATGGAATATGTGATAAACCATTTATCTGAACCTATTTCTGTTAATGGAATTGCAGATTTTGTTGGAGTTAGCCGAAGCCATTTAAGTACGTTATTTAAAAAGAAAACGGGCATCAGTATCCACTCATTTATTGAGAAAAAGAGAATAGAGTTATCAGAACAGCTTCTAAAATCCTCCTCGTTAACGATACAGGAAATTGCAGATAAGGTTGGGATTCAAGATGCAAAATATTTTAGTAGATGGTATAAAAAATGTACCGGTAATCCCCCTTCTAAATACCGCACAAAACAAAAGTACACCTAAATCATACAAATTGGCAGGTATAAAATAAATAAAAGATAAATGTCCACTTTTAATCAAACATATAGATGTGTTTAACCGCTTTCAAGAAAGATATAATGAAAGCGGTTATATTTTTCTGAATATTTAGTATATAAAAGGGGGATTAGAATTATATGAAAAGAAATAAGTGGTGGCTTTTATTGATGGCTCTCGTTTTACTTTTGGTTACAGCTTGTAGCTCAGAAGGTGCTTCAGGAGAAAAGGATAAAAAGGATGGCAAAAAAGTTATCCGTTTCGCAACTTGGGATTCTGGAGATACATTAAAGATTCAACAAGACATAGCTAAGGAATTTGAAAAGGCCAATTCTAATGTAAAAGTACAGGTAGAAGCTTATGGAGATGGATTTGATCAAAAGATTGCTGCTTCTTTTGGAGCAAAAAATCCGCCAGATGTTATGTATATGTGGGATTTTTCAACCTATCATCAGTCATTAGAGCCTTTAAAATCATTTGTGGAAAAAGATGATGAAATAAAAATGGATGATTTCTATGAAGGTCTCTTTAATTACTCGAGTGTGAATGGAGAAATTTACGGCATGCCAGCTGGTTTTACCACGATGGTAGTCTATTACAATAAAAAGCTATTTGATCAATATAAAATTCCGTACCCATCGGATGATTGGACATGGGATGACTTTAAGAAGATTGCCAAAACATTATCCGATAAAGGGAAGAAACAATACGGATTTGGAGTAACTTCAGAGCCCGACACGTACGATTTACAAGGGTTAATTTGGAGCAATGGCGGAAGTTTTGTTAGTGAAGATGGTAAACAAATTGATGGTTATATGAACAGTCCAGAGACGATTAGTGCGGTTCAAATGTACGGTGATATGGTGAAGGAAGGAATCGCTGTTTTAGTAGGGGGTAAAAGTCAACAAAGTGGAAGCGATATCTTTAAAGCGGGGAAATTAGGGATGTATATTAGTGGGATTTGGCCATTGGAAGGTTTTAAAGAGGCTGGAATTGATGTAGGGACGGCCGTTATGCCTGCATTTGGTTCTAAACCAGTAAAAGGACTGATTGCATCCTCCGCCGTTTCCATTGCGAAGGATTCTAAACAAAAAGATTTAGCTTGGGAATTTGTAAAATTTTATTCTTCTGAACAAGCGATCAAGATGAGAACAGCTGACCTTCCAGTAAGAAAAAGTGTTGCAGAAGCGACAAAAGTTACAGAAGATGAGCTGTATAAGCCATTTTATACAATGCTTGAAAATTCATCTAATACACCTGCATTTCTTTTAAACCCGAATTGGAACGAGATCAATCGTAACCTATCTGCTGCCATAAATGCTGTTATGCTTGGAAAAGATGCAGAGGAATTATTAAATAAAGCAGTGAAGGATTCTGAGAAATATGTAGGAAATTAAGCTGTCTAGGAGGATTTGAATGAAGCCGAATATAAGTTTCAATAAAGTAAATCCCTCTATACAGGTTAAAAAGAAAAAGCAATGGGGCAATCTTGCCCCTTATTTTTTCATATCACCTTGGATTGCTGGGTTTTTACTATTCACACTGGGACCATTATTTTTTTCACTTGTAATTAGCTTTTTTGAATGGCCGATTGTAGGAGAAAAAAGGTTTATTGGATTTGAAAACTACATTGTGATGTTCACAGATGATCCGTTATTTTGGCATTCACTATGGGTAACGGTAAAATTTGCTATGCTATTTGTTCCGCTTAATATTATTGTGTCTCTTCTACTAGCCATGCTGTTAAATAAAAAATTAAAAGGAAGTTCCTTTTTTAGAACCTTTTTCTACGTTCCTTCGGTTATTTCCGGAGTTGCATTAGCGATGATTTGGGGTTGGGTATATAACGGCGAGTATGGGCTTTTAAATCATTTACTGTCATTAGTTGGAATTCAGGGGCCTGATTGGCTAAATCAACAGGGCTGGGCACTCATTGCGATGGTTATAGCCAGTCTGTGGGGCCAAGGAACGATGATGCTCATATTTTTAGCAGGACTGAAAAATATCCCTCAAGAATTATATGAAGCTGCCGAAATTGATGGAGCAGGTAAATTGTATAGTTTTTTTAAAATCACTTTACCACTTTTAACACCAACTTTGTTATTTAATTTAATCACCACGATTATTAGTGCTTTTCAACAATTGACTTTAGCTTTAGTACTGACAGGTGGAGGGCCGCTTCAGTCCACCTACTTTTATGCGATGTATGTTTATGAAAATGCATTTAAGTATTTTAAAATGGGTTATTCCTCCGCAAATGCCTGGATTATGTTTTTAATCATTCTATGTTTGACTTTACTTGTTTTTAAATCTTCATCCGCCTGGGTGTTTTATGAAAATGAAGTGAAGAATGAAAAATCTTAAGATGGAGGTGTTAGGATGAGGTTAAAAAACAGGCTAAGTAATGGGACTATCTATATCATTTTGATCTTTTTATCACTACTATTCTTAGCGCCATTCCTTTTGATGATTACGACATCAATGAAATCACCTGACGAATTATATCTTTTTCCACCTAAATGGCTTCCTTCCACATGGCATTTTGAAAACTTTGCGAAATCATGGAATAGCCAGCCTTTTAATACTTTTTTAGTAAATAGTGTGATTGTAACGACCTTGACAACAATCGGTCAAATTATTTCTTCCACTTTAGTTGCATATGGCTTTGCAAGATTTAAATTTAAAGGTAGAGATTTTCTATTTATTGTTCTTCTAGCTACGATGATGATTCCATGGGAAGTAACAATGATTCCTCAATATATGGAATTTAATTTCCTTGGGTGGATTAATACATTAAAGCCATTGATTGTACCATCTTGGTTTGGGTCAGCATTCTACATATTTTTGTTGCGACAATTTATTATGTCTATTCCAAAAGAACTGGATGAGGCAGCAAGAATGGACGGAGCTAATTCTTTTCAAATTTATTATCGAATCCATTTACCGTTAATGTGGCCGATTATCGTTTTAATCGCAGTGTTTAACTTTTTATCGAGTTGGAATGATTATTTAGGACCATTAATTTTCCTTAATGATCAAAGTAAGTATACATTAACACTAGGTTTAGCCCAATTTAAAGGGATGTATGATGTAGATATGGAAGGAATAATGGCTGTTACATTCCTGATTAGTTTACCGCCGCTACTATTATTTTTCCTTGCCCAAAAGTATATTGTAAATGGAGTGTCTTCGAGCGGTATCAAATAATGAGGGTGGATGAATTTCGGTTCATCCATTCTGTAGTTTTAGGGAGGAGTTATAGATGAAAATAGAGGAAATGAAAATTCCGTTTAGTCGATATGGATCTTATTTCGTTATTTCCCCCATTTATTTTGGGGACTACGATCGAAAAGCATTGTACATTCGAATGATTAGGGGAGGAGATGAAAAAAGCGGTGCTATTTTTAAAATCAATTTAGTCAATGATGAACTGATTGAGCAAGATTATGAGGTAGAATTCTCTCCTCATTTACTGAGACTTGTTGCAAAAGAAGGAACATTGGAATGCTGCTTTAGCTCAGACCGCACGATCCGAATGAAGGGGGATGGAATCGGACTTCGGTTAACAGCATTAACAGGATCATATGATTATGCATTGGCTTGCCCGGACCATACTTGGGAGATTAATAGTTTTAAACAGAAACGGAGATTTCGCATTATCCCTATAGAGGGAAGTGTAGAGGTTCAAGCCCCTTTTGAAGTGGATAAAAGTAAATTTATTCACATTAATTGCCGTCCTATTGACTCAAATGGAACCTTTGAAACGGCCATCTCAGACTATCATATTACATATGAAAAAGATGCATGCCTAGGAATGAGCTTTTTAGAATCTGTCAATGGTGTAGAAGAAGAGTTCAGAAACTGGAAAGAGAATACGTTGAAGGTGCCTGATAAATTTCAAAATGGTTGGGAAATGGCTTCCTATATTACATGGTCTTCTGTCGTAAAAGCAGAAGGATTATTATCACGTCCGGCTATGTATATGTCTAAAAATTGGATGACAAATATATGGAGCTGGGATCACTGCTTTAATGCGATGGCCTTAATTAAGCATAATCCAGAGTTGGCATGGGATCAATTTTGTATTTTTTTTGACAGGCAGGATGAAAGTGGAGCGTTACCAGATTTTCTTAATGATCAATCCTCATTGTGGAATTGTTGTAAGCCACCGATCCATGGTTGGACGTTAAAATGGATGTTGGATCGCTCAGATTTTATTTCAGATGATAAATTAAGAGAAATTTATGAACCTTTAGTACGATGGACGAACTGGTGGTTTAATTATAGAGATGATGACAGGGATGGGATACCACAATATAATCATGGCAATGATAGCGGTTGGGATAATAGCACCGTTTTTTCAAAGGGAATTCCTGTTGAAACCCCAGATTTGACTGCTTTTTTGATTATTCAAATGGATGTACTAGCAACAATTGCCCAACGAATTGGGAAAACGGAAGAAGCGAGAGCCTGGAAACAAAGGGCAGATGATATATTCAATAAGATGGAGGATCACTTTTGGACAGAAACAGGATTTCAGGCTTGTTTGTCAGGCTCCCATCAACTAATCTCGTCTCAAAGCTTGATTTTGTTTATTCCGCTTATTTTAGGTGATAGATTATCTGAAAATCAAAGAGAAGTATTATTAAATCGTCTAATTCATCAACATCAATTCGAAACAGACCATGGATTTGCTACTGAAAGTATAGATAGTCCTTATTATCGTCAAGATGGTTATTGGCGTGGTCCGATATGGGCACCTTCAACTATGCTAATAGTGGATGGTTTACAGGCAGTAGGTGAAAGAGATCTTGCAAGGAAAATAGCTGGAAAATACTGTGCGATGGCTAATCAATCTGGTATGGCTGAAAATTTCAATGCATTAACAGGGGAGGGTCTCCGAGACCCTGCGTTTACTTGGACATCCAGTGTCTTTCTTATTCTAGCTAATGAACTAGGGAAATAAACAATATTAGTTATTGAAATAAAAAGAAGCTCCAGTCCTTTTTGAACTGGAGCATTCTTATTCAACCTGATCTATAGAAAATAACTCAACTAACACTAAAGCAGCAGCTCCAATGGCAGCAGAATATTCTCCAAGCTTGGAAATAACAATTTCAGTTGATTTTGCATTAAGTGTTAATGCTCGACCAGCAACCGTATCTTTTATTCCTTTTAAGATATAGTCACCCGCATTTGAGACACCACCGGTTATGATGATTTTTGTAGGATTTAATAAATGTATTAAGTTTGTAATACCAATCCCTAAATAAATTCCAGTATTGTGTAAAAGTTCAATGCTTAATAAATCCCCTTTGCATGCTGCCTCATAGATCGTTTTTGCTTCAATTCCGTTCACCATTTCATGTAAAAAACTATTTTTCCCCATCGCTAATTCTTTTAAGGCTCTTTCTTTAATGGCAACTCCGGAGGCTAAAGTTTGTAAGCATCCAAAATTACCGCAAGTACATTTGTTTCCACTTAAATCAATGGACATATGACCGATTTCTCCAGCGAGATTATGCTCACCGTGAAGAAGGTTACCTTCTACTACAATTCCAGCACCAATCCCTTGTCCAACGTTTATAGTGACAATTGTTCCACTTTTGTTATGATCACTTGAAAACCAAGTTTCGCCAAGAGCCATTACACGGGCATCATTCTCGACTTTTACGGGTGCTTGGAAATGTTCCCCTAGTATCTCTTTGATAGGAATATCACGAAGTTGCAGGTCTGGAGCAAATAAACAATTTCCATGTTCTACATCGATCACACCATGCATCCCGATTCCTATTCCAATTAACTTTCTGTGGGGTTCCGCAAAATTTTCTAGCATAAAATGTATTTCAGCTATTAATAGGTCAAGAAGAATCTCATTTGTAATAGTTGATGGTAACTCCTTACTATGACTCGCTAACACATCTCCATTAATATTGGTCAGAACTATCCGTATTTTAACTGGCCCGATATCTAAACCAAGTACATAAAATCCATGCTCGTTAATGACAAGCATAGTAGGTTTACGTCCGCCACTTGATTCTCCTTGCTGACTTTCAATGACAAGTTCTTCTTCGATTAACTCTTTGACAATGCTACTGACAGTAGGAGGAGTGAGTTTCGTATCTTTCGCAATTTGAGCACGAGAAATCGAACCGCTCACGCGAATTTTATTTAAAATCATAGATTTGTTTAATGATTTCATCCATTGAAAACTACCTTTTTGCAATCGTACGACCTCCAATTAAACTACTTGAAAATATTTTACCTTATTTGACAAGAAATGTTGAAAAAAACATTCATTATATTATAACATAATTAATAAAATTAATTAATTAAGTGGAAATGAAAGGAAAATGAGTATGCAACCATTGCAAAAACTAAAAAATTATTTGCAGCAGAATGGCTATGATGGAATTCTTCTTCGCAAACGAAATAATTTTTCGTGGCTGACAGAGGGAAGAAAAAATCATATCGTCTTGTCTGATCCAAATGGAGTATCTGACTGGCTTATATTAAAGAAACAAAACTATTTAATTACAAACAAAATGGAAGAACGAAGAATAATAGAAGAGGAATGTAAGGATATTCGTTTTGACTTTCAAATTTATTCTTGCGAGTGGTATGAATCTACAAATGATTTGATTCATAAATTAACAGAAGGAAAGCGTATTGTCAGTGATACTATTTTTTCTGATTGGAAGGTAGTTGATCAAGATCTTTCGTTCATTCGTTCTTGTTTAAGTGAAAATGAGATTAAAAGTTATCGAGAGGTTTGTCAGTGTACAGCTAATATACTTGAACAAACAGGGAAAGAAATAAAGCCAGGGATGTCGGAATTGGAGATTTGCGGAAAATTAACTAAAAAGACAATTGAACATGACCTTGTCATTCACGTGGCATTAATTGCTACGGATGAACGTATTTATAACTATCGTCATCCTCTTCCAACTAATAAAAAACTCGATCAATATTTGATGATGGTCCTCTGTGCCGAACGAGAGGGACTAGTCGCAAATGCAACAAGATTTGTTCATTTCGGGAAACTTCCTAAAGAATTATTGATCAATAAGGAAAAGTTAGCAAGAATTGATGTAGCCATGAATGCTAACACTATTCCCGGTGCCAGCGTAGGTAATATTGTTAATAAAGGAATCGAGCATTACAGAGAAGCTGGTTATCCAGAGGATTGGAGATATCTCCATCAAGGTGGGTTAACGGGATTTGCCACTAGAGAATATCTCGCTAGTCCCTATTCTACTAGTAAGGTTTCTATTCATCAGGCATACGCATGGAATCCTGCTTTACCGGGCATCAAGTCAGAAGATACCATTCTTGTACATGAAAATAAAATTGAATTTATGACAACAACAAATAACTGGGACTATATCGATGTCGAATATGGTAATCAAACTTATTTGCGTCCAGATATTTTGATTCGCAAATGAGTGTAGGGGATAGGTGAATTCTGTTCGATTCAACTTATCTGTTGACAATTTTCAGAAAAGAATGTATTTTTTACTTAAGTTTATAAAGTAATTTAATTAACTAAGTGAGAAAGAGGAATTACAATGATAGAGGCTGTTCATCTATTTTATGAGAAGTTTGGGGATAAGGGTGAGCTTCATACTTTTTTTGCACCAGGAAGAGTAAATTTAATTGGCGAGCATACAGATTATAATGGAGGTTTTGTTTTTCCATGCGCTCTAAGTATAGGAACGTATGCTGTGGCTAGAAAACGATCTGATACGAAAATTAGAATGTATTCAAATAATTTTCCACATATAGGTGTGATAGAGTTTGAGGTAGGACAGCTGAAATTTGAAAGTATCCATGCATGGGCCAATTATCCAAAAGGTGTTATTTATGCATTTAAGCAATATCAGCAACAGATTAATCAAGGGTTCGATGTCGTATATGTAGGAAACATTCCAAACAACGCCGGGCTTTCTTCTTCTGCATCAATAGAGCTTGTAACGTCTGTTATGCTGAATGATCTTTTTCAATTGAATATGAATATGTTGAAAATGATTCAATTAAGCCAATGGGCAGAAAATCAGTTTGTTGGCGTTAATTGTGGAATTATGGATCAGTTTGCCATAGGTATGGGGAGAAAAAATCATGCCATTCTTTTAAACTGTCAATCTTTAGAATATACATACAGCCCTTTAAAGCTTGAAAATTTAACTCTTATCATTGCAAATACGAATAAGAGTAGAGGGCTAGCGGACTCAAAATATAATGATAGACGTTATCAATGTGAGCAAGCATTGAAGGATTTAAATCAAGCTCTGACAGCTCCAACACTTGGGAGTATATCAATTAGTGAATTTGAAAGTTTTAAGCATCTCATCGAAAACGATTTATACCGAAAACGGGCTAAACATGCAGTGTATGAAAATGAACGAACTAAGTTGGCTGTTCAAAAGCTTAATAATGGTGATATTGAGGGTTTTGGATTGTTAATGAATGAATCCCATATTTCCCTTCGAGATGATTATGAAGTTTCCGTTAAAGAATTAGATGTACTAGTAGAGGCTGCATGGGAGGAAGGGGCAATTGGGGCAAGAATGACAGGTGCTGGCTTCGGGGGCTGTACTGTTAATTTAATAGATAAACATCATATCGACTCATTTACACAGCATGTTGGCAAACGCTATAGCGGAAAAACTGGAAGACAAGCAAGCTTTTATATAGTTGACATAGGTGATGGAGCTAGGAAAATAAAGACTGATTAGGGGGACTAGACATGACCGTGTTAGTTGTAGGTGGGGCAGGATACATCGGAAGTCACGCTGTAAGACATCTTAGAGATCGTCATGAAGAGGTAGTTGTTATTGATAACTTAGAAACGGGTCATCAACAGGCTATTGCAAAGGAATGCACTTTCTATGAAGGGGATATAAAGAATCAAGAATTTTTACGAAAAGTATTTCAAAATCACAAATTTGATGCAGTTCTTCATTTTGCTGCCAACTCTCTAGTTGGCGAAAGTATGAGTGATCCTCTTAAATATTATGAAAACAACGTATACGGAACGATGTGCTTATTAAAAGTGATGGCACAGTTTTATGTCAATAAAATCGTGTTTTCCTCTACGGCAGCAGTTTATGGAGAGGTACAGGAGATGCCGATCCAAGAATCAGAAAGTACAAATCCTACAAATCCCTATGGTGAGACAAAGCTCGCTATTGAAAAAATGCTGCATTGGTGTGAAAAAGCTTACGGTATTCATTCGATGATTCTCCGATATTTCAATGTTGCTGGAGCACATCCAGATGGTACCATTGGTGAGGATCATCATCCTGAAACGCATTTAATTCCGCTTATTTTACAGGTTGCAAGTGGAAAAAGGGATAAGCTGTTAATTTACGGAGACGATTATGATACCCCTGATGGGACATGTATTCGGGATTATATCCATATAAACGATTTAGTAGAAGCACATATTTTAGCTTTAGTAAAACTAAGAAATGAGCATAGAAGTGCTATTTACAATTTAGGTAATGGAAACGGTTTCTCAGTAAAGGAAATTCTCGATGCAGCAATGAAAGTAACGAAAACTGAAATAAGAGCGGAGGTTACATCTAGACGCCTTGGCGATCCACCAATCCTTTTAGCATCCTCTCAAAAAGCACAAGCAGAATTAGGCTGGTCCCCTTCATATACTTCTGTAACAGAAATCATCGGAAGTGCATGGAACTGGATGCAGAAAAACCCTGATGGGTATAAACAATAATAAAATCTAAAGACCTGTCACTAACAATTCAGGTTCATAGGAAGGAGTATCCAAATGGACCAACATGTTTTTACCTATATACAGGAGCTATTGAATTATGGGCTGAAACGAAAATTGTTTGCTGTTGAGGATTGGGACTATGTTCGGAACCAACTTTTAAGTATTTTTGAATTAAACGAATGGAAAGAAGCATTACCTCAAATATCTTCGGAGAGACCCTTAATTAAAATATTGGATAGTCTATTACAATGGGCAGCAACAAGTGGACGACTTGAGGTCGATTCAATTACTTATCGTGATCTGCTTGATACAAAAATAATGGGAGTCTTAATGCCGAGACCCTCAGAGGTGGTTCGTACGTTTCAAGCTTTAGCTCAAAAGGAGAGCCCAGAAGCTGCCACCTCTTATCTATATCAGCTTTCACAGGATTCTAATTATATAAGAACTGACAGAATTAAAAAAAATGAGTATTGGACTACTCAGACGGAATATGGAGATTTGGAGATTACGATTAATTTATCCAAACCTGAGAAAGATCCATTAGTCATCTTAAAGGAATATCAAAATCAGAATATTACTTATCCGGAATGTTTACTTTGTAAAGAAAATATTGGTTATTTCGGAAGGTTTGATCACCCTGCAAGACAAACTCTACGGACAATTCCACTATGGTTGAATGAAGAAGAATGGTACTTACAGTATTCACCTTACATCTATTATAAAGAACATGCCATTGTGTTTTCAAAAGAGCATAAACCGATGTCGATTTCTCAGCATACATTTGATCGCTTATTAGATTTTACTAACCAATTTCCTCATTATTTCCTTGGGTCAAATGCAGATTTACCGATAGTAGGAGGATCGATTTTAAGTCACGACCATTTTCAAGGTGGGCATCATTCTTTCCCGATGGCAAAAGCGGAAGTAGAAGAAGAATTTCTATTTCAAGGTTTTGAAGAAGTTAAAGTAGGAATTGTTTGCTGGCCTATGTCGGTAATCCGATTAAAGGGAATGAATAAAAGACATGTTTCGCATTTAGGTGCGCATCTATTGAAGACTTGGAGACGGTATACAGATGATTCTGCTGGAATTTATGCCTATACCGAAGAGGAACCACATAATACGATTACTCCTATAGCCCGAAGAAGTGGTACAGCGTATGAGCTGGATATAGTACTTCGAAATAACCGTACGAATAAGACCCACCCATTAGGTATTTTTCATCCTCATGAAGATGTTCATCATATAAAGAAAGAAAATATTGGCTTAATTGAAGTGATGGGACTCGCGGTTCTCCCAGGCCGTTTAAAGGAAGAATTGGAGCTTATTTCTAATTGGTTAGTGGGAGACCATTCCTTAGAACAATTAATAAAAGATCCTCGAACAAATAAGCATGCTGAATGGGCATTAAGTATGAAGAACAAATATCCACGCATCCATAGTGAGAATGTACAACAATATGTACAAATTGAAGTAGGCAAAGTTTTTTCAAAGGTATTAGAGCATTCAGGTGTTTTTAAACGAGATCAAAAAGGAAGAGATGCGTTTAGAAGATTTATAGAATATGCGCAAAACACTTTATGTAAAAGTAATTCTTATTAAAGAGTTTTTCAATACTTTCTTAATTAAACTAAATTAGGATGTTTAGGGGGCTTCTAGATGTTGAATCAAGATTATTTTCAATTAAAGGATCAAGTATGTGTAATTACAGGTGGTGCTTCAGGAATCGGGTTTGCCACAGCATCACTTTTAGGAGAAGTAGGGGCAAAGGTAATTGTGTTAGATATTAATGAGGAAAATGGCCAGAAAGCAATTGAGGAATTAATAAACAATGGATATATGGCAGAGTTTGTACGTTGTGATGTGACAAATGCCAATGATTGTTTGGCTGTTAAAGAGTTCATTGAAAAACACTACGGTACAATTAACGTCCTTTTTAATAATGCCGGTGTAATAAAGAGAAAAACAGTGGTTGATTTAGAGGAGTCCGATTGGGATTTAGTCATAGATGTTTCATTAAAAGGTGTCTATTTGCTATCAAAATATTTAATTCCTCTTATGGCTAACGGAGGAGGTGGAAGTATCATCAATACAGGATCCGGTTGGGGAATTAAAGGTGGTGATCAAGCGGCAGCATATTGCGCAGCTAAGGCTGGAGTAGTCAATTTAACAAAAGCTATGGCTATCGATCATGGTCCACAAAATATCCGTGTTAATTGTATTTGTCCTGGTGATACAGATACTCCCCTTCTCAGAGATGAAGCAAAGCAACTAAATGTGAAAGAGGATGCTTTTTTAGCGTCATCGGCAGTTGGTCGACCTTTATCAAGAATTGGAACACCTCGAGATATTGCCAAAGGGGTATTATTTCTAGCCAGTGATTTATCGTCGTGGGTAACAGGAACTGAGTTAATTGTTGATGGTGGAGGGTTAGCTTAGTTTTTCAAAAAGAATTAACTAAACAAAGGAGGTTTATATTATGGCGCAAAAAGTACATCCATATATTCCGAATATGATTCCAGAAGTTCAAGAGGAAATGCTAAAGGTGATCGGCGTTAAATCGATCATGGAATTATATTCTTGTATTCCTGAGGAGCTTCAACTTAAAGAAGAGTTAAATATTCCGAAAGCCTTAACAGAATTTGAGCTTCGCCGTCATATTGAGGATACTCTCAACAAGAATATAAGTACAAGGGAATATATCAACTTTTTAGGTGCAGGGTGCTGGCAACATTTTGTCCCAGCTGTATGCGATGAAATTAATCAGCGCTCTGAATTTGTAACGGCTTATGCAGGTGAGCCTTATGAGGATCATGGACGTTTTCAAGCACTCTTTGAGTATCAAAGTTTACTAGCAGAATTAGTAGATATGGATGTTGTAAATGTACCAACCTTTGATTGGGGTCAAGCGGCAGCCACCTCTATTAGAATGGCTGCTCGAATCACTGGTAAAAAGAAAATATTATTAGCTAGAACCGTTGCACCTGAGCGCAGCAAAATCATTATCAATTATGGGTTACCGGATTTAGAATTTGAATTTGTCTCCTTTGATACAAAAAGAGGGGAAATCAATGTAGAGGATTTAAAAGCGAAATTAACTGAAGATGTAGCGGCATTCTACTTTGAAAATCCATCCTATCTAGGTTTTATAGAGTCACAGGGACAACAAATTGCTAAGCTACTTAAAAATAACAAGTCTCTAATGGTGGTAGGAGTAGATCCGATCTCACTTGGGGTGTTAGCGCCACCAAGTCATTATGGAGCAGACATTGTTTGCGGAGATTTACAGCCACTAGGCATGCATATGAATTTTAGCGGGGGACAATCTGGTTTCATTGCCACCCATGATGATCCAACATTCGTTAATGAATACCCTTCACGCTTATTTGGTATCATTCCGACTGTAAAAGAAGGAGAATATGGCTTTGGTGATGTAGCATATGACAGAACCTCATTTGCTCATCGTGAAAAAGGAAAGGAATCGGTTGGGACACAAACAGCTTTATGGGGAATTACAGCAGGAGTTTATTTAGCTCTACTTGGTCCACATGGAATGCAAGAGGTTGGGCAAACGATTATGCAAAATAGTCAATATGCTGTTGGGCAAATAAATCAAATTTCTGGTGTAAAGGGCTCTCATTTTCAATCGCCCTTTTTTAAAGAATTTATCGTAGATTTTAATCAAACGGGTAAGACAGTCGAACAGATCAATCAACAGCTTTTAGATTATAAAATTTTTGGTGGTAAAGACCTTTCAAAAGAGTTTCCAGAGCTTGGTCAGGCAGCTCTCTTTTGTGTAACGGAAGTGCATACGAAAGAGGATATCGACGAACTCGTTCAATCCCTAAAAGACATTATTAAATAATTGAAAAAGAAAGGAGTGTTCGGCTTGGAAATGATTCAACGCACAAGTAAAACCCGTGATTTTCATCAGGCAAAGTGGAATGAGCCTATTATTTTTGAACTTCATCAAGAGGGAGAAAGAGGGATAGAATTACCTCCAGTACATGAAAGCATCGCCTTGGCAGTTGGGGACGGTATATCCTCAGTACCAGAATCAATGCAAAGAAAGAGCAAACCTAATCTTCCGGAAATTGGTCAAGCTCGAGTATTAAGACATTATCTTCGACTTTCACAAGAAACTCTTGGTTCGGATTTTAACGTTGAAATCGGTCAAGGAACATGTACGATGAAGTATATTCCAAAAGTGAATGAGATGTTAACTAGAAATCCCAAAATGATGGAGCTTCATCCGTTTCAGCCAGAAGAGACGGTACAAGGAATGTTGGAAATTTTCTATAAGTTAGACTTGTGTATGAGAGAAATATCTGGAATGGATTATTTCTCTTTTCAACCAAGTGGTGGCACACAAGCTTTATTTGTGATGGCATCTATTGTAAGGAAATACCATGAACAAAGAGGCGAAGGTGAAAAAAGGAATGAAATTATTACAACGATTTTCTCGCATCCATCACAAGCCGCAACTGCAGCAGTTAAGGGTTATAAAATTATAACCTTGCATCCAGATGAAAATGGTTTTCCGGATATTGAAAAATTAAAAGCGGTTGTATCAGAAAGAACGGCCGGCTTTGTTGTGGCAAACCCAGAGGATACAGGGATCTTTAATCCGAAAATTAAAGAGTTCACAAAAATCGTTCATGATGCAGGAGGTCTTTGTTATTACGATCAAGCAAATGCGAATGGATTACTAGGCATTACGAGGGCAAAAGAAGCAGGCTTTGATATGTGTTTCTTTAATTTACACAAAACATTCGCTGCCCCACATATGTGTGGAGGACCCGCAACAGGTGCCCTTGGAGTAATCGATGAATTAAAAGAGTTCTTACCTGTCCCAATTGTGGAATTTATGGATGGGAAATATTCACTTCAATATGATTTGAAAAATTCTATCGGTAAAGTTCGTGCCTTTCATGGAGTTGCTCAAACAGTTTTACGTTCTTATGCTTGGATTCGAGCACTAGGAGCAGCTGGACTAAAGGAAGTAGCAAAAATTGCCGTCTTAAATAATAACTATATGTACCATAAAGTAATTCAGATCCAAGGAGCGAGTGCACCGTATGTTAAAGGACATCGTTTAGAGCAAGTTCGTTATAGCTGGGAACAATTAACGAATGAAACGGGAATTACGACAGAGGATATCCAAAGAAGAATGACTGATTTTGGTCTTCACTACTGGACGAGTCACCATCCGTATATCGTCAAACAGCCATTCACCCTTGAACCTACGGAGTCTTATTCAAAGCAGGATTTAGATGAATATATTTTGGCGCTAGAACAAATTTCTGAGGAAGCCTATGAAAATCCTAGTATCATTACGAATGCTCCACAAAATAGTACGATTCACAAATTAGATGAGCAGGATTACTTAGATAACCCGGATAAATGGTGTATAACTTGGCGTTCTTATTTAAAAAAAGTGAAAGCTCGCCATCATGTGTAAACTTAAGCTTGATAAGGAATACCCAAGTCGATGAAATGAGATGAAGCTATTTTCAGATGTTATATAATAAAAGATGAGCGAATCCCTCTGATACGCTCATCTATTTCTATTAAGGAAAAATGAAAAATATAGAGGTGACGATGTTACATGACTAACAAAATGTTTACGAAAGAAGATATAAATAATCAAACATTATTACATAGAAAT
Source organism: Bacillus sp. CGMCC 1.16607 (assembly GCF_042683745.1). NCBI lineage: Bacteria > Bacillati > Bacillota > Bacilli > Caryophanales > Bacillaceae > Bacillus > Bacillus sp. CGMCC 1.16607. Next base: position 57,762 of record NZ_JBHUJX010000029.1, read on the forward strand.
CGTTTAAATCCTAGAACACATTTTATTTCGTACATAAATGAGGCAGAGGCATTAGACTGGAACAGAGAAACTGCCTCTACCTTTCAATTACTAAATGGAAGCTGGAGATTTTTTTACTCTGAACATTCACTTTTAGTACCAAAAAATTTTTTCGAAGAAACCTATGATTCTAGTAAATGGGACATTATCCAAGTGCCTAGTGTTTGGCAGCTTCAAGGATATGGGCAGCCGCATTATACGGATTTATATTATCCTTTTCCAGTAAATCCGCCACATGTTCCAGAAAAGAACCCGATTGGGTGTTACCGAAGAGACTTTTATTTGCCGAATGATTGGGATGGTCGCAATATCCATCTTTGCTTTGAAGGGGTAGACAGTGCCTTTCATTTATGGATAAACGGACATGAGGTTGGTTTTAGTAAAGGAAGTCGGTTAACTGCAGAATTCGACATTACTCCCTTTATAAAGCAAGGAAAGAATACCGTTGCTGTAAAAGTGTACCAATGGAGTGATGGTTCTTATTTAGAAGATCAAGACATGTGGTGGTTAAGTGGAATTTTCCGAGATGTCTATCTCGTATCTTTACCTAATATTCATGTTTATGATTTCCATGTAACGACTGATTTAGATGAAAGATATGTGGATGCAGTATTAAATATCCGAGCAAATGTAAAAAACACTACTATGAAGCAGCAAAGCTTCACGCTAGAATACAAGCTTATTGACCAACACGAATGTGTTAGTGAAGGAATAGTATCAAAGGGAGAAACGATTGGAGGAACTGATGTAAAAACTGTTACCCTTCAGACGCAAATTTCAACACCTAGAAAATGGTCCGCTGAGGATCCTAATTTATACACTCTACTTCTCTTTTTAAAAGATGGATCGGATCAAATAATTGAAGTCATTCCGTACAAAATCGGTTTTCGTAAAATTGAAATAAAAGATGGGAATCTGAAGGTAAACGGAAAAACAATCATGTTCAAAGGTGTGAACCGCCATGATCACGATCCGGATACAGGTAGAACGGTTTCTTTTGAGAAGATGAAGCAGGATATTATCATGATGAAGCAGTATAATATCAATGCTGTTCGTACTGCGCATTATCCGAATGACCCGCGTTTTTACGATTTATGTGATGAGTACGGTTTATATGTGATTGATGAAACAGATCTTGAGACACATGGCTTTGAATTAATAGGTGATGCTAATCGCTTAAGTAGTGATCCTGAGTGGGAAGCTGCTTATGTAGAGCGATTGGAAAGAATGGTAGAACGAGATAAAAATCACCCAAGTATTATCATGTGGTCACTTGGTAATGAATCGGGCTTTGGCTGTAATTTTGAAGCGATGTATAAAAGATGTAAAGAGCTTGATATGACTCGCGTTGTTCACTATGAGGGGGATCGTGAAACAAAGGCCACCGATATTTTCAGTACGATGTATTCATCTGTTGAAAGAATCATCGGCTTTGCAAACGAACAAAACTGGGAAAAGCCGCATATTTTATGTGAATTTGCCCATGCCATGGGAAATGGACCAGGTGGACTGAAAGAGTATTGGGAGGCCTTCTATCAATATAAGCGTCTACAAGGTGGCTTTGTTTGGGAATGGATTGACCACGGTCTACGACAATTCACGGCGGATGGCGAAGAATATTTCGCTTACGGTGGCGATTTTGGAGACGATCCGAACAACAGCAACTTTTGTATAGATGGATTAATTCGTCCAGATAGAACTCCATCCCCAGGACTACATCAATATAAGAAGATCATTGAACCTATTGCCGTAACAGCCTCTAATATCGAAATCGGTGAATTGGTAATCGAGAACCGTTATGACTTCCTATCTCTAGAGCATGTTAATCTTTCTTGGAATGTAACGTCTAATGGGAAGATTGTTGAAAGTGGGAATTATGAATTACCATATGTTCCAGCAGGTGAGAAGGGTGCTATTTGTATTCCTTTTAATAACAAATTAGGGATTTCCAATAAAGAGTGTTACTTGAATCTAAACTTTACGTTGAAGCAGGACACATTATGGGCGAAACAAGGACATGAAATCGCTTGGGCACAATTTATTCTGCCTGTAGGAAAGAGTAGGTCAATAGAGAAGAATAGTAATCAAAACAGTCATCCACTTTCGATTGAAGACAATGTCACAGAAATGGTTATTAAGGGAAGCGATTTTGAAATTATTTTTTCAAAGGTACTTGGAACGATTTCAAAGTGGATTTATCAAGATCAAACCGTCATGCTAGAAGGGCCAAAAATGAACTTTTGGCGTGCTATAACCGATAATGAAATGTATATCGTCAAAGAGTGGAAGGAATCTTATCTTCACCTAATGGAGCATGATCCTAAATGGATAGAATATGAACAGGTTGATGAGTTTACCGTAAAAATTCGAATCGAAACGAATGTTGCACCGAGGGTTTTAGATTGGGGTGTCAATGGAAGCTATGAGTATACGATCTTTAGTAATGGTCATATCCAATTAGCGGTAAAAGGACAGCCATACGGAAAGCTTCCAACCACTTGGCCTAAGGTGGGTCTTGAGGTGAAATTACCGGTCCGTTTAGCTCATGCAAGCTGGCATGGTAGAGGGCCATGGGAAAGTTATCCAGACAGTAAGCTTGCTTGCAAAATGGGGCATTACAGTATGACCGTTAATGAATTATTCTTCCCATACGTGTATCCACAGGAAAATGGGAATCGCAGTGATGTGAAGTGGGCTAGCTTCCATAATGGAGTCAATTTTGGCTTAAGCGCTAAAGGAAAAACGAATATGAATTTTAGTGCTCATTATTATACGAAGGAAGATATCGAGGATGCGAAGCATCTATATCAATTAAAAAAGCGCCATTTTATTACGTTAAACATAGATCATCAAGTAAATGGAATAGGAAGTAATAGCTGTGGCCCTGGACCGCTTCCACAATATCAACTAAAACCGGAAGCTTTTAAGTATGAACTTATCTTAATACCTTATATCGGCAGTGCCACATCAGCGAAAAATTTAATTGAGAAATATGATTTCGAATAGGGTAGTGAAGGCAGTTGTGAATAAATCGCAACTGCTTTTTTATTTGGGTTATTTTATAAATATACATATTTGAATTTTGGGATAATTTTGCTATCTAAAGTGTCCATAAGTAAGATAATAAACATTTTAATCATTTATTTAGATTAAAGATTTATCAAAAAAAAATATTTATTTATTATGTTGCATAATTATTAACTCAAAAGTATAATAATTCAGTAATTAGAAAAATTGGGAGTGAACAAGAAATGAAAGCAGCCATTATTGGCGGGACGGGATATAGTTCGATTGAGCTTATAAGATTACTGCAAAAACATCCGTATGTTGAAGTGACATCCATTATTTCGAACTCACAAGCTGGAAGCAGCCTTCATATGACATATCCCCATGTTACAAACATCATTGATCAATCACTACAGTCATTAAATATACAGGAACTTTGTAAAGAGGTTGAATTGGTCTTCTTGGCGACTCCTTCAGGAATCAGTCAGGAAATTGCTCCAGAAATAATAGAAACTGGTGTAAAGTGCATTGATCTTTCGGGAGACTTTCGGTTGAAGTCAGCAGAAAGCTACGAATCCTGGTATAAGCATTCAGCTGCAGAAGAGAAATACTTACATCAAGCGGTTTACGGATTAAGTGAAATTTACGAGGAGAAAATTAAAGCTGCTTCACTTATTGCCAACCCAGGCTGCTATCCAACAGCAAGTTTACTTGGATTAATGCCAGTAATAAAAAATAACTTAGTAGACAGTAAGTCTATCATCATTGATGCGAAATCGGGTGTATCTGGAGCAGGAAGAAGTGTGTCACTAAATACACATTTTGCAGAAGTAAATGAAAACTTAAAAGCTTATAAAATTGGCCAACATCAACATATTCCAGAAATTGAACAAACAATTGAGGATGAAACAGGTCAGCTCTCGCCGATCACTTTCACTACACACTTAGTACCAATGACAAGAGGAATTATGTGTACGATTCATGTGAATTTAATCGAGTCATTGAATACGTCAGATATCCATCATTTATACAATGAGTTTTATCGAATTCATCCGTTTGTAAGAATTCGTTCCGTAGGGGATTTTCCAGCGACAAAGGAGGTATATGGAAGTAATTTTTGCGATATCGGATTATATGTGGACGAAAGAACTCGCAGATTAACAATCATTTCTGTTATAGACAATTTAGTAAAAGGGGCGTCTGGCCAAGCAATACAGAATATGAACATACTTAATGGTTGGGACGTACGTACGGGACTACTAGAAATACCAGTTTATCCATAAAGGGGATGATAAAAATGCAAGTAATGACAAAAGAAAAAATTGTTGTTCTAGAAAATGGGAATGTTACAACACCACAAGGGTTTCAGGCTGGGGGAATACATTGTGGAATCAAACGGAAAAAATTAGATTTAGGGTATATTTATTCAGCTGTACCGGCAACTGCAGCGGGTGTATATACAACGAATCTCTTCCAAGCGGCACCGCTGCTCGTCACGCAAAAAAGTATCGAAATAGAAAAAAAGATTCAAGCGATCCTAGTAAACTCAGGAAATGCCAATGCCTGTACTGGTGAACAAGGATGGATCGACGCACAGACAATGCAAGCGGAATTTGCGAAAGTTTTAGATATTCCTAATCATTATTTGGCCGTTACTTCGACAGGGGTAATAGGGGTACCACTACCTGTTGGAAAAATTAAGGACGGTGTGCAGCATATTTTGGAAACTGAACATTTAGGTGCAGATCTTTTTGAACAAGCGATTTTAACGACAGATACTGGGGTGAAAAATATAGCTGTACAAATGGAGATTGATGGGAAAACTGTCAGCATCGGTGGGGCAGCAAAAGGCTCCGGGATGATTCATCCGAACATGGCCACAATGCTGGGTTTTGTCACGACGGATGCAAAAATCGACTACCCAGATTTATGGGATGCACTAAAAAGCATTACGAATCAAACCTTTAATATGATAACGGTAGATGGAGATACGAGCACAAACGATATGGTTTTAGTCATGGCAAATGGAGAGGCTGAAAATAACAAGCTAACAAAAGACCACCCAAGCTGGAATGTATTTGTGGATGGTTTAAAGATCGTATGTGAATCGCTTGCGAAGAAGATTGCTAGGGACGGAGAAGGAGCGACTAAACTAGTTGAGGTTCAAGTACAAGGAGCAAAAAATGTAGAAGCAGCGAGAGCAATCGGTAAAGCGATTATCTCTTCGAATTTAGTTAAAACAGCTATTTATGGGACTGATCCTAACTGGGGCAGAATTATTTGTGCCATAGGCTATAGTGGGATTCCGATAGACCCGACACTCGTATCCGTTTCAATCGGTCCATATCTAATGGTTGATAAAGGCTTACCTTGTTTGATGGACGAGGAGGAAGTCAAAAAATATTTAGAACAAGAAAATATTTATGTATATGTCGACATGAACCAAGGTGATGGGAAAGCAACGGCCTGGGGTTGTGATTTATCCTATGATTATATCAAAATTAATGCATCCTATCGCACATAGGAGGAAATGGCATGAAAGTCGTTGTTTTGAAGATTGGTGGAAGTGTTCAAGAACAACTGCCAGCTTCATTTTATAAAAAGATCATTGAGCTTCATGAGTCGAACAGGTGGATGCCTGTAATTGTGCATGGAGGAGGACCTTTAATTTCCTCCTTATTAACATCACTAAAGATGGAGACAAAATTTGTCAATGGTCTTCGTGTAACTAGCCAACAAGTATTGGATATCGTGGAAATGGTGTTAAGCGGTTCAGCTAATAAACAACTGGTCCGTTATTTAATTGAAGCAGGTGGAAAGGCTATTGGTTTAAGTGGGATAGATGGCTTATTGTTAAAGGCCGAACCGATCGAAGGGGCAGAAGAACTTGGATTTGTGGGTAAAGTCGTGGAAGTGAATACTTCTGTCATTGTTGAAGTCATGAAACAGGGATATATCCCGGTGATTTCACCGGTAGGAATGGATGAAAAAGGTCAAAGATATAACATTAATGGGGATATGGCAGCATCTGCTATAGCAAATGCCTTAGGAGTGAACCTTTGTTTAATCAGTGATATTCCCGGAATTTATTTAGATGATAACAATCAAAGGATCGTATTAGAGGAAATCACTAAGCTTGAGGTTGAAGCAATGATTGAAGACGGACAAATAAAAGGCGGAATGATTCCAAAAGTAAAGGCAGCTATAGATGGTCTAGCTCATCATATTCCAGAAGTATCGATCATTAATGGTTTAGAAGAAAGTAGTCTATATCAATACTGCAACGGTGAAAAAACTGGAACGAAAATTGTGTTACATAAGGAGGAGCTGTATGTCAAATAAAGTTTCTATTGCTGAACTGTCCCCCGTCATGGAAACCTATACTCGTTTTCCTATTACACTAGTAAAAGGAAAAGGAAGTTATGTTTGGGATAATAAAGGAAATCAATTTCTTGATTTTACTTCTGGGATTGCCACTTGTAATCTTGGGCATGTACCAGAGCCTGTTACAGAAAAACTGGAAGAACAAATTCAAAGCCTTTGGCATTGTTCAAATCTTTACCACATCCCTTCGCAACAGAAGCTTGCAAGCATAATAGTCGAAAACAGTTGCGGTGACCAAGTGTTCTTTTGTAATAGCGGTGCGGAAGCGAATGAAGCAGCGATAAAATTGGCGAGAAGATATGCTCAGAAAATAAAAGGTTCAGATGCATTTGAAGTAGTTACTTTTCAGCAATCCTTTCACGGAAGAACATTAGCGACTTTATCGGCAACAGGGCAAGAGAAAATCCAACATGGTTTTCTTCCGCTTATGCCAGGTTTTCGCTATCTCCCCTACAATGATTTAGAGGCTTTAAAAGACATTCCTTCCCCTACAACCTGCGCGGTTCTCCTTGAACTCGTCCAAGGAGAGGGTGGGGTCGTTCCAGCTAATGATGGATGGGTTCAACAATTAGCAAAGATTTGCAACGAACATGACATTTTATTAATGATCGATGAAATTCAAACAGGTATTGGTCGAACCGGAACTTTATTTGCTTATGAACAATATGGAATCGAGCCGGATGTGATTAGTCTAGCAAAAGGGTTAGGGTCGGGCTTTCCAATTGGGGCAATCATTTCTAAAGGTGAAGTGGCAAAAGCATTTGATCCAGGAAGTCATGGTAGTACGTTTGGTGGTAATCCACTAGCTACGACGGCTGGACTTGCAACGGTTGACCATATTCTCTCTAGTAATCTATTAAAACAGGTGAATGAACGAAGTGTATTTTTCGAGGAACAATTGCAATTGCTAAAGGAAAAGTTTCCAATCATTACAGCTATTCGCGGAAAAGGTTTATTAATGGGGATGGTTGTTGAAGGAAGGGCGTTAGAAATCGTTAAAAAGGCGATTGATCATCAAGTCTTGATTTTAACAGCTGGACCAGATGTGGTAAGAATTTTACCACCGTTAACAACGTCTCCAGAAGAAATTCTAGAATTGATGGCCGTCTTAGAAGAAGTTCTTCAAGGCATCTAGAGAAGGAGTGAATCATTTGGAACATGGATATTTGATCCTCGAGACTGGGGAGGTTTTCGAAGGTACCTTGATTGGAGAGATTAAGGATTCTGTTGGTGAGGTTGTGTTTAATACGAGTATGACTGGGTATCAGGAGATTATGACAGATCCTTCCTATGCAGGTCAAATGATTACTTTCTGTTATCCAATGATCGGAAATTATGGAGTGAATCAGGACGATGATGAGGGAATTCATCCATTATTATCAGGGGTCATTATTGGCGAAGCATGTGAAACACCTAGTCACTATCAATCGATTCAAAGCTTTTCTGAAAAATTAAAACGAGTAGCCGTTCCGGGAATTGCTGGAGTCGACACTAGAGCTTTAGTAAAAACAATTCGGGCAAAGGGAACCGTAAAAGGGGTTATTAGTCGACAGAATGTATTTAAGGAGGAACCAGATACATTTTGGGTTGAAAATGTTTCAACGAAAAAAATCGAAACATATAAAAATAATGGACCACATGTGGTATTAGTCGACTATGGATATAAAAAATCAATCTTAACTGCTCTATTAGAAGAAAAATGTTCTGTCACAATTGTTCCTTTCAATACAACCTTATCCCAAATTAAAACTTTACAACCGGATGGGATCTTATTAAGCAATGGTCCTGGCGATCCGATGGATTTACAGCCTTGGTTTTCAGAAATTAAGAAGATCACTCAACAGTTTCCTACTTTAGGTATTTGTCTTGGGCATCAGTTGATTGCATTAGCGTACGGTGCAAAGACGGATAAATTAGCTTTTGGTCACCGAGGTGCGAATCATGCGGTGAAGGAGATTGAATCAGGAAAAGTAAAAATAACTTCTCAAAATCATGGCTATGTGGTGGTTAATGAAAGTATTAATCAATCTATTTTTCAGGTCACGTATCGAAATGTGAATGACCAGTCAATCGAGGGCTTAAAGCATATTTCCCTTCCGATTGAGTCGGTTCAATTTCATCCAGAAGCCCATCCAGGACCTAGCGACACTGTTCATATTTTAAAAGACTTTGTGAAAAGTTTAACTTCTATAGGAGAGTTACAATATGCCGCTACGTAAAGATTTGAAAAAAGTACTTGTCATCGGTTCGGGTCCAATCGTCATTGGTCAGGCTGCAGAGTTTGATTATGCAGGAACGCAAGCGTGTATCGCCTTAAAAGAAGAAGGTATTGAAGTAATATTGATTAACAGTAATCCTGCTACCATTATGACTGATGAGAGTATCGCTGACAAAGTTTATATTGAACCTCTCACACTATCTTCAATAGAAACAATTATTCAAAAAGAAAAACCTGATGGATTAATAGGAACACTTGGAGGGCAGACTGGATTAAATTTGGCGGTCGAACTTCATGAGAAAAAAATTCTAGAGAAATATGGGGTCGAACTTTTAGGAACATCGGTCTCATCGATTCAAAAAGGAGAAGATAGGGAAAAGTTTCGTGATTTGATGCTTGAAATTGGTGAGCCCATCCCTGAATCGATGATTATTCAAAGCTTTGAGGAAGGTTACGAGTTTGTTAGTAAAATAGGATATCCTGTCATCATTCGTCCTGCTTATACACTTGGTGGAGATGGTGGAGGCTTTGCTTATAACGACGACGAGTTTGAAACGGTTATAAAGAAGGGTCTCGCAGCAAGCCCGATTCAGCAAGTTTTAGTCGAAAGAAGTATTAAAGGTTGGAAGGAAATCGAATATGAAGTGATGAGAGATGCGAATGACACTTGTATCATCGTTTGTAATATGGAAAATATGGATCCCGTTGGCGTTCATACAGGTGATTCCATTGTTGTAGCTCCGTCTCAAACACTTAATGATGTCCAATACCAGCTTTTAAGAGATTCTTCATTAAAGGTTATTAGAGAGCTTGGAATTATTGGTGGCTGTAATATTCAATTTGCTCTTAACCCATTCTCAAACGAATACTGCATTATTGAAGTAAACCCAAGGGTGAGTCGTTCGTCTGCTCTTGCGTCGAAAGCAACGGGATATCCCATTGCAAGGATGGCGGCAAAGTGCTCGATTGGCTACCATTTAGATGAACTTATTAATCCGATTACTGGTAATACCTTTGCCTCCTCTGAACCAGCGATTGATTATATTGTTGTTAAATTACCGCGTTTCCCATTTGATAAATTTCCTGAAGCGGACCGAACGTTAGGGACACAAATGAAAGCAACGGGTGAAGTGATGGCCATTGATCGATCGTTTGAAGGGGCTTTAAATAAAGCGATTCGTTCGTTAGAAATGAACTTGTTTAGTTTAAGCATGTCTTCATTGAAGCCATTTGTAATGGAGGATTTAACTCAACCAAATGATATAAGACTTTTTGCTATTGCTCGAGCGATGTTTCAAGGGATGTCTCCTAAGGAGATCCATCAACAAACCGATATCGATCTTTGGTTTTTATATAAGATTCAAGCTATTGTGAAGCTTGAGCAAGAGCTAGCAACTTATACGTGGGGGGATGTTCCGCAAACTCTGCTAATAAAAGCAAAACGTTATCAAATCAGTGACAAATTTTTAGCAAAAATTTATGGGGTTTCTGAAAATATAATTCGAATCAGGTGGAAGGAATGGAGCCTAAAGCCTAGCTATAAAATGGTGGATACTTGTGCAGCTGAATTTGACGCCGTGACACCTTTTTATTATTCCACTTGGCAAGGACAGGATGAAGTCAAAACCACTAAGAAGCGAAAAGTATTAGTCATTGGCTCAGGACCGATTCGAATTGGTCAAGGAATCGAATTCGATTATGCTTCCGTTCATGCAGCAGAGGCATTGAAGAAAAAGGGAATAGAAGCGATCGTCATCAATAATAATCCAGAGACTGTTAGCACTGATTATTCGATTGCAGACAAACTTTATTTCGAGCCATTGGCATTAGAGGATGTCTTGAATGTAATCGAGAAGGAACAGGTTGAAGGGGTATTGATTCAGTTCGGTGGCCAAACGGCGATTAATCTTGCGAAAGCGCTAGAGGAAGAGGGAGTGCATGTATTAGGCACCACTACAGAAGCCATTGACAAGTTAGAGGATCGAAAGCAATTTTATCAATTACTAAAGGAACTAGAGATTCCCCATATAGAAGGAGAAGCTGTTACGGATTGTATACAGCTGATGGAGGCGGCTAAATCGATTGGTTTTCCTGTTTTAGTTCGACCGTCCTATGTCATTGGTGGGCAATCAATGTTTACTTTTTATAAGGAAGAAGAGCTAGCTCAGTATGCAATCCAATTAAGTGAGCAAGCTTTGGATCAAATGTGGCCTCTACTGGTGGATCGATATGTACCTGGTCTCGAATGTGAAATGGATATCATAAGCGACGGTGAAAGTATCGTCGTACCCGGTATCTTTGAACATATTGAAAAAGCTGGAGTTCATTCAGGAGACAGTGTCACAATTTTCCCTCCTGTGTCACTAAAAGGTGAGCAGAAAGAAAAAATGCTCCATTATGCAGAACAAATCGCCCAATCCTTACCGATTATCGGAATGATGAATATTCAGTATGTGATACATGATGATGAAGTATATGTATTGGAAGTCAATCCTAGATCGTCAAGAACGGTACCGATTATGAGCAAAGTAACTCGTATTTCGATGATTGAATGGGCAACGAATGTACAATTAGGAGATCATTTGAAGGATATTTTCCGAGAAGTTGGATTGGTAAAAGAACCATCCTATTATTCTGTAAAAGCACCAATTTTTTCATCTAGTAAGCTTAAAGGGGTTGATTTTAGTTTAGGTCCCGAAATGAAGTCAACAGGTGAAGTTCTTGGAATTGGCCTTACCTTACAGGAGGCATTAGCTAAAACGTTATGGAATGAAGGAGAGCATCCGTTATTTCAAAGTGAACGAGCCGTTTTATGTTCAATTTCCGACCGAGAAAAAGAGGATAGTCTACCATTTATTTCAGAGCTATCTCAAAATAATGTGAAAATAATGGCGACAGAGGGAACAGCTAGATTTTTGAAAGAGAATGGGATTTTGGTAGAAGAAGTGGTTAATGATCATGGGCAACTGAATGATTTATTAAAAAATAATCAAATAGCAGCGGTTGTCAACATAGCAACGCAAGGGCGAAATCAGGAGAAGTTTGGATTCTATATTCGAGAACAAGCACTACGCTACAAAGTACCATGTTTTACTCATTTGGATACGGTAAAAATGTTGATGGGATTAAAGAATATTCAAAATGAGGCAAAGCAAGTGCGGACCATTGCGGAATTAAATTTAAGTGAGGTGCAAAGATGATCAATGCGGTAAAAATGAACAGTGATAAAGATATGATAGAGGCTAATTTTAAAGGAAAAAGCTTTCTAGCACTAGCGGATTTTCAATCGGCTGAACTTCTTCACCTATTAGATGTGGCGCTTCAGCTAAAAAAGCAAAAGAAACAGGAAAGTTATTTAAGTGGAAAGGTACTCGGAATGATTTTTGAAAAGTCATCTACTCGTACTCGTGTTTCATTTGAGGTGGGGATGCTCCAGCTTGGGGGCAATGCAATCTTCTTGAGCTCAAAAGATATTCAGTTAGGAAGAGGAGAAACGATAGCTGATACAGCCAAAGTTTTGTCCCGATACGTAGATGGGATCATGGTTCGAACATTTGCTCATGAATCAGTGGAGGAGTTTGCTCGGCACGCAACGGTTCCTGTCATTAATGGACTGACTGATTTACATCATCCAACACAGGTGATGGCTGATTTACTGACAATCCTTGAACATAAAGGGAAGTTGGCAGGATTAAAGATGTGTTACATTGGCGATGGAAACAATAATATGGCCCATTCATTAATGGAAGGTGCAGTAAAAGTCGGTATGCATATTAGTGTTGCAAGTCCTAAAGGGTATAAGCCGAATTCAGAAATTACCGCAGCGGTAATGGAAGAGGCTAAATATAATGGAAGTGTTGTAGAGATTACTAATGATCCTCAAGTGGCAATTAATCAAGCTGATGTAGTAGTAACAGATGTGTGGACTAGTATGGGACAGGAGGATGAAACGGCACAAAGGCTAGAAATTTTCCAACCATATCAAGTGAACGAGACTCTTTGCCAGTTGGCGAAAAAGGATTTTATTTTCTTACATTGTCTTCCAGCACATCGTGGGGAAGAAGTAACAGAAGAAATTATTGATGGGCCACACTCGGTTGTATTCGATGAAGCGGAAAATCGCCTCCATGCCCAAAAAGCTATTTTAAAAGTTTTAATGGGGTAAATCGGATTATTTTTTTTAATAGTATTGTATAAAAATACATTTTATTATATATTAATTCAAGTAACTGTAATACATTAAAGCACCGGGGGACAGTCCCCCAGTGAGTTAAAGCTTTAAAGCATCGGGGGACTGACCCCCAGTGCGTTAAAGTGTTAAAGGAGAGATTAGTAGATGGCGAAGGAAAAGATTGTTTTAGCTTATTCTGGTGGATTAGATACTTCCGTTTCGGTGAAATGGATTCAAGAAAAATATGGGTATGATGTGATTGCAGTTAGTCTTGATGTCGGTGAGGGTAAAGATTTAGAAGCGATAAAAGATAAAGCATTAAATGTTGGCGCGATTAAGTCTTATATGATCGATGCGAAAGAAATGCTAGCAAAGGAGTATATCTTACCAGCTTTAAAAGCGAATTGTCTGTATGAAGGGAAATATCCAATTTCCTCTGCGTTATCACGTCCGCTTATTTCGAAAATACTTGTTGATATCGCGGAAAAAGAAGGGGCAGCGGCAGTTGCTCATGGCTGTACCGGAAAAGGAAATGACCAAGTTCGCTTTGAGGTTTCGATTCAAGCGTTGAATCCGAAATTAAAGGTCGTTGCACCTGTTCGTGAATGGGGAATGACTCGTGATGAGGAGATTTTATATGCACAAGAAAAGGGTATTCCAATCCCTGTAGATTTAGACAATCCATTCTCGATTGATGCGAATATTTGGGGGCGTGCTTGTGAAGCAGGTGTGCTAGAAGATCCTTGGGCAGAGGCACCAGAAGCGGCATTTGACTGGACGAATCCAATCCACTTAGCTCCAGAAGAAGCGGAATATGTGGAAATTGAATTTGAAAAAGGTGTGCCAGTTGGTTTAAATGGTGAAAAGGTTGGACTCGTTCAATTGATTGAAGCGTTAAATGCACTTGGTGGTAAACATGGTGTTGGTCGTATCGATCATATTGAAAACCGTCTAGTAGGGATTAAGTCACGTGAAGTGTATGAAAATCCAGCAGCTTTAATTTTAATTAATGCCCATAAAGAATTGGAATTTTTAACATTACCTCGTGAAGTAACTCAGTTTAAAACTCAGGTAGATCAACAAATGGCTAAAATGATTTATGACGGGTTATGGTACTCACCGCTAAAAGCTGCACTGGATGCATTTGTCGATGAGACGCAAAAAGTGGTTTCTGGTACAATCCGAGTCAAACTTCATAAAGGAAATCATATGGTTGTTGGCCGTAAATCAGCCCATAGCTTGTACAATGAGGAATTAGCGACGTATTCCAAAGGTGATGCATTCGATCACAATGCAGCAGTTGGTTTCATCAAAATTTGGGGCTTAGCAACAAAGGTTTATGCGGAAGTGAATCAAAAAGAAGAAGTCGAAGTGAAATAGAGTGAAACTTCAATCAGTTGGGGGTTCGACGCACAGGATGTGCTAGTGTCGACGTTGCCAAAGGACGTGGCGTTCTTAGTTAGCCTTATCCCCACTGATTGTTAGTTGAACCAATCGGGCTTTTACGGGCAGTTATCCCCCACCAAGACTTTCTCGTTTTACACTAATATCCTTGAGCTGGGGTATTACTGCCCGTTAATGACGGATAGATTTGATGAGAGCCTGCTGTACATTATACAGCGGCTCTTGAATTGTTATTAAAGCTTGCACTGAAATAGGAGGTATTCACCATGTCTAAACTATGGGGTGGCCGTTTCACGAAGGATACGAACAAGCTCGTTGAAGAGTTCACGGCTTCGATTTCCTTTGATCAAAAACTGGCTATTGAAGATATAGATGGGAGTCTTGCTCACGTCCAAATGCTAGGAGAATGCAACATCATTCCCCTTGAAGACGTAGAAAAAATTAAACAGGGTCTGTTCTCCATTAAGGAAATGGTTCTTAATAATGAAGTAGAGTTTCTCATTGAACATGAAGATATTCATATGAATATTGAAAAGCTTCTGATTGAAAAAATTGGTCCTGTTGGTGGGAAGCTACATACAGGAAGAAGCCGTAATGACCAAGTTGCGACTGACATGCATCTGTATTTAAGAAATAAAACTATGGAAATGATCCAACTTGTTAAAGATGTACAGCAATCGATTCTTAAGCAAGCGACGGAAAATATCGAAACGTTAATCCCAGGATATACGCATCTTCAAAGGGCACAACCAGTTTCGTTTGCGCATCATCTAATGGCCTATTTTTGGATGTTCGAACGCGACAAGGAGAGACTACAGGATAGCCTCAAGCGTGTCAATTGGCTACCATTAGGAGCGGGTGCGTTAGCTGGAACGACATTTCCGATTAATCGTCACTTTGTTGCAGAACAATTAGGCTTTGAGACCATCTATCCGAATAGTATGGATGCCGTCAGTGATAGAGATTTTATATTAGAATTTCTTTCAATCGGCGCAATAATTATGACTCATATTTCAAGATTGTCGGAAGAAATGGTGATTTGGTCGAGCCAAGAGTTTCAATTCATTGAGCTTGATGATTCATTCTGTACAGGCTCAAGTATTATGCCGCAAAAGAAGAATCCTGATGTACCAGAGCTTCTTCGCGCGAAAACCGGTAGAACCTATGGAAATTTAATTGGTTTACTTACTGTCTTAAAAGGGCTTCCGCTGGCTTATAACAAAGATATGCAAGAGGATAAAGAGGGTATGTTTGATACGGTCGAAACATTAGAAGGATCCTTAAAGCTTTTAGCTCCAATGATTGAAACGATGACTGTCAATAAAGACGTGATGCGTAAAGCACTTAACCAAGATTTTTCAAATGCAACGGATATTGCGGATTATCTAGTTACGAAAGGACTTCCGTTCCGTGATGCACACGAAGTCATTGGAAAAATTGTTTTATATTCCATCCAAAATAATAAATTCTTATTAGATTTGGGCATTGCGGAATACAAACAATTTAGCCCATTATTTGAGGAGGATATTTACATTATCCTTTCCCCAGAACAGGTGGTTTCTGCAAGAAATAGCTTTGGGGGGACGTCAACCGCCCAAGTGAAGGCTCAAATCCAATTAGCTGAAGAGAAATTTAATCATTAGTAATACCGAGGTTACTCTGTTTAGGGTAGCCTTTTCGCATATTAAAAACTTAATAAGGAAAGATATAAAAAAGGGGGTTTTTTATATGTCTTTCTTTGATAAAAATAAAGAGGAAAAAGAAACGCTTAATGAAATAATCGAGAATTCAATTGAAATCGAAGAAGATTTAATGCGTACATACCTAATTACGGCCGAACGTATTCACGATGACAACACATTGAAAGAGCGCTTTGAAAACTTTGCAGAAGGAAATGCAAAACGAACAAAGCAATTAATCGATGAATTGAATAAAAACAATAAGGATTAAATTCAAGACTATTGTTGAAGTTTTTTTGCATAAAGGGAGCTGTTTGAGCTATAAACCTAATGTTGCCGAAAAGAAAAAAGACCCCCATGGTCTTTTTTTGTTAGTACATACTAAAGCGTAGATTCAACTTTTGTCGTATTAATACACTTCTTCAAATCAAGCACAGCCTGCAGATGCATTCCTTCATGAAAAATCGTGCG
This sequence comes from Bacillus sp. CGMCC 1.16607, assembly GCF_042683745.1. Classification (NCBI taxonomy): domain Bacteria; kingdom Bacillati; phylum Bacillota; class Bacilli; order Caryophanales; family Bacillaceae; genus Bacillus; species Bacillus sp. CGMCC 1.16607. Next base: position 74,134 of record NZ_JBHUJX010000029.1, read on the forward strand.
AATGAGTACTTGCTCGATCGTGCACATCCCCATTTCAGTTGGAGGATACTCAACCTCCAATTTATCACCGTATACTTCTTTTATTTGGGAAGGCTGCTTCCTTAGGAGGTCCTTTAATTGTTCAAATGAAGGAGTCTCTGAGGTGAAATTTGCTGGTGAGGTTCCATAGCCGAACCATGAATTAAATCGCTCAGGTACTTCTGTTTTTTCCTTTGTAACAGCTTGAATCCACAAATACTGGTCTAAGTAAATATGGCCCAGATTCCAACGGATGTCATTACTGAAACCTTTTGGTATAATCTCGGCTTCTTCTTCCGAAACACTTTCTAATACCCCTAATAAATACCCTCGATAGCTTTCTAATTGATTAAATAAAATTTCATGTCTTTTTTTCATCCCATCCACCTCCATTTTTCGATGTATATTCGCTAAACATCCTTCTTTTTCCTGCTGCCAATCTTAGATTCTTTTTATAAAAACCTACACAAAAACCAGTATCCATACGAATATTATTTAAAGGTATGTCTGTAAAAGGAATAACTAACCATCCCTTTCATACATATAGGTTTGGAGTCTAATTATTGGGGGGAAGTATGATGAGTGAAAATCAACTGATTCAAAAGGCATATTACGAAAGGTTTTTATTAGATAATCAAATTGCCCATCCAATAAGGGTGCTTGGAGACGCCTACATGATGGAACAACAAAATGAAATACCTGACTTAGCCTATATCCGCTTTGCCCAAGGTGAAGTGTATTTTCATAATAAGGATTTTGAAGCGGCAATTTTTAAATGGGAAAATATCCATAATGAATTGGAGCCATGGGCTAGGAAAAACATGGCCGACGCCTTTTTCAAACTGGAACTTTATCAAAATGCAGAAGAAATGTACAAATCAATCACGACGGATACGGTCATTTTAAACACAGAAATTGGTTTGCAATTATTTGCTTTATACATCGAACAAGGGAAAATAGAACAAGCATTTACAGTTATTAAGAAAGTCGTTTTACTAAATCCAGATTATCCAAATGTGACCGAAATGGCTCGCAATTTCTATGAAGAGCAACAGGATTGGGATAGCGCAGTGAATCTTGTAGCAGGTGAAGCGATTCGAACGGAGTACCTTCATTGGTTTGACTTTCTAAAAAATTATATTGAAAACGGATATAGTAAAACAATTGCTCCAGCCTTTTTTACAAAGGTAATGAAGGTATTATATAGTGTGGATCCCGGGAGATTTGAAGGATTGATTATGGTGATTGCCGAAAATTATAAAAATGGCGAATCCTACTTTGCTTGGATCCAAACAATGAATGAAATCTTCATTGAACTGGAGGTACCGCATCGTCATTCATCAACAAAGCTCTTCCTTCTTTTCAAAGAAACCTTTGTAGACTTAATGAATGGGAGATACCTTGTTAATCAACTGCAGAAGGTCGTTCCCCAACTTTTAACGAACTGGTTAAAAGTTACCGAAACGTCCATTGCATCATCGGCCATTTTGGCTTGGAATGAAACGTTCCCAGGGTGTTTTACTGCAGGAATAATTAATGAAGCCGAACATCGTTTTCTACATTCGGAAAACCACCAGATAAGCATCAAAGAACTGAACCATTTTTTTGCTACCATTTTATCCTGGACTGAGAATTTAGACATCGAATTCGGCGCCCGTAAGGAATGGCTCATTGATGAATTAACAGATCTACGGAAACATCATCTTCTAGTAGCTGAAATGAACGGAAATGAAAAATCATCGTTTATTAACATGATTCTTGGTGAAAGTGTGGCAAAATCAGAAACATCAGCAATGGTGCTGTATCAATATCAAAGAGACATGGAAATAACAGAAATAACTGATAGTGAAATGAAAGTAATGGAGGACATCAGCGAATTTCAAATGAGAAGCACGGTTCCTCGACAATGGAATGAAGATAAAACCATTATAGACTTCAGATGCCCAAGTCCGTTTTTATTTAATCATAAATTGGCTGTTATCGATTGTCAGAGCTTTGTTGGGAACAGGTATAGCCAAAATGAAATGTTATATGAACTCCATATGGCCGACAGTATGTTCTTTTTATTAAATGGAAACGAATCATTAATCGATAAGGAAATGGACGTTTTATTAAAGATTCGTGAACAGATGCCTAACTTACGCATTCATTTTATATCAAAAATGGACACTTTACAAAATTCAAAACAACAATTTGAGAATACGAAATCTCGAGTCAAAGCCTTTTTTCCACAGGCAAAAGTACTTCCTTTTTCAGCTGAAGGGAATTCAAATTTGCAGGATAGCATCTTAACGCAAATAAAAGAGATTGTCAGTCATTTACCAGGGGAAAATGAACGGGTAGAAAAAATACTTTACTTCTTGCGCAAAGCGATAACCGAACTGTTAGAAAAAAGAATTGAAGTTGAGAAGAATTTACAAACTACCATCCAATGGACAGATGAAATGCTTTCGAAATTAAATGGGGCTATCCATCAGTTAAAGGATTTAGAGGATGAGAAAATCGGGTTTATTAAGAATTCTTTCAATGAACGTATGGAAACGATTGAAAATGAACTGAGAGACAATATTCCCAAAATTTTACGTGGCTGTTCGAATCTACTATCAGAGGAAAGTGATTTTGGGAATATTCATCACGAGTTAAATGAAGAAATGAATGACCGAATTCAAGACTATTTAGAAGATCATGTTCTTGAAACATTTAATAGCCTCCTTCAAGAGTGGATTGCTTATTCAAAAGAGGAATTAGAGAAGAGTCAAACCATACTTGATGATCGAAGTGATAGTTTTAATATCCTTTTTGGTGAGAACAAAGTCCAGTTAGAGTGCGATTTTAAAATTATTAACGATTGGCTTCGTGATACCGACAGAATGACCAGTGGTGTGATGATCGACAAGGTGAATATTTTTCCGAAATTTACACCAACACAATTTTTATTAAAAAGTGCCGGAAAGCTATTCGGGTCCATCGGTCAAAATAAGACACTTTTTCATAACAAATACAAAGCTTATATTGAAACTGAAAATTTTCAGGAAGCAACGAATACCATAATTAAAAAATTCCTTCAGCCATTCGAATTATTTGAAAAGGGCTTAACTCGTGACTTGAAGTTATTCTATAAACAGCCATTCCGAATCTTACAGGAAACCGAACGAGAAACACTTAATATAAAAAGAATAAACGAAGATGCTTTAAGAAATATGAACGAAAGTCCAGAGCTATTTGAAGATCCTTTAAAGGTGTTCGAGATTAGACTACGTCAATATGAATGGATGATAGTTGCAGCTGCAAGGCCTCCAATCAACCTCCAAAAGTAAAGGAAATGGAAAATGTAGGTGTCGAAGTGTTATTTCGACACCTTTTTCTTTTTCATCCTATTAAACTATTGATTGTATAGGAGGGGGAAAGATTTGCTTAAAAAATGGAAAATTCTTTTTGTTTTATTTATCCTTATCGCCTTACCATTCATTTCATTACATAAAGCGGAAGCTCAATCGACCACAGGGTTAGAAAAAGAACTTCAAGATTACATAAAACCATGGGAAGGAAAAATCACGGTTCATTATAAGAATTTACTTTCCGATGCCGAATACTCCTTAAATAGTAAAACGGAAGTAAAAGCTGCCAGTACAATCAAGCTTCCGTTAGCTTTATATATTATGAGGCTAGCTGAAAGTGGAAAAATAGATTTAAAAGAAAAGTTAACTTACAAGTCGTATCATTATTACGGTGGCAGCGGTGTTATTCAAAAAGAAAAAGTAGGTACGCAATATACGATTGAAAACCTTGTCCAAAAATCAATGGTCTATAGTGATAATATTGCCTTTATCATGCTAAAGGAAAAAGTCGGTCAAAATGCTTTTATTCAATTTATGAAAAGTTTAGGTGCGAGTTATACATATCCAAAAGGAAAAAATCATACATCTGCCTTTGATTTACATTTATACGCAAAAGCAGTATATGATTTTTCACAAAAGAGTTCCCTAGGCAAGAATCTTATTCAATATCTAAAAAATACGGTATACAACACGACGATTCCAAAAGGCATTAATAATGTAGAAGTTGCTCATAAGGTCGGAATGATACCGAATGAACAAATTTATAATGATATTGCTATTGTGTACCATCCGATCCCTTATACTTTGGCAATTACGACAAAACAGCTGCCATATGATAAATCCCAGCAAGTGATTGCAAACATTGCCTCCATCGTTCATCGTTACCATCAAGAACAGAAAGTTACGATAAGCTCTTTAAATAAACCAGTAGACGAGAAATATTTTATAACGAATGACAAACTACCAATCTACGACAATTCAATGGGGAAGTTGGTGAAAATTGGAGAGTTAAAAGCCAATGAAGCTTTTTCAAGAATTAGGGATTATGGTAATTGGCATGAAATTGCTTACGGTAAGAGAAAGGGATATGTTTATAAAAAAGCAACAACAATGGTAACTTTAGATCGTTCCGTAGCTTTTAAAGCAGAGCCTGCTCTTGGGACTTTGAAATTAAAAGTCAATGCCGATGTGAATGATAATTCTACGAAAAAGCTTATTCCTTTTGCTATCCTTTTGAAAGGTGAGTCAATCGAGTATACGCAAAAAATGGGGAATTGGTATGGAGTCTTTATTGGAGAGCGGAAGGGTTATATTTATAAAAGTGCGGTGGAAGTAATAAATCAGCCATTGCGTTTATCCTTTGCAGGGGATGCGATGATGGATTGGTCAGTAAAAAACACGATTAAACATAAAGGAGCGGACTATCCACTTATCCATGTAAAAAAAGAATTGGCTTCCTCCGATTTGGGGATCGTCAATCTTGAAACAGCTATCACAAATATTGAGAACAAATATCCAAAGCAATATAATTTCAAATCAGACCCTGTAGCTTTAACGGGAATAAAAAATGCAGGATTTCAGCTGGTTTCCTTAGCGAACAATCATTCGATGGATTACCAAACGCAAGGATTTAGAGATACAATTGCTTCTTTAAAAAAGTATAAGTTGGACTATGTAGGCGGGGGTTTAAATGCCACAGAAGCATATTCAGCCAAAACGTATGAACTTAAAGGCAAAAAAATAAAAATATTGGCTTTTTCAAGGGTTCTTCCAGATTACAGTTGGGTGGCAACAGCTACTAAACCTGGACTTGCTAATGGATACGATCTTTCATTAATAAATAGCTCAATTAAAAAGGAAAAACAACATGCTGATTATGTCTTTGTGTATATCCATTGGGGAGTAGAAACGAATCGAAAGCCTGAAAACTATCAACGACAATGGGCAAAAAGCATGATAGATGCAGGGGCGGATGGGATCGTCGGAAGTCATCCTCATGTCCTGCAAGGGTTTGAATATTATAAAGGCAAACCAATTGCATATTCGATCGGAAACTTTTTATTCCCGGATTATGTAAGAGGGGATAAGGCACAAACGGGAATATTACACTTAGACATAATAAACAACCAAATTATGATGTCAATCATTCCTTATAAAATCATAAAGGATCAAATTGTCCCTCAAAGTGAAAATGAAAAGCTGAATGTTTGGAAAGAACTCGAGCAGCTTTCCTTTGGAAACTTAAAAATTTCAAAAGGAAAAATAGCAAACTAATTCTAGAAAAGCAGTCTAGGACCTTGGTCTTAAACTGCTTTTCTTTATTTTTAAAATGGGTTATAGAACATACGGCAAATTAATATAAATAGGTATACAAGCATCATTTATAAAAATAATGAGGGGGAAAATGATGAAAAAGTTGTCGGTTTTGATGTTTATAATGCTGGCTGCCTTCATGCTCATTCTTTCAGCGTGTGGAACGAGTAAGGTGGATAAGGACGAGGGGAAAAGTGGATCTGGATCAGGTGAAGAAAAGAGGACTCTCAGGGTGGTAACGGATGCGGCCTATGCACCTTTTGAATACATGGATAAAGATCAAATTGTCGGGTTTGATATCGATTTCATTAAAGCGGTCGCTGAAGAAGCGGGATATCCGATAGAGATCGCCCATGTTGGTTGGGACCCGATTTTCGTTGAAATTGATGGAAAACTAGCAGATATAGGGATTTCGTCGATAACAATTAACGATGACCGCAAACAAACCTATGATTTTTCACTTCCATATTTTCTTTCCACGAATAAGATTTTAGTCCCTGAAGGTAGTGATATTAAAAGCGCCAAAGATCTTATTGGTAAAAAAGTAGCGGTACAAAATGGGACGACAGGGCAAGAAGTGACAGAGGCTCTTTTAGGGAAAAATCATAAAGACATTAAAAAATTTGAAAATAATAATCTAGCTATTTTAGAGCTAACAAGCGGTGGTGCAGATGCGGTTGTGGCCGATAATGGTGTAGTGGAAGCTTATGCGAAAAATAATCCTGAACAAAAGCTAGTTGTACTTGAGGATAGTGATCAATTTTCAGCTGAATATTACGGCTTGATGTTTCAAAAGGGTAGTGAATTAAAGGCTGACTTTGATAATGCAATAAAAAAAATCTTTGAAAATGGAACATATACAAAAATCTATAAAGAATGGTTTGGTCAGGAACCAGACTTAAAGATCATTCAAGCTGAGCAAGATAAACAATAAAATAAAAAATTGCGTAACTTTAGCAATAGTTACGCGATTTTTTACTATCCAAGGGGGGCATATATGAGCTTTCGCTACGACATCTTAATCGAATATGCACCGTTTTTATTAAAGGGAACTTTACTTACCATCGGTCTGTCATTAGCGGGAATTTTATTGGGGACGGTGTTAGGGTTATTTATCGGTTTAGGAAAGATGATGAGAAACAAACTACTTACTTTACCATTCCATTGGTATATTACCTTTTTTAGGGGGACACCGTTACTAGTGCAGGTGTATTTAATTCATTTTGCTGTTGTCCCCTTTTTTATCGATGGGACAAATGCTATTGTAGCTGGTATCATTGCTCTATCTTTAAATGCTGCTGCTTATATTGCTGAAATTTTCCGAGCTGGGATCCAATCGATTGATAAAGGTCAAATGGAAGCGGCCCGTTCATTAGGGATGTCTCATGTCCAAGCGATGCGATATGTTATTTTACCCCAAGCATCTAAACGAATGATTCCACCCCTTGGGAATGAATTTATTGTGTTAATTAAAGACTCGTCATTAGCTTCGATTGTCGTTGCCCCTGAATTAATGTATTGGGTTCGAAACATTCAAGGACAATACTTCCGCGTTTGGGAGCCCTACTTAACTGCAGCAGTCATTTATTTAATCTTAACCCTTTCATTAAGCTTCCTTTTAAGTCGTCTTGAAAGAAGGTTGGAAACTGAATGATTAAAGTAGAGAATTTGAAGAAAACATTTGGTAGTAATGAGGTATTAAAGAATATTAATCTATCGATTCGAGCTCAAGAGGTAGTAGTTGTTATCGGACCATCGGGATCAGGAAAGTCCACCTTATTGAGATGCATTAACCTACTAGAAACGATTACAGCTGGACATGTTTTTATTGAGGGAACGGACTTATCTGATAAAAAAACAGACATGAATAAAGTTAGAACTGAGGTGGGTATGGTATTTCAGCATTTTCATTTATTTCCGCATAAAACAGTGTTGGAAAATATCATGCTTGCCCCTTTAAAAGTCAGGAAAGTGTCGGAAGAAAACGCTCGAATGAAAGGCTTAAAGCTTTTAAGGAAGGTAGGACTAGAGGATAAAGCGAACGCTTTTCCAAACTCGCTATCAGGGGGACAAAAGCAACGCGTTGCTATTGCAAGAGCGTTAGCGATGGAACCGAAAATCATGCTATTTGATGAGCCTACCTCCGCTTTAGACCCTGAAATGGTTGGTGAGGTTCTAGAAGTTATGAAACAATTGGCAAAAGAAGGTATGACGATGGTTGTTGTGACCCATGAAATGGGCTTTGCCCGAGAAGTAGGGGACCGAGTTATTTTTATGGACAGTGGTATCATTGTTGAGGAAAATGAACCGAAGCAGCTTTTCGAAAACCCCATGAATGACCGAACAAAAGCTTTTTTAAGCAAGGTTTTGTAGGGAAAATAGTATCTAATCAAACGTTTGATTAAATCTCAAAGGAGATATCGAAACTTAAACAAACGTTTGATTAGATACAGCGGAAGCCTTGTGATAGTTGCTTTCAAGCTAGTTCAATCAAACGTTTGTTTAATAGGGAGGACAAAGTCTTTATTTAGACCTTGTCCCTTTTTAAAAAATAAGAAAGTATAACATTTTTGGACTCGAAAATTGTCCAGCGCAAGCGTCCTAGCCCCGACGTACAGGAAGTACTAGTGTCGACAATGCGACAGGACGTCGCGCCTTTGTTGACCTCGAGGTCAAATGTTCGCCAGCCAAAAAGTCAAAGAACGACTTTCCATCTGGCGAAGCATTTGCTTGGCAAACCAAAAAAACGGTTTGCATAAGTGCGACTAGGTCTCTGGCTTCGTTACTCTCGCCAATCGACCAGTCTTCTTTATCGGGGCTGATCAAGGCGCTTTCGCTTTTCTTATTTGGTTTTATTTTAATAAATATGGGAAACTAACAGTAACTTTAAAAGTGAAATTATTTATGTCGGAGGATGAAGATATGGTACGTTTCGGAATAATTGGCACGAATTTCATTACTGTTCAATTACTTGATTCGGTGAAAGATTTATCTGATTTTAATTTGACAGCGGTTTATTCGAGAACAGAAGAGAAAGCTAAGGAGTTTGCAGCAAACTATGGGGTTGAAACGATTTTTACCGATATAGAGGAAATGGCAAAAAGCGATAAAATAGATGCCGTTTATATTGCAAGTCCCAATTCCCTTCATGCTAGTCAAGCGCTGGCATTTCTAAAGAAAGGTAAGCATGTTCTTTGTGAAAAGCCACTAGCTTCAAACACTGCTGAGGTAGAAATGATGCAAAATGAGGCAAAGGAAAATAATGTTGTGCTAATGGAAGCGATGAAAACTACTTTGCTACCAAATTTCAAAAGTATACAGGAGCATTTATTTAAAATTGGAAAAGTACGTCGTTTCTTTGGATGCTATTGCCAATATTCCTCCCGTTATGACGCCTATAAGGAAGGAACTATTTTAAATGCTTTTAATCCAAGTTTCTCAAACGGTTCACTCATGGACTTAGGAGTGTATTCAATCTATCCAATCGTTGTTTTATTTGGAGAACCGAATGCAATTAAAGCAACGGGCGTGATGCTGGATTCTGGGGTAGATGGGGAAGGAAGCATTCTTTTGCAATATGATGGGATGGATGCTACTGTGCTGCATTCGAAAATCAGCAATTCCTATCTTCCATCAGAAATCCAAGGGGAAGAAGGAAGTATACTAATTGATAAGATTTCAACTCCAGGAAAAGTCGAAATTCGTTATAGGGACGGAACAAATGAATTAATTAGCCGACAACAGGATAAGCCCTTTATGTTTTATGAAGTGGAAGAATTTATTAATTTAATTAAAGAAGGAAAAATTGAGTCACAAGTAAATTCTTTTCTTCACTCCAAAATTACGATACAGATTATGGATGAAGTAAGAAAACAAATGGGTCTAGTTTATCCAGCAGATTTGCGATAATGAATAGAATCAAGTAACAAATAAACACCTCGGGGAAATCCACGAGGTGTTCGCTTTAAACCTATAATTTTTTAAACCCTTCTTCATGTAAATACTCTGCAGCTTCTTCGTAGGTATTGAAAGTGTTATCTAAGTTCAATCCAGCATACACATTCCACATATCATCTTCGTTTAAGAGGATGAGGGTGTGGTTTTCTTCATCTACCCATTTTTCCTCTTGTTGATCCCCTACTATTGCATCTTCGACAGTGGTTTTTGGAGAAAGAGACAAAATCGATTTTTGAATGATCGAACGAAGTTCCTCAGCGGAGAAATCTCTAATATTAACCATCCCTTTGTCATCTGGTTCATATCCTTGTAAATTTTCCGCGTATACGAAACCATTTCCTTTTGGATGAAGGTGATAAACAACATTCTTCTTATCCGAAGCACTTTCCTCAAAATGATAATTCACTCTTCCAAGCGATACATTTTTCCTTTGTAATTCTGGAAACGACTCAATAATTGCAATTTTCTCTTCAAAAGTAAGCATGGAAACTCCCATCTTTCTGTACAGTTTAATTGGTTCATTATAGCATAGAAGATTGTATGTTCAAAAACTACATATTTCGACAAAGTTGGTCATGATTCAACACGAATTTCAGATTAAAATGAAATTTAGGTATACGAATGTTTAGTAACTGTTATAAAATAGAACCAATTACCCACTTTTCTACCATTTATTATAAGGAGCATGCAACATGTTAGATGACAATCAATCTAGAAATTTAATAAAGGAAGAAATAAAAGCAACGAAGCTATTTTTATGGTTTTTTTATGTTATTTTTATTTCGTACGATGCAATCTACTATTATATTCTTCCAACATTTGCAGATTATAGTGAATATGGCTTGCCTAAAGAGGGGTTAGGATTTTGGTTTCATATCATTGTTTTAGGATTTCTTCCTGTTGCATTTTATTTAATAAGAAGTGGTAATTCGCATATCGTGAAATATTTTTATATTTGTGGATATTGTATCGTGGATATTATTAATATCCTCTTAATTTATTTAGGAAGTGATAAACAGTATGCTTCCGGAAATCTTGTCGAAGTCGCATTAATATTATTTTCACCTCTTTTTATCAATAAAAAATATTTTTGGTTTGTTGCCGGGACATTAGTATCGAAGTCCATATTTTATGGAATTATTCTTGGGGATAAAACAGCGTATATTCCAATTTCAATATTTGTTTTAATTGGTGGGATATCATATCTTTTCTTAGCGCGGTTTTTATCCTATATTAATACTTTAATAAAAGTGAATGATGATTTACGTCAAAAAGAAAAGTTAGCATTGCTTGGTCAGGTAGCTACATCCATAGGACATGAAATTCGCAATCCGTTAGCAGCTTTGAAAGGGTTTACACAATTGCAGCAGGAAAAAGTCGATCCTAATGATAAAGGGTACTTTCAAATTATGGGGAATGAAATAGAACGCATCAATGTAATCGTAAATGATCTAATGTATCTCGGAAATCCTAAGCCAATTGACCCCAAAAATAGTGATATAAAAGAAAGTATTCAATATGTTAAAAAGGTGTTGAATCCAATCGCGCTTGCTAATCAAGTGTCCATTAAATTGGCTCTAGAGGAAATTCCGAAAATTGTTTGCGATGAGAAAAAAATTAAACAGGTCTTTATTAATCTAATAAAAAATTCTATCGAATCAATGCCTGATGGGGGAAAAATAGTTGTCTCTTCAGAAGTTATGAACTCCAATCAAATAGCTATTTACATTGAAGATGAAGGCTGTGGTATCGCGGAAGAGACGATGAATAAACTTGGACAACCTTTTAATACAACTAAACAAGATGGAACAGGTCTTGGACTTATGGTGACGCAAAGAATTATTCATGAGCATCGAGGGAAAATAAAATTTTTCAGTGGGTTGGGAAAAGGTACGCGTGTAGAAATATATTTACCCATGGATTTAACGGATGTTAAATAAAATTATATAAGTTATCTTTTAAAAATCAAAGTATTTTAGATTAAATATAGCTGAAAATGTCGAAATTTGTATTATTTGAATCCTACTTTGGTACTATTATATTAAGTTTTAAACTGTCGATAATACATTATAAAGAGCTAACGATGAGAGAGGTTTAGTAGATGCAAGTGAAAGTAATAGATACAGCACTTAGAAGCGAAGAACAAAGAACGGTTAAATGGTTTTTAACTTTGCTTTATATTATTTCAATTTTATTTGATATTTTTTATTTCTATATATATCCTAAATATGTATCACATACAGAGATGGGATTAAATAGCGTGCTGGGTTATGTATTTTATGTTTTATTATTTGCATTGTTACCGATTACCTATTATTTAATGAAAAGTAATAGAGTCCATACTGTTAAATATATGTACTTTATTAGTTATATTCTGATAACAATGGTTAATGACATTTTAACTTTTGTAGATAATCCTAGTAGCTATAGTAGTGGTAATATAGTTGAAGTATTTTGGTTATTATTGTCTCCGATTTTTGTTAACAAGCGTTTTTACTGGCTTGTTTCGCTAGGCTTGTTTTTTAAATATTTGATTGTTGGAATAACTATTCAATCATTGCAGGTCCTATTTCCAATGTTCTTAGTTGCTGTACTTTCTATTATTGCTTTTATCCTATTAACTCGTTTTCAATCTTATGTATCTGTAATAAAGGCGTCGTATGATCAGCAATTGGAAGGTATGGTAAAAGGAATTATTGCTACATTAGAATTAAAAGATCCGTATACTAGAGGACATAGTGAAAGAGTAGCAAAATATGCTATTTTACTAGCGGAAGAGACAGGTAAGTTTTCGAAAGATGATTTAAAATCTTTTAGGTATGCATGTTTGCTTCATGATATTGGTAAAATAAATATTCCAGATCAAATATTAATGAAGCCATCTAATCTAACAGATGAAGAGTATAAAATTGTTAAATCTCATCCTTTGACAGGAGCCGAGGCTATTGATGATGTCGAGGCATTAAAGAATTATATCAGTATAATCCGATCTCATCATGAACGGTGGGATGGGAAAGGTTATCCCGATAACTTAAAGGAAGAAGAAACTCCAATGATGGCAAGGATTGTGTGTATAGCAGACGCATTTGATGCGATGACCTCCTCAAGGTCGTACAGATCTGCATTACCGATTGAAGAAGCTTATAAAAGAATAATTGATGGAAAAGGGACTCAATTTGATCCTAAATTAGTAGAGTTATTTATTAAGGTATATCCTGCTTGGTGTTTATTACATGAAAAATACACTTTAGATTTAAAGCCTCACATAGATTTATAAAAGGAGGTGAATACATATGAAAATTCGTAGATTGAAAAAAATTAAAACTACTTGTTGGTGGTGTGCTTGGTTACCAGGAGGCGGAAAATAATGAATGAGGGATGCATAGAATTTATAGTGCATCCTTTTTAATATAATTAAACTAGGAAATTTCCTATATATCATACAAGTGCGGTGTAAAAATGAATATTACATATAATACAAGGTTAAAGTTGCATCCAATAGAGGTTCGTAAAGATCAAAGCAATTATATAGTTGAGGATAAAGTAACTGGAGAATTTTATGAAATGCCTAGAATTTGTATAGAAGCTATTATGCAAATTAATGTTGGTAAACATTTAGATGAAATTGAAAAGGAACTAAAAACACAATTTCCAAAAGAGGATGTTAATTTAATAGAATTTACTAAACATCTACTTGAACTTGATTTGATACATGAAGTAGATGGTACCGTAATAGTAATGAATCAACAAAAACAGAATAAATTAGGGTTTACAGCTATTTCTCCAAAAGTAGGCCGTTTTTTTTTCAATGATATGGCAAAAAAGGGATATGCTACTCTTTTTCTACTTAATTTATTTATTTTTATTTTAAATCCACATTTATTTCCTAATTTCAAAGATATATTTATATATGATGCAATTTTCCAAAACATCATTGCTTGGATTATTATTGGTGGAATCTTAGTTTTAGCTCATGAATTGGGGCATGTTTTAGCGATCAGGGCACATCACTTACCTACTAAATTAGAGGTGGGACATAGGTTGTTTTTTATTGTTCTAGAAACGGATCTATCATTAGCCTGGAAATTATCTCCTAGAAAAAGAACATTTCTTTATTTATCTGGAATGTGTTTTGATAATGTAATATTATTTTTTGCACTTATACTTCAACTGATTTTTCCTAAAGGTCCCGAGATAATTTTAAGTATTATGGGGTTTATTGTAATCGATATAGTCATGAGATTAATCTATCAGTGCTGCGTCTACATGAAAACGGATCTTTACTATGTTCTTGAAAATATAACTGGCTGTTATAACTTAATGGAAAATGCTAAAAGTCTTTTGAAGAAAAAGAATGGAGAATTTACCATATATAATGGTGAAAAAAGCATCATATATTCATTTTCCCTTTTCTACCTTTTGGGTATCATCATCTCACTTTCATTAGTTGTTTTTTATTTAATCCCACAATTTTTCTACACCTTGGATAAAATAATCCCCGGATTTAAGGCACCGATTGGAAGCTCCTCATTTTGGGATTCGATTATTGTTTTGGTACAAATAATACTTTTCTTAAGTCTTTTATCTTTCTCATTCTACAAAAGCTATAAAAATGGTTATGATAAGAGATTAAAAAGACTAGAATAATAATATGTATTGATTCCATTCGAAGTTTTATTTGGAGTAAATGGAATTAAGGGGATTCAGGAATGATAGCTAATTTGAATCGGAGCGAATAATCAATGAAAAATGAACTGGTTGAGACATACGATATTATGGAAGTCTGCCTACTTGCGGGTAAGATTATGCTTCAGAGTGGAGCAGAAACGTATCGAGTAGAAGACACGATGATGAGAATTGCTGCGTCTTTTGGGGTTGAACAATCTCATAGTTTTGTGACTCCAACTGGAATTATTTTTTCGATTGAGGGGACAGAACCAACCAAAACAAAACTTATTCGAATTATTGAACGGACAACGGATTTAACAAAAGTCGCTCTAGTAAATAGTATTTCACGAAGAATTAGCAGTGGCGAGTTGAGTGTTACTGAAGCGAATAAGTTACTAAAAGAAATGGATTGTAAAAAATTATCATATCCTATATGGATGCAGGTTTTCGCAGCTTCTATTTCAAGTGCTTGTTTTCTCATCATGTTTAAAGGTGGCTGGAATGACTTTTTCCCAGCATTTATAACAGGTGGCCTAGGATATACTTTTTTCGTCTATTTACATCGTTTCGTACCAATAAAGTTTTTTGCTGAGTTTCTTTCGGCTACGTTGATTGGTTTGCTTTCATTTTTATTTGTTTGGTTAAGGATTGGAACGGAAATTGATAAAATTATTATAGGCTCTGTCATGCCACTCGTCCCAGGATTATTAATCACTAATGCAGTAAGAGATTTAATGGCGGGACATTTAGTTTCAGGACTTTCAAAAGGGGCTGAAGCGTTTTTGACGGCTTTTGCAATTGGAGCTGGTATTGCGGTTTTATTATCATTTTTATAAGGGGGAGGTACGAATATGGCAATAGAACAGCTTATTACTAGCTTTATTGCAACTGGAGCTTTTGGCATCCTTTTTAATATTCCGAGACAGTCCCTTATAAAATGTGGTTTAGTCGGAATGATTGGATGGATGATTTATTTCTATTTAGCAATGAACAAAGTCGATGTTGTATTTGCTACTTTTGTGGCAGCTTTTTCAATCGGTGTGATGAGCCAGATCTATGCAAAAATATATCGGGCTCCTAGTATCATTTTTAGCGTTTCGGGAATCATTCCTTTAGTGCCAGGTGGAATGGCCTACGATGCAATGAGACATTTCGTTGAAAATGATTATAATGTGGCAAACGTGTTGGCTGCCAAAGCATTTATGATTTCAGGAGCGATTGCTTTCGGTTTGGTGTTTTCTGAGGTGATCAATCAAATGATTTTAAAAGTAAGAAGACGTGAACAAGTGCGGAAAAATAGTTAATAGGGATAAGTCTCTCCTAGAAGGAGGGGCTTTTTGTTATGTAAATAAAGTATAAAAGAACTATGTGATAATAGGGAATTGTGCGGATTTTAAAAACTGACTATTCGGATATATTTGAACTATCAAAAAATAGGGGTGATGACTTTGTTAAAAGTATTATCGAAGACAGGTTTAACTCTAGCGATTGCTGGAAGTATTGCATTAGCAGGTTTACAACCGGGTGAGGCCTGTAACCGTCAACCCCAATTGGACACTTTTTGCTCATTAGCACTGAACACTTTTTAATCTTTGAAAATCCTTTGTTGGTTCTTCAATCGATGGCTTTCATTATCCATATGAATCACCT
>NZ_JBHUJX010000032.1:0-2159 GCF_042683745.1 Bacillus sp. CGMCC 1.16607
AGATCAACGGTTTATAGACATTTGAAGAAATCACCTTCGGAGATGGCTGAATGGGTAGACTCTCTTAAGAATAAAAAGAGAAAACTAGATCCTCATAAAGAGCTGATACTTTCATGGTTGAGGATGCATCCAGATATGTCATCTGCACAAGTTTATGATTGGCTCCTGGAGAAATATGAAGATATAGATATTGGGGAGAGTACAGTTAGAACGTATGTGAAGGATCTTAGAGAAGAATACAAGATAAAAAAAGAAACTTCTCCTCGAATGTATGAAGCAATCCCTGATCCTCCAATGGGCGAACAGATGCAGGTAGACTTCGGCCATACAAGACAAATGACAACTAGTAATAAGGAAATTAAATTAAACTTTATAGCTTTTGTCCTCTCCCACTCTAGACAAAAATACAAAGAGTGGTTGGATAGACCTTTTACAACACAGGATGTAATTAGAGCACATGAGAATGCATTCAAGTGGTATGGAGGAATGACCAATGAGATTGTTTATGATCAAGATAGTTTAATTGTAGTCAGTGAGAATGGTGGAGATTTAATTTTAACAAAAGAGTTTCAACATTATAAGGAATCTAGAGGTTTAAACCTTCGGGTTTGTCGTAAAGCTGACCCTGAAAGTAAAGGCAGAATAGAAAATGTGGTTGGATTCATAAAACAAAACTTTGCCAAACATAGAGCATTCCATAACATTGATTCCTGGAACGAACAAGGTTGGGAATGGCTAAACAGAACTGGAAACTTTAAAATTCACAACACAACAAAAAAAAGACCGTTTGAAGTGTTTCTCCTCGAAAAGCAACACTTAAAACCGGTCTCCAAGAAAATGGATATTCAAAATAACTATGATACAAGTATAGCAAGATGCGTTCATAAGGACAATACAATTCGTTTCGGATCTAATCGGTACTCTCTTCCACTTGGCACATATAACAAATATGAGAAAGTATGTATCAAGGAAAATGAGAATAAAGAATTGATTATTTATATACCTGATACTGGAGAAATCATTGCAAAACATTTGATTCCCGATGGCAAAGGTCTTTTAGTAAAAGATAGAAAACATAGTAGAGACCGTACAAAAGGAATCGAAGCATTTATTAACACAGTAGCAGAGAGATTTGAAAATAAAGAACTAGCCTATCGATATTTAGAGAAGGTTAAGGAGAAAAATCCTCGTTACATTAAAGACCAGCTAAAAATTATCTTGCGTGAAACAAAAGAAAGCAATAGCGAAGTACTTACCAAAGCGTTAGCAGAGTGTTTAAAAAGGAAATTATTTAGTGCAACAGATTTTAGCGATATCATTGCATATGTGAAACGTCAACGCCAGGTACATGAAACAGTTATAGAAAACAAAAAAGAAATTAAACCTTTGAACAAGCTGTCTGAATGGGTTTTAGAAACAGATGCTTACAAAAGGAAAGTAGATTCTTATACGGTGTTAATGGAGGTGAAATAAGAATGAGTCAACTACACCAAATACAAGACATAATGAAAGCATTAAGACTCGTTGAAACTGCCAAACACCTACCCCATTTGATTAGAGAGGCCGAGCAAAAGGACCATTCATTCACTCAATTCTTGTTAGATGTAACAACCTATGAACAAGCTCGAAGAGAAGAAAAGCAGCTAAATAATAGATTAAAGTGGGCTACCTTTCCATTTAACAAAACACTTGCGGAGTTCAATTTAAAAGAACAGAAGTCTTTAAGTAATAAACAACTAAATAGATTGAAAGACTTAACTTGGGTTGAACAGTTGTATAATTTAATATTACTAGGACCGCCAGGTGTAGGCAAAACCCACCTGGCGGTGGGACTAGGTATCGAGGCGATAAATCAAGGATATAAGGCTGTATTTACATCGATGGGAGACCTAGTTCATAATCTAAAAACAGAAGAAATTACACGCAAATCTAAAGCAAGAATGAAGAGAATTAGAGAAGCCGATTTAGTCATCATAGATGACTTGATGTTTATGGCAATGGATCAACAAGAAGCAAATATGTTCTTTCATTTAATCAACGACTTATATAATCAATCTTCCATTATTTTAACTTCTAACAAAGCTCCAAAAGAATGGGGAGAATTATTAGGAGATCAAGCTATTACAACAGCAATTCTTGATAGAATTCTGCACCGAGTA
>NZ_JBHUJX010000033.1:0-14050 GCF_042683745.1 Bacillus sp. CGMCC 1.16607
AAAAAAAAAGACTCAACACTCTTCGTCCTCTACGAATGTCATTAGATCTCCTGGTTGACATTTTAATGCAACACAAATTCGGTTTATTACTGAAACATCTACCCTTGTAATTTGCCCTTTATAAATTCCATATAGGGTGTTTTTGTTTACTCCGCTCAATTCTTGCAAGGTTGGAACTTTCATATTTCCTTTTTCAAACATTAATCTATCTAAATGAAATTTAATTGCCATGCATATACCTCATATCTTTGTAATCTATGTATATATGTACATTTTACATACATCATGTGAACAAAACAATCGCCGTTAAATCATAATATTGACCGAATTATTCTATTTGTGTACAATAAACAAGATGGAAAATACAAACTTCATTGTATTTTCAACCCTATTTATTGTAATTTTTATCATTTAGTATGCAAAAAAATGTATTATGAGGTGATTTATTTGTATTTACAAACTGCTAAAGCAAAAGGAAATGCTTATATTTATTTAGTTGCCTATGAAATGTCTTACAAAGGGCTTGCCTCCAGAAGAACATTATATGGTTTTGGGAGAAAAGATAAAGCTGCTAAAAAAATGTATAGTTGGAAAGAAAACTTTTCTACATTTCCTACAGAATTACTAGAGCTTGGTTGTACTCAAGATGATTTAAACTATTGGATCCAATATGTAGAAACCGGAATAACAAAAACAGGAAGAAAAGCCAGTGGGGTTATATAGAAAATTTAAAGAATTCTTTTGGAAAGATTCAATAAAATTGCAGGTGCAACCTAAGTTGTTACCAAAAAGAACATTGGATTTAACGGATTCAATACATTAAAAGCTTAGGAGGAAAAATCCCTAAGCTTTTTTTATATTCGGGGTATCAAGCCTTAATAAAAAGTACGGAATTTTATTTAAAGAATGATGTAGCAACTACGAAACGATATGCAGGAATTTACGCAAAAAAGAGGGAGATGAATTGTTTTCATCTCCCTTAAAAACGTTGATATACCAAGGATGTATAAAATTATGTATTCCAGGGGGAAAATGACTTTCTTAAAAGTGTTGATAACACAATACTCTTTAAAATTACAACTTCCCATACTGGAAATTATGTAAATTGATAGGATCCTAGAGAAATTGAAGTAAGAATCCTCCTGCAGGAAAACTTCCTGCTAAAAGTGCTATAAACCATGTTTTCAGTTCGACATGTAGTACGACTTTATTTCCTGTTTTATCAATCTGCAATAACACTGCTAAACCCCTCCAATCTTCTAATATATAGTCTTTCATATAGGGTTTTTTAAGTGAGAAATAAAAAAGGCACTAATTTATAGCAAAAAAATGCTAAAAATTAGTGCCTCGAGTTTTTCTCGCCAGCATATTGAATTAGTTCTTCTTTCTAATTGTATAGTAGATCTTAAATGCAGAGCAAGAAAATTTTTTTTCCTTCTTGGGGTAGCGTCAGGATTATGTGTATTTACAATGCTAAGCTGTTTGCAGTGTTAAAAATAAAGGATTTAACAACGATAAGATTTTTGAGATAAGCCATAACCCTATTAATACAAGAGATTCTATCCTAACTTTGCAAATCCGCATAATCCTGACGCTCCCCCTATTCCTGTTCCTCTGAATATATAGAGATTTTTTCTTTCTCACCTTCGGTCAACTGATTTAAAGGAATTACATAATAGACTAATTTTCCTACTTGTACTCTCTTATCCTTAAACATTATTTTTCTTCTGGAATGTAGAAGTGTTCTAGGAACTAAAACAGCATTAAAGGAATGGGCTATATCTTCAGCAACTTTTAATTTTTGATAATTCGCATATTCAGTGAAAGCTTTTACATATCGAACAACATTTTTTTGAAAGTAAGACGGATTATGAAAAGCTGAAGTTGCAGGATGGTATCTATTGATTTCATATTTGTCTTTCAATTTATATGGTATTACTGTAAAAGGAATCAAATTGTCATTAGTTATACTCAAAAGAATTATTTCCCTCCACATGGTTCAGTCTGTTAATTATAAAATAATATTTATTAATTATATGAGCGTCGGCAATGTCTATTTTTTAAAGATTAAATGGAAAATTTATCAGGTTTTTCAAACTTGTTTCCAACCTCAATAAATTTCTTTTTTATATATGTGAACATTTGAGTGTCACTCAGCAAAAAAGAAAAGGCTACCTTTCTATTATCAAACACGTACAAGTCGTTTTGATCACTAAATTTTTGCAAGTGTTTTGGTAAATAGAATTTATTGTATGTTTCCCAATTCATTTTTGCATAAGTACTAATTTCTCGTTCAACTAAATTTAGATCACAACTAAAAACACGTCTTGAACTGGTCATATTATCAGAACAAAAAATCACTCTGTTTTGGCGCTCATATACATATAATTCGTTAGCCACTTGATCGTATTTTTGACAGTAATAGAAATATGTGTCTCGTAGATGAAAAAAAAATCCAAGACCACCATTCATCTTGTCATAACATATATACCCCCGATTTAAAGCTTCTTCTACTTTTTTAGTTACCTCCTCATTAGTAATGATCCATGTATTCCTACCAAAAAGTTGTACTTTTTTTATACCTTTACCGTTTATCGGGAATCTAATTATATCTATTTCCTCTATCACAACGTTTCCCTCCTACCTAAAAATACAAGTATTGTTGCCATCTGTTTAAAGTCACCACAAGGGGGCTTGGGTTGTAGTAGCAAAAGTTTAAGGATAGTAGCAAAAGTTTGAGCAAAAGTTTGGGGTGTAAAAAAGCAAACTTTTGCTACTAAGAATGTTGATTTACCAATAGTTTGTTAAGGTTAGTAGCAAAAGTTGCAAAAGTTTTTCAACTCCATAAATAACTTTATATATATTTTTTTTATATATATAAATAAAAATATTTTTTAATTTAAAAAATCAATTAAGTGAAAAAAGTATTGCAACTTTTGCTACTTATTAGTGTTAAACACTTACATATCAAGGGTTAAAGACTACATTTTAGTGAACTAAAGTTTTGCTACTAACCCCTAAACTCTTGCTACAACTTTTGCTACTAAACATCAAACTTTTGCTACAACTTTTGCTACTAAGCTAATAAAAAAGAAAATTATAGACTAGAATTTTAACTAAAAGCTGTTAACAGACCTATGTTTCTGTAATTCCAAGGAGCTTTGGAATTACTACGATAAGAAACGATATTTACTTTCCCCTCTAAACGCTGAAAAAACTTTATTTTTCCTAATGGTTTATATCCACTATCGAAACACCATCGATCATAAGCGTTGTAGATTTTTTGCTTTTCTACAAATTGATTTTCGCCAATGATGCACATTTCATCTAAGAAAGTGGCTACGTTATCGATTTCCTTTTTATAGTCTTCTGTTGCCTTTGTTGTCGTTTCATTTACAGTAAAAGACTTTTGTTTATCTAATCTTCTTAATCCTTCGATGGCAAGATTTAAAAGACCACTCAATTCTTCTTTTGTTGTAACTTTATCTAATAAGTTAATATCAGCTGGTTTTCCCCCTTCGCCAAATTTATGTGGAAAAGGAACGATTAACCAACGTCTAAAAAATCCATGAGTTAGGTCTGAAGATCTTGGTAACTCATTAGCTGAAAAAAGTAAACGTGAGAAAGGTTTGAAGTCGAAGCTATCACGACCTTTAAATTCTGCACTCACGCGGTCACCAGTAACAACAGTTTTGAAGATACTTGACTTATCTAGCGCTGTTGCTGGAATATCAGCAAAAACATTCGCTAATTTACCATATAATTGAGCTAGTTTAAATCTGTTATGCTCTAAATCTTGTAATGGAATATTTGATAAATTATCAGTACCTAGAAAACGTTGAAATAAATCTATAAAAATACTTTTCCCATTATTCCCACTACCAGTTAGCATTAAGGCTTTTTGAAAACGTGTACTAGGTATCATGCTATATCCAAACCATTCTAATAACATCGGTATAGTATCGATTGGAACAGTTGTTTGTAGAAAATGGTTAATGTTCGGACATTGTGCAGCTGGATTGTATTCAACAGGAAGCTGAATAGTGGTAAAAATATTAGGGTCATGAGGATTTAATTCCCCTGTACGCCAATCAAGTAATCCGTTTTTCACATTAATAAAGCGATCATCTTTATTTACATTATCAACCTCTTTATAAGTGGCTGTTTCTATGTAATAAATGGTTTCTGTAACATGTGATTTTTTGAATCGTTCTACTAATTTCTTCATAGCTTCCTGTCTGACAATCATTTCGCCAGTCCCACGGTAAACACCATTTTCATACAAATATAACTGGCTGCCATCAAAAATCATTTTTAAGTTTTTCATAATATCGCGCGCTAAACGTGAAGGAATGAATGTTTTTCCTTCGAAGTAATTTGTTGTTGCTTCGTTTTTTTTGGTTGTATCTTTTACTGTAGGGGCTGAATCTGATATACTTTTATTAATTTTAAGGCTGGAAAGAGCCTTCTCTATGGTATTTAATCCATATGTTGAACCTGCATTTTTTTTATCCCACTTAGCACGATATAACGCTGATCTACGGAAAAGCCTGTCCATTTGTTCAGCATTTCCGTTTGTCCAGTAAGCTAGATAATTGCACATTGCTAAATCTGCTTCTGAATCACTGCTATAACTGCTACTTGTGGATCCATTAAACAAATCAGCGATTTTCTTTCCGTTTTTAGCGTTAAACATTTTATTTAAAACGGTATCGTCATCTAATTGTCTTGAAGGTCTGCCCACCTCTTGACCGTTATTAGATGATTTTTTTTTGTCTTCTTGGAAGTATTTATCTGCAATATAGTTAATGAGTTTTTGATTTTTTTTCACTGGTAGATCTGTAAATACATCACCTGTTACAGTTAAAAATTTGTTACTACTGCCAAAGAACTCAACGCCATTCTTTTTAGTGCCAACCCATGATGGCTTAACGCCTTCTATCCATATATGCAAGCCATTTCCACTTGGACTTTTTTCTGTATATGAATAAAGTGTCAAATTGTATTTTTCGGCTGGTATGTTGTTTATGTCCTTGAAATCATCTAGGTCAACACAAACTAGATTGTTATTGCCATTAATAACGATTCCTACACCATTGAATCCACCCTGTTCATATACTTTCTTTACGGTGTCGAATGAGTTCCAATTTTTTTTATCAGTCCAGTTAATATCCATTTTCCCATCTAATGAACATGGTTCTTTTGTAAGGTATTCTACGCCATTTTTATCTGTCTTTTCCCGTGACTTCCACAAAACCCACTGTGGAATTTGTTTGAGTTCTTCAGGTATTTTTGTAAAGTCTGGAGCTTTAATCAGCGTATCTAAAAGTAATGTCATTTTATCGCCTCCGTTCTGTATTTATTTAGTCTTTAATCCCTTTTCAATAGCTTTTTTCTCCCAATATCGAGCTTTATTTTTCTTGTTATGTTTTTTAACTTTTTCAGGATTGTTTTTTCTCCACTCACGCATATACTCTCGACGAGCTTCTATAGCTTCTGGAGACATTACTATCTCTTGATTATTTTCCATGTTATTTGCTCCTTATCTCGTTTTTGACAATAAAAAAGCTTCCTAGTGAATCTAGGAAGCTAGAGAAGTAGTTTTATATCAAAAATTCCGAGGCAAAGGCAAAATTTTAACGTGTGTATTTTAGTATCTAGGTTATCGTATATAATACATAACCAACTAATAATTTACCTACAAAGTAAAAGTTATCAAAAACGTACCAAAAACAAGTTATCTTTATTTACACAAAGAAACCTTTTTGGTAATATTACAAAGTAGGTAACACAAAAAAACTTATTTTCTTTTTTGCTAAGATAGATTTGGTAGATCCATCTTAGTAAATGCCACGGAAGTTTGATAGGGGTAGCCGCGAAACTACTTGACTCTATTGAACTTCCTTTTATTTTTTCTGTTTTCATCTTTCATAAAATCTCTAAATCTAGTATCTCAAAACTATTTTTTTTTGTATAGTGTAAAGCTACAAATAACGTCATATTTTTCTATTTTTTTCGTTTACTTGCCCTATATAGGGTAGCTCTGCTTATTTTTGTAATATCAGCAATCTCATTGACTGTCATGCCATTTGTATTCCTGTTATGGAATAGTTCCAAGGCATGTTGCATCCCCTTGTTTCTCGCTGTGTATTTTTGTGGTCTGCCTTTGTACTTTCCAGCCTTCTTTGCATCTTCAATTCCGCTTCGTTGTCTTTCTAACATCATTTCTCTTTCCCAATCAGCTACGGATAAAAGGATATTCGTTATTAACTTACTTGTGGGACTACCGTCAAATAATCCCATATTAAGTACATGTAGCTTGATACCCATGTTTGTTAGTTCATCAATAAGCCCGATACCTTCCTTTACATTCCTGGCTATTCGATCCATCTTTGTAACCATGAGTGTATCACCTTTATTCAGCTTAGAAAGAAGATTTTCAAGACCTTCTCTGTCCAGGTCCTTTCCACTCTTTTGGTCTTCAAATATGTGTTCTGCCCCTGCTTGCTTCAGTTGGTTCACTTGGCCTTCAATGTTCTGGTGTAAAGTAGAAGTTCTTGCATAGCCAAATACTGACATGCCACTCACCCTTCAATCAATAATTATGATACATGTATTTGATACACTTATAACCCAATCATATCGAGGAAAAGATATTGTGTCAATAGACCAAGGTTAAATGATACAAAGGAGAGATGATCGAGCGCTCTCTAACTGTGAAATCTTAGTAGTTATATTTGAATGCGTTCTGTCCTATGTATAAACTTTTTTAAGATTTTCTCGTGTTTTAATTGAATAAAAAAACAAAGGTAATTTTCTCCTGCTGGTGGGTTTGTTTTAAAAATCCCTAATACGAACGTTTTTGGTGCTTTTTAGTTCAAGATAATAATTAATTAGAATACTTGTTAAGGGGGGCACCTTTCGCGGAAAAACATACGCTAAGAATAATTCAACAAGTAATCTGAAAAGATTCCTTTCTCTTTAGTTCCTTCTCTCCTTTTTCGCATCTGCACTAGCCTTGCTGGTCTCTAGAGGGTGGCGTCTTTTTTTAGAAGATTTTGTCAAATTAGAGTGTGCTTCGGTGCTATGGATGTGATTTAATATAAACTATATACACGAAGGAGGTGGCTAAATTTATGGGACTTTGGGATCCGAAGGATGAGGATGATTATGATCGTATTGATGTAAATGATGATGATGGACAAACCTTTTATGGGTATGATAATGAGGATGGTACCACTGATTGGTATACGGAAGATGGTACGTTGGATTCAAACACTGAAACTCCTGATGATGATGATGAGTGGTAATATTTTTTTGAAAAAATTTCAATTTGTGCAAAGACAAGGCACCCTTTTCTAGGGTGCTATTTTTGTGAATTAAAACAAGCTCTTCATCAATTTTATTAGCCTCACGGAATAACCTTAATACCAAATCTGCTTTTTTCCTTAATTAAACCGTCATATGCTTTGCTATGAATAACATTAATTAAACCCTTTGTTCTTTGTTTTGCTTGACTTAAATCTCGGTTTAAAGAGTTTGGAACCATGTCTGCTAATTGTAAGCCAATATTATTTTCTTCTTTTAAGGGAAAACTAATTGTTCCCAAGTGTTTTTGAAGTAATTTTGGTTCATAAAAAAGAGTACCTGTAGCTTGTAAGTTATAAAAATGTCCCTGAAGCTGCTCATTTTGATTTTGATTCCTTGATTCAATAGTTACATTCCCAATTCCATTATGCCGTTCTAGAAAATTCACATAATTTTCCAAAATTATTTGTAAACCTATAAAGTATTTATCTCTCATCGTGGGGTATAACAATTTTAAGTCTTGTCCATGAATTGAGGCGCTTAAAATATGAACATCATGATTCTGAAATATCTCTTTGATTTTTTCCCAGTAATAGTTTCTGTTCTCGGCTTGTCTAAATATTTCATATGGAGTCCCTTTTTCAGGTCGACATATCTCTGCTTCATGTAAAATCACTGTTGTATTTCCAAATAGATCTTGCTTAAGCTTATTTACCTCCGGAATAATTTTATTAGCATATAAATCTTGTTCTACTGCAAAACCAGCCAAACAAAAATATTGAAGATTTCCTATTGGTAAAATTTCATCCAAAAATAGAATGTACGATTTCATTAATAAAGCCCCTTTAATTTTTATATCTTGATTTATTATTCAGATTTAGTTATGTTACTGGAATATTTTTTTTCATAAAGGGTCTTTTCTCCATATGGTCTTAAAAAGGTATGGGATGACTCGTTATGTTTAAGTTGTATACGTTCAATCAGTTGTAGGTTTTCCAGCTCTTTTATCCAATTACTAATTGCACGTGGCGACTTATCGAAATATTGGGATATTTTTTCTATACTAGTCCACGTTTCCCCGGTCTTATTTCCAGAATTCAATCCTAAATAAACATATAACTTTAAGGCATTTCCGGATAACTCTCTAAGAATAAATTCCTCTTTAAAATTGTTGAAGATAGGAAAAAATCCCATGTGATCGAATGCATCCCTTTTCCAGGCAAAATAAGCCTCTCTATAAAAATCAGCTTTTCGGTGATTAGGGAGCTTGTTGAAATCCATACAACTCTTCCCTTCATAATAAATTATATATTTATTGTATGTCCTTTTAGCCTATTTTTCAACAAAAAGTTGCAAACTATCAAGACGTAGTCTTGTCATTGAATTGACATAAAAAAATGTGGGATGTAGTATGTATAAGGTACAGTGAAATGCGAAGCTATTCACTGGCTTTAAAAGAAGAGATGCGAAGCTATTCTTCTTATGAATATTTAAATTAAAAATGAGCATAATTGAATTCAAGGAAATGCGAAGCTATTCCTTAAAAAATTTATAAAAGAGAACTGCGAAGCTATTCTCTTTTAATTTTCCTAAAAGAACTGCGAAGCTATTCTTTTGGAGACTGAAGCCATCCATTATGGATGGCTTCAGTTTTTTTATGCCTTCAAACACTCCAGTTTTCTAAAGCAATCCTTTTACTCACTATTAACTTTTAATGAAAGTGTTGTTTAAGAAACGGAGTAGCTCTTTGGAGGCGTATAAATGCCTCGTATTTAACAAGTCAATTATGGAAGTTTCAATATACTTTTGACAAAAACTACTTAATAAATGTTATAATTTATATATAATATTTTTTTGATTTTCTTATTTGTTGCGCGAGACATGCGTCTTGCTGCGAGTGATTTACTAGACGATGGCATCTTTGGATGTATTCTATTTAATAAATACTCTTATGTGAGTGCGTTTTTTTATAATGTAAGCTCATAGAGCTGAGGAATTTAATAATAAAAACTCAAGTCCACGTGGCTAGAGGGTGATTTCACAAAAATAATACTGTTTAACAGTATTTGTGTCCCCTTCTAGATACGTGGACTTTTTGTATATAGATGAAAATTAGAATGAGAGGTATTGACGATCTATTTTGCTACGATATTTCGTTATAACAAAATGTAGCCAGAATGCAGGCAGCTGATAAGAGCCGATCACCAGGGGCGGGTGGTTTAGAAAATACGCTGACACAGACCAATGAAAGATAGGGCCTGTATACTCTTTTTATTTACAAGCAACAAATTGCCGGCGGTCGGCTAACTGGTAAGACAGGTTAAACTCTAACCGCATTGTTACAAGATGGTTTTTAGCTTTATTAGATGATTGCATGGTCATCGCTACTTAGCTCGCTTCGGCTTGAGCTTACTTTTAGGTCTTAATCGAACACATGCGGAAGAACACTCTGTTTGGCTGATAGCTTCCCATATGGTGATGATTCACGGTTTTCGAATCGTCACCTTATGGGAAGGGGTCACCCGAACCATTACAAAGCGAATGGAAGTGTATTTAGTATGCTTAATTTTGAGTTTAATAAACAAAAGATTGAAAAGGCCAAGGCTAACGGCTTCGAGGTAGAAGAACGAAATGATGTAGTCATTTTTAAAAGAGGTACTGACGTTTACACGATGCACCCTAATGGCTCTGGAACACACTACTGTACCTATTATGAGGTTTCTGTTCCGTTATCAGCTAAGACTATGGAGGTGTATCTATGTGACAAGAAGAGGTAAAGTTGGAGTGACTTACGAAGTGGATCAAGCATTAAAAAAAATCAATCGTATAGGTCAAGGAAAGCGTGATTCCAAGGCGCAAGGAGATAAAGGTAATATTCATTCCCTAAAGCAAAATAACCATGATTATAAGAATTGTAATGAGTATGGTAAATGGTTGCGTTCTGAACGTGGTAAAGGTCTATACCAGGCTAATAAAACAGATTACAAGGATTATATAGATTACAAGGCTTCTACAGGCGTTTCTAAGGGGCATTTGATCAATATAGAGACTTCTCTAAGGCATTTGTCTAAAGGTATGAATAAGGTGTCAGAGAGCCGTGGTAAAGCTTCTAAAGAGTGGCTTCCAAGAGAGAGGGTTATATCCTCTAATGAACGTGAAAAACCACAAGACCGTTCTTACTCTCCTAGAGAGGTGCAATCGATTAGAGACAACCTTCCTAGTGGCAGTAAAGTACATGGTAATTTTACCGTTCAGAATGCCTTTGGCTTGCGTTTAGAAGAATCTGCTAAGGCAAGAGTATCTAATTTTGAAACAAGAGGAAATACAACCTATTTTGTGGCTTCTGTGGGTAATAAAATAACTAAAGGTGCTCGCCCTCGTGAAACTCCATGTCGCCCAGAATATGAAAACCAAGTTCGTGCTCTGATCAGTGGAAGGAGTAGTGATAGTTATGTGGGGGCAAAATACAATACTGCAAGAGACGCTTATCGTTCGGCAGCTGCTAAAGGTGGAGTGTCCTCTTATAACGGTAGTCATGGGTATCGTCACTCCTATGCCAGGGCTCAACTGAATGACAGATTGGATCAAAAAGGTATAGGTCATAGTGGTCGTCAAGTAATTGATAGAATGGTAGCTAATTATGAAGCTGGCAATCGTAAGGACACTGGTTTTACTAAGGATGAAAAAGCTCTATATAATCAAGTTAATGCTGTTATAGATTCCATACACGCTGACCTCGGGCACGGAAAAGGACGTATTGATTTAGTAGCTGTTTACATGAAATAAGTATTAAAAAAAATTAGCAATCCAGCCACATGATAAAGAGGGTATTGAATATAAAGCATTGAACTTAATATATATTCTTCAAGCTTTTCTTAAGCAATTAATTTTGTTTATTTGTAGATTTAAAACGTAGTGACAAAAATGATGTGTAGTGACAAACCAAAAAACAAGTAAAATTAAAATAAACAGGGGGTTTCGATGCTAAATTTTGAGGGTTCAGGTCATAATCGATTAATAGATTCACTCTTCGTTTTTCAAATTTATCTGGTGAAAGAGATTGGACGAATAAAACAAGATGTACTTAATTTAGCTGATTCCATGAATGATGAATCTAATGATATTCCTGAATTTTTAAAAATGGAATTTGTTTCAAAAAAGGTTGAGTGTGAGACTCTCCAACGGATTGAATCTTTACTTAGTGCTGAGTTATCTTTTATAAAAAACACACTAAAGGATCATATGTCTCAAGAAAAAAACGAATAGTAATTCTTCGTCTTTTTTATCTTTTAAACAAACGACTAAAAAAAACATGGTCATTCATAGTAAAGGGAAGTCCGTTAAATGGGACCTCCCTTTTTATTTACCAAACAATCGAGCCCAAAAACCTTTCTTTTCTTCCTTGGCTGAAGCAATTTGTAGGAGCTGTTGCTTAATCTCTTGGGAAGCTCTGATAGACTCCAAAAACATCAAATCTCTTTCTTCTAAGCGTTTATCCCGTTCTTCTAGCCGTTCTTCAATGTATTTCTGCTGGCGATCTAATCGTTTAATCAAGGCTTTATTAAATTCTTCTTGTTTATCCATACGTTCTTCCAGACCTTTTATGTACTCAATCATTTGAGACGCTAATTCATCATTAGAACGGCTTAAATCACGCTGTTCCTCTTTGCTTTCCGTGAGAACGACACCCGTTCCTACCTCGAACGCTCCTTTACCAAATCTATCTACAATAAGCTTTGCTGCACTTTCTAATTGCATATTATGGGTTTTAATTAGGTTTTGAAAGTGCCTGAGTGCCACTAAATCACTTTCCACAAACAAACGGTTATTTTGATCATTCCGAATGAATCCGTAGCCGTTATTCTCTAAGGCAATACACCACTTTCGAAGTGTGCTATCTCCAATATCTAAGGTTACGCTCATTTCCTTTGGTGAGTATGCTTTTTCAGTCGTTTCGCTCATTTTTTTATTCGCCTCCCAGTAGCGTTCTTAAATACGTTCTACCTTAAAAATTAAAATCCTGCAAATAAATTTTTAAAGAAATATAAAGCCAAGTAGGTTAATAGAATAAATTAAACCTACATGAAAGCGATTTGGAACATTCTCCACTAAGGAGGTGGATCCTATGGACGCTTTACCAATAATATCGTTTGGTTTTTTTATGTTTTTCCAAACAGCTACTTTAGTTATTGCTGCTGTCACACTCATTATAAAAATAAAAAAGCCCTCAAAAGAGGACTAAAAAAGGGAAAAACTTTCATGTAAGGTAAACGACTGAGACGGACCAGGTCTCGGTCGTTTTTTATTACTGATATAATCATTCTGTTCTTCGGACTATTCTTGTGTCTATTCTTAAGTCTAGTGCACACTGTACACTAAATCCCTTGCGGCGCATGGTGCGACACTCGTTGTATTACATTGTATGATATCGATATCATCGCTAATACAAATTATACAAATATTCGTGGATTCACCAACTTGGGTGAGACCTCTTTTATTTAATGAAAAAAATACTTGCTTAAAAAGAATGTGCATAGTATATTTATTGTATGTTATTAGTAAGTATATAGTAAATTAATTGAAAGAGGGTTGTATAATGATAGTTATTAAAGTTAATGAGGTACCGAATTCAAGAGAAGGTTTAAAGGAACGTACAAGAAGGGCATGGAGAATAAACCCAGCTCGTTTGTATAACCAAGATACTTTAATCGCTGTATACAAAGGTGAAATTTTAGAAGAATACAAAGTTTTAGGCTATGGTCAAGATGAAATTGAAACTGACAGGGTAGCATTTGATTTAGAAGAGGTACCAAACAGTAAATTTAAAGGGCAGAAAATCGAATATAAAACATCTAATCCATGTACGCTTGTAGATCCAAGCGAATTTGGTTTAGTGGAATTACATCCTAACTTTAATAAGCAATATAGATTTGTGGAACCTAAGATACAAGAAAAACAATTAACCGAAGCATTAGAAAAAGGACTAGGGCGT
Organism: Bacillus sp. CGMCC 1.16607; assembly: GCF_042683745.1. Lineage (NCBI taxonomy): Bacteria > Bacillati > Bacillota > Bacilli > Caryophanales > Bacillaceae > Bacillus > Bacillus sp. CGMCC 1.16607. The sequence goes on from NZ_JBHUJX010000033.1 coordinate 13,301, forward strand.
TCATTAGACGATAGAGAAAAACGTTATATTAAATGGCATTCTGAAAACGACTATGAAGCATCTGGATTACTATTGGATTGGTTTATTGAGTTAACCGAGAAGGGGGAAGGAAGAAGATGAGACTTGAAGCCCTAAAAACCATTGTTTTTGATGTTAAGGATTCAGTATTTAATAACGATACTGAAGCAATTATGTATGTAACGAAGGACATTTATGCAGACCGTTATATCGTTGCTATTCCTGTTATTACTTTTTCATGGGATATAAACTTTGAGAACAGCGAGAAAGATTATGAGTGGTTACTAAGATCGAATATATTTGGTGATCCAGTCAGGAAAGATAAGTTAGTCAAAGCGATAAAAGAAGCAATTGCAGCATTTGGATAAAAGCTAATTAATTTATACAAACCGGGGAATTTATACAGGATTTTTATGCAAAAAAAGAGGATTCACCAAAATTGTCGAGTCCTCTTAAAGTATTGATAAATCAATATTCGCATAAAATTTTAGGCGTTCCAAAAAAAAAGACTCAACACTCTTCGTCCTCTACGAATGTCATTAGATCTCCTGGTTGACATTTTAATGCAACACAAATTCGGTTTATTACTGAAACATCTACCCTTGTAATTTGCCCTTTATAAATTCCATATAGGGTGTTTTTGTTTACTCCGCTCAATTCTTGCAAGGTTGGAACTTTCATATTTCCTTTTTCAAACATTAATCTATCTAAATGAAATTTAATTGCCATGCA
>NZ_JBHUJX010000034.1:0-1180 GCF_042683745.1 Bacillus sp. CGMCC 1.16607
CGTGTGAGAATGATCAATATTCTATTTATCAAATTGCATCTATTTATAAAGTGGACAAATCCACCATTATGGAATGGAAACACAAATTTGATAAAGATGGGATTGATGGTCTAAAAGAGTCATCCAGTTGGAAAGAGTACTCAAAGGAACTTAAGCTATCTGCCATAAGAGAATATCAGTCTGGAGAATACTCCCTTCGCGAGATTAGTAGAAAGTATGGAATCTCCGATAAATCTACACTTAGAAAGTGGATCAACAAGTATAATAGTCATAGAGAAATAAAGGAAACGTCAAAAGGAAGGACGAGCTCTATGACTAAAGGGAGAAAAACAACTTGGGATGAACGGATTCAAATTGTGATTGATTGCTTGGGGAACGGTAAAGATTATCAGAAAACAGCTGAAGTATATGATGTTTCTTACCAACAAGTATACCAATGGGTAAAGAAGTATGAAAATGGCGGAGAGGACTCACTTAAAGATAAGCGTGGAAGATCGAAAGAAGAAACAGAGTTAACTCCAGAAGAGAAAATCAAGCTGCAGATGAAAAAATTAGAAAGAGAAAATGAACGGTTACGTGCAGAGAACTTATTCTTAAAAAAGTTAGAGGAGATCGAAAGGAGGCGAAAATAAGTCAAATCCGATTTGAGGATAAGTATATCGCTATTCAGGAGCTTCAAAAGAAAGAAAATTTAAGCATTAGTTTACTTTGTGAAATTGCGGGAATTGCCCGCTCTGCATACTATAAGTGGCTTAATCGTACCCCTTCTTCCCGAGAAATTCTAAATGAAGAAATCATTAAAGAGTTGAAAATTCTCCATGAAAAGGTAGATCGCACCTTTGGATATCGCCAAATGACACTTCATATGAATAGACAGTTTGAAGAGAAACTGAATCATAAAAGAATCTATCGACTAATGAAAGTGACTGGCTTACGCTCTGTCATTCGGATCAAGAAAAAACAATATAAACGTACTACACCTCAACATGTGGCAGAAAACATATTAAATCGGGAATTTACCGCGGAAAAACCAAATGAAAAATGGGTTACAGATGTAACAGAATTTAAGTATGGCCAATCAAAGAAGGCTTATTTAAGTGCGATTCGTGATCTTTATGATGGATCAATTGTAAGTTATGTTTTAGGACATTCCAATAATAATCAACTTGTATTCAAGACG
>NZ_JBHUJX010000036.1:0-327353 GCF_042683745.1 Bacillus sp. CGMCC 1.16607
ATAATGAAACTATTATTCATTTTACAGGGGGAGGGTAATATTCTTTGCTGGTATATTTGGGTAAATAAGTGTTTCATCAAATCAAGCAAAATCTGTATACTTTATTCTAGCAGTCACAAGAGGAACTAGGAATATCTTCTAAAACCTTTAATGGATATGAAACTGGTGGTAAACAAACTAGTTATGCTGCCATTAATAATATTGCTAATTATTTAAAAGAAAATATTAATATAATCTTGAAGATTGCTGAGAATGATTTCGGAAAGATAAGAAAAGATAAATCCCGAAAAAAAAGAAAAGCAACATCACTAAAGGTAAAAGATGATGAAATATCGGCAGAAGAAATAAAAATTATTTCAAAAAAAAATAGATTCAAATGAATTAGAGTCTAAGCCTATAAAAAAGGAAATTGTCAATCCTTTAATGAGCACAATTACACTTAAAGGATTGACTGAATTATTACCAAAATTAAAGAATAATTGGGATACTAATAATAAAACAATTCAAATAGAATTTGAGGGAAAAATACTGTTCATCAAAGAAAGTGAAATTATTATTGAACTAGGTTTAGAATTTCTAATAATAAGATCTCCAAGTTGGGATCTCGGTTTTTATTTTTTTGTCACAAATCTATTTGGAGTCCCACATATTACTGTACCTTATAGCATGCTAGAAACTCACGGCAATGAGTTAGTACCCTTTAAATCAGGTACAGCATTTTGGTTCAGTAACATGTGTACAGAGTCTAAACAACTAAAAATTGTTATTCATAAGAATCCAGAAACCCTATTTTCTAATTATCAAAATGCAGATTTTAAACAACTTTATTAATTAACCAATTTACTACTTATATATGAGGATACTCTCATATTTTTTTTGTTTATCACTGAAACTAAAAATCTAACACTTTCAATTTCTTCATTCAAGAATTATTCTACTTTCTTCAAGTAATTCACCACAATGATAGCAAATACAAAATAATCCTGGATTAAACCTTGTATTTTTTTTCCTACCAACTTTTTCATGCTCAAGCATTTTAATAATTTTCTCATGGATTAATGGATCAATTAAAGGTATCACGTTCTGAGTTTCAATTAGATAATGATAGTTTTCTCTAATGTTCCGGTTATATATCCACTGTAATGCTTATTACTAAGAATATAGTGAACAGATTTATAACTCTATTTCTTCCCTCTTTTTGTAGGTCCAAATCTTTCATTTATTATTCTAGCTATATTTCTTAAGCTCATTTTCATTAGATATCCATAAAAAATATATTGTAATATATATATTTCTTTTTGTTTCTCTTCATCTGATGTAATTTCTTTGTAAACTGGAAGTATTTTTTCATCATCTTTTGATTTTATGTATCCAAATGGATATTTTCCATCGTATGCAAGCCTTGATAATACTTTTGCCTTTCTTCCATCTGATACTCTTTTTAAAATCCGTTCTCTTTCTTCTTGTGACATAGCAGTTAATAGTAGGAAAAACATTTTAAAATATTCACCCGTGCTGGTGATATTTTCCGTAATGAATATAATTTGTTTTACGGATTCAGAAATACATAACATCGTTTCAATATTATTTTTTAAATCTCTTCCAAACCGATCTACAGAATACACAAGTAAACAATCAACCCTCATAGTTTTAAGATCCATCATCATCTCGATTAATTCTGGACGATTTACATTTTTCCCTGTATACCCAACATCATTGAACTCTTAATAATTTCTAATTTATGCTCTTTTGCATATGTATCCATTTTTACCTGTTGATAACTTACGCTGTCTTCTATTGATAAATCCTTTACTTTTATGGATTTTCTAGCGTATGTTACTGCACTTTTAATCTCTACCATAAAATGAAACACCTCTCTAAATTAATAATTGTAACTAGTTTAATTATTGCAACTAGTATTAGAGAAACATAGATTCCCTGAGAGGTATTATTCTCCTTATTCGCATCTTACTTATTTTTCATGTACTTATTTGTATGATATCTGGTTTTGCCTGCTTCCAAGACTCGATAAAAGTGAATATCAAGTAATTTCTCGTTGGGAACTCCCCACTATTTTGTGCAACCTAGACGCTTCGCTCGATCTGGCACCTGTATTGTTAAAAACAGAAAAGCCCTGCAGAGATTTCTCTCTGGTCTTATCCCTTTCAAGTAGACAGCTTTAAAAAAGACTAAACAGCCATCGTAATTCGGTATTCTACTGGAGAACGATGGTTGAGCCGTTTTTGGAACCTTTTATAGTTATATTTGTACATGTATGTCTCGATAGCTTGTATTAGTTCTTCTTCTGTTTTACAATCAGGATACAATTCTTTCATTCCATAAATAATCTCATATCTTAATGCTTGTTTAATTTCACCTCCCCATGAAGATTTGGATACCGCTTTTTTAGGTATTCTATCTGAGCCTTATAATAATCTCGCTCCTCTTCAACACTTGTAAACTTTGTTTTTGGGCGACCTTTAAAAGGACTATCTGAAGAGGAATTATTTCCTCTTTGATCTGCCAATGTTTTACCCTCCTCATATTGTTTTACCCATTTTTTCAGTTGAGTTGAACTTCTAAGACCTAATTCATCAGAGAGAGATTGATAACTCCCATCTCCATTTATGTATCTTTCAACTGCCTTACTCTTAAATTCCTCGGTGTATGTATGATATGTTTGTCCTTTTTTAGCCATAGAAAAATCCCCTCCAAGTAATAGTGTAACACCCACACAATACGTGTGGACTTTTTTACACTGTCTACTTAAAGGGGATAATATCACTCCACAGAGCTTTTCGAAAAGGATTACAGGTTCCATTTCCAAATATCTGGATGGTACCTGGCACCTTATATTTCTTTTAGAACAAAAAAATTAATATTGCGACTAAAAATTATGGAAAACTCCCACCAAACTTTATAGAAAAATAAAATATAAGAAAGGCTCTACGGAGATTCTCTCCATAGAGCCTTTTCAGAAGTTAAGTCAGATTACTAATATATGAATATTAGTTAGTTGCCCATAAAGTTGTTGCAGATGTGTAAGTGTAAACTTTAGCAGCATATGCATTTCCAGAAGCATCAGTTAACTTAGTTGCATCTGAATTATGAGTAATAGTATTTGTATTTGCAGCATTTGCAACAGTAAATGTTACTGTTTTGTTTGTTGCATCATAGATAGCAGAAGTGATTCCAAGTGTACCACCAGCAGCTGTGAAAGATGATTTAACATCAGTTCCGTGTGCAACAGGTGTTCCAGCAATTGATAAACCTTCGCTGAAAGTAACTACAAAAGTATTTGCATTATTTGTAGTACCAGTTGCAACTGGTAAAGTTGCAGTAGGAACAGTAAGATCGACAACAATTGGTGTTGCAATTGTTCCAAGATCATTTCCACTCAAGTCTTCATTTTTGTTAGCAGTAGTAGTGTATGTTACTTTCAAGTCACCAGCTGCAGCTGTAGTAGTAGCAATTGTTAGAACAACTACATCTGTAGTGCCCACTTTTAGTGTTGCATTAGAAGCAGCATATGCAGTAGCAGCACTATCAACTACAACAAATCCAGTATGATCAAGAGTTGCAGCATTAACAGCTTCATTAAAATCGATTTCTAATGTAGTGACAGTTGCTCTAGTGATTTTTTCGATAACAGGTGCGATTCCATCACCAGCACCACGAACTGTTTCATAAGTTGCAGATTCAACAGCTTTGTTACCAGCAAGATCTTTAATATAAGTAGCACCAGATTTAACTTTTACAGAGTATTCAGTTGATTGCCCTGCAACTGGAGTCACTGCAATATTTAAAACATTATTATTTACTGTTGTTGTAATTCTATCTAAAGTAACTGCTGTATTAGTAGTTAAGTTTGTAACAACAAGATCAGTAGCCATTAAACCTTGGTTAGTTGTAGTTAAATTTTCACTGAATGGTAATGCAATAGTGTTACCAGTTGTTACTAAGTTTACTTGATTAGCAGCAAGTTTAACTTCAGGTTTAACTTGATCTTTAATAGTAACGATAGCGCCATTAGGTACTACTGCGTTACCATTTACAGTTTTCAAAGCGTTACCGTTTTTAACACTTAATGTATAACCAGCTGTAGAAGTTTCAACAGCACCAGCAAGTTTAAGTGTAACAACGTTTGAACCATCAGCAGTTGCTGATTGAACCGTTACTGCAGGATTTGAAGTTACAAAATCTGTTGCAGTAGCAGTACCGATAGCTTGATCAAATTTAACTTTAATTGTGTTTTTCTCAGTTAATGCAGCAAACTCATTAATAGCGTTAGCAGCATCATACGCAGCTAGTGTAGCAGCAGAAACTGATACATTTTTAGTGTCAGTAAAGCCAGCTAATACATTTCCAGCTACGTCTTTAACACCCATTACTTGAATTGATTTAAGTGTTCCAGCTATAGCAGGAGAAGCACTAGCATCAGCAAAAGTAATTTTTGTTGTTCCTAAGTATTCAGGGAATGTTAGAACAACTGCTTTTCCACCTTGTACTGGAGTAATTTCTGTACCAGCAGGTAATTGTCTTGTTGTTGCAGCAGCAATACCGTCTGTGCTCCATCCAATTAGGTAGTTACTTGCATTTGCAAGAGTAGCAAGATCCATTACTTCATTAAATGTAATTATCATTGAACGAGTAGAATTACTTACTGATGGATTACCTACTACGGATGGGCCAGTAGTATCTTTAACGCTAATTGATGATTGGTAATCAAGCATTGTGTTTTGTAATGCAGTTTTATCTTTAACACCAGCAACTTTGATAGTGTTATTGCCTTCTGCAAGTGCATTGTATAACACAACAGTAAATACTTTTCCAGTTGCGTCAGCAATTACATTTGAAACTGGTTGAACTTTACCATCTTGGTCAAGTACTGTGAAATACTTTTTATCAGCAGCGTCAACAACTTTAGAGAACTTAACAGTTATGTTAGTTGCAATAGAGCTGTCAGCTTTTACTTCAGTTACTTCTGGACGTGATTGATCTACTTTAGCAGTAACTTTTGCTTGAGTTGCAGAAATTGCATTACCAGAGTAATCTTTTACGCCTTCAACATTTAAAATAGTTTCATATGCTGGAAGTGGATTAGTAGAGAAAGAGAACTCATATTTATCAGATGCTAATTTCTTAACAGTTCCATTAGCATATTTCTTAGTATCTCCAGATTTCCAGTATACATTAGAAGCTAATACTGTTGATGGATCAACAGCTTCACTGAAAGTTACAACTGCAGTCTCAAGAGTTGCTTCAACAGAAAGAACTGTTGGTGCAGTTTTATCTTCAACTACTGTAAATTTATGTTCTGAGCTTAAAGCTTTAAGACCAAAATAATCCTCTACTCCAGCAACAACTAGTGTGTGTTCACCAACACTTAATGTTGCAGACTCATATGGTGTCAAGATTACTTCTCTTGAACCTTGAGTAGTGGTACCATAGAAAGCTTTACCATCAATTTTAAAGTTTCCTACAACCGCTTTTTCGATTGGTTCAGAGAACACAACTTTAACTGCCTTTGTTCCAAGGTTAGTAACTTCAACTACAGTTGGAAGAGCATTATCAAGTGGTGTAAATCCGAAATCTGTAACTGATACTGTAGCAGTACCTGCTTTAACATTTTTAACAGTTAATTTATTAACTACTTGGTTAGTTAATTCACCAACTAAAGTTAAAGTAACTGTTTTACCGTCTGCTGCTAATTCTGCTGAATCAACAGTACCAGTAGATAAAGTATAGTTTTCTTTGTTTTCAGCAGTAGCAGCATCCACAGTACCGTCGAAAGAAACAACAACTTCTTTAAGGTTAGTTGCACTTACACTCGCAACTTTAGTAGCTGTAGTGATTTTGTACTCAACTGATAATTTGTCAGTTGTTAAACCTTTATATTTGATTGCATATTTAGTGTCTAATTTTAATTCAGTTTTAGTTTTTAAAACTACAACTGTTTTAACAGCGTCAGCAGCTTTAGCAGCTTTGATTGTAGCAGACTCAAGTTCAACGCCTTCGATTGAGAAATCTTTAACGTCTACAGAAGTAAGAGCTGCATCGAAAGTTACTTCGATTGTTTTGCTGTCTACTACTGAAGCAGCAGAGATTGCGTTCACTTCAGCACCACCAAGTGCTCTGTAGAAAGCAACTGCGATTTCGCCACGAGTGATTTCAGTTTCTGCACCAAAAGAAGTAGCAGATTTAGGATCGATTAATTTAGCGTCTACAACTGCTTTAACGTATGGAGCAAACTTTTCGTTAACATCAGTGAATGCAACTTTAGCAGCTGTGTCAACTTTTAAGCCCATAGCGTCAGCTAAGATTTTAGACATTTCGTTACGAGTGATTTTAGAATCAACACCAAATTTAGTTGCTTCTTTACCATCAACATAACCTTTTGCTTTAAGAGCGTTTACGAATCCAGCACGATCTTTTGGTACATCAGTGAAAGCAGAAGCTGGTGCACTAGCTGTATCTAATTTTAATGCTCTTGCGAACATTACAGCAGCGTCGATACGTTTAACTGAATCAGCAGCTCCGAAAGTTTTGCCATCAGCATAACCTTTCGCAATTCCTTGTGCTACGATGAAGTCTACTGCTTTAGTAAGCTCTTCACCTTGTACATCTGTGAAAGTTGCAGCTGAAGCAAGTGGTGCTACAGCAGATGCTACTAATGTAGCTGTTGCAGCAGTTGCTACAAACTTACGGTAAGACTTTGGTTGGTAAGCCATTGTAATATTTCCTCCCTGTTTTGTGTAAATGTTTTTCTAAGTCGTTCAAAAGATCGACTAGTAACAACTTGTGTAGGTTAACTTCTATTCTACTCTATTTCTGGTATTTTTATAGATTTGTATGTACCAGGTAGAATTGGAAATTTAACTTATACATAATTCTACCAAAATACGACTATATTTCAACCTTTTTTTACATTTTTCTCACATGTAAGTTTTTCCCACACTTATTCAAGTATGGAAAATAGAGTAAAAATCGAGAGTTAACCAGTTTAAAATGCACCTCTACATTATACATAGTAGTTTCCTAAAATGGAAGTTTTTTAATAAAAAAGTTTCAAATTCTACCTTTTTATTAGTCTGCACATATGATAAGACGAATCAGTTTAAGAAAAGTTTCACATTCTGCAAATTTTTTTAAAAACTTATTTTAATCGTCCATTCCTTTAACATAAAAAAAGGGCCGAGCCAACTTTAGTAATATACGCTACACTTTTTCAATTAGAACCAAGTGTAACCAAATTATTTAAAGTTTGCTCTGCCTTCATATTAAATAAATTTATTCCTGCTATTCTGATTCACCGTCAAGAAGCCCATCACCAACCCAGCTGTGAGCCAGAAGACGACGTTCAGCTGTGGAATGAAGATGATGTTATTGGAAAGGTTCTGAACCATGTAACAGACGCTGCCGACGAATAATCCAACTGCCATGACTCTTCCAATTAAATTTTGCTTGAAATACAGTTTAATAATCGTTAAGAAATACAGAATATAAATAAGAAGGAATGACACAAGTCCAAGGAAGCCTGTCTCCGCTCCGACCTTCAAATAGGAATTATGAACAGAGTATGCGTCATGTCCGATATCTAATTCAGGATATTTCGTTACGTATTCTTTATATCTAGCATAGTAGTTCCCCATCCCTACACCAAGAACGGGATTATCTCTGAGCATGACCCAGCCTGTCTTCCAAAGCGTGACACGGGAAACAACGGCTCTGTTTGTAGTTGAGTTTTCTTCCATTTCATCTGGATCTAATTCATCGGGATTTTCTACATTATCACCAACGAATTCGGCAATCTTACTATCCTTCGGAAGCAACTTTTGGATCGCGAAAACCGCTGAGCCTGTCCTTGATTGGACGTCAGGCATAAAGTAAACAATCGTGACCAATACAAGAATGGAAATAAGAATATGAATTTTAAAGAGATTTTTGGTAAATTGCTTTGGCATAAGAATAACTAATAATATTCCTGCGCAAACCATTGTCACCCAAGCGGCACGTGTATACGTTAAGATCACGTTAATGACAAAGATCGCATAAAAGGCAAACATGAGTAACTGTGCTTTTTTATCTTTAAAATAAGCAACAGCCATTAGTAAGAACATCGGGATAATGTAATTTAAAAAGGCGGAATAATAGTTCGGATTCACAAATGTGGAATCGACACGCCCTTTCGCTTCCTTCAATGCATAAAGACCTGCTTTATTGAGGGAGAAGTTAAAGACATATTGTAAAACGCCGAATAAACCAACAATAATAACAGAAGCCGCAAACCATTTCGCGAAGTTGGTATATTGCTCTTTGGAAAAATTAATTTTCACGACAATTAAGAATAGAACGACATACGATAAGTAGCGAGCAATTTCCATAATCGCCGCTGTTAAATCAATGACATTGATGAGGGAAACGAGTGAAACGATTAAAAATAAACTAAATACGATGATAAATGGCCAAAGCTTGAATTCATTCAGACGAATATTGCCTTTGAAATAGTCGTAAATGGCCGCTAATGTAACGAGTGGGATTAATACAATCTCAGCTGATAATGGAAGTGGTCCAAGATAAGCTTTGAAATAGAAAATTGGAATAACGAAAAGACTAGCTAACACAAAATAATACGTCAAAGTGTTTTTGTTTGCCATCAATAAAGCTCCTTTATTCTTAAATCAACATCCTCTGTATAGATTACACGATTCGAGTTGTATAGACAATTCGAAGTTTTATTTATTTTGCAACATTTCGTACGTCTCGACTGTATTTTTATACAGCTGATCGAGTGAAAAATGGGAAGAGGCGTGCTGATAAAGCTTAGTTCCCATCTCTTTAAGTGCGCCATTTTTCGACTGATTGTAAGCTTCGGCAAAGGCTGCTTGTAAGCTTAGGGCATCCCCTATTGGCACGATCCAGCCTGTCTCCCCTTCAGTTACTAATTCCCGAACTCCACCGACATCTGTCGTAACCAATGGGATATGCTGGTTCGCCGCTTCTAATAGGGCAAGCGGAAAGCTCTCACTATAGGAAGCTAACAATGCTAAATCGGATGCGGTATAAATCGCATCCACGTCCTGACGAAAGCCAAGGAAACGGACTTGGGCCTCCACTCCGACTTCCTTCACCTTATGGAGAAGCTCATCTTTTATTGGACCGTCCCCGACTAGTAAAAGTTTCACATCTGGCAAGTTTAACTGCTTTAATGCTTGGAAAACAAGTTCATGCCCTTTAATCGGATGAAGTCTGGCTACCATCGTCATGACAAAATCGGTTTCCTCTACTTGTAGGGCATCCCGTGAAATTGGATTTGCTTTTTCAGTTGAAAAATGGATCCCGTTGTAGACTGTTTTGATTTTGTTCGCGGCAATGCCGATGCTAACAAGATTCCGCTTAAACGTTTCCGAAACAGCGAAAAAATAGTCCATTCTGTTTATAGCAAATAGATTAAGCTTCGTAAAGACCTTTCCTTTTATTCCCGATTTCATGAAATCGAGCTTAGGATCACTGTGGACGGTTGTCACCCACTGGATGTTCACTTTGCTTTTGATGTAGACACCGAATAAATTCGCCCTTGGTCCGTGCGTGTGCAGGATGTCGAAGTGATTTTCGCGGATAAAGCGAACAAGTTGATTTAGTACGGAAAGATCATATCTTGACGACTGTTTGAACACTTTAACGTCAATTCCCGCTTCCTTCGCCTCTTCGGACAAAGCACCCTCTTGAAGGACAGCCAAGGTGACTTGACCTTTCGGAAATTGGGAAAGAAGGGTAATGACGTGCTTCCTTGATCCACCTGTCTCGCCACCGCTAATAAAATGCAGGATTTTCATCGTGTTCCCCTCCTTTTTTATTCAAATAGATCCCTTTTCGGAGTGTAATTGTTTCCTTATCTAGCACTACATCTTGTTTATTGGCCTTTTTCAAACGCTAACCTTATTTATCGGTCAAATCGGTCGTTGGATCGAAGATCCTTTTCAACGTCAGACCTGCATTCGAACCCTGTTTATTGTACAAATTGGGTCAGCTATCGGACAATTAAGTCGTTCTAACGGACAAATTCGGCCGGCTATCGGACACTTTTCTTCATCTATCGGACAAGTTCACCATTCTATCGGACTTTGTCACAATTTGTCCGCTTTTCGAGCACGGAAGCAAGCGCAAATTTCGTCCATGCTTGCTACGAGGTTCACTTACACCGAACTAGGCAAGCTGGCCAATTTTTCAATAATGACAGATAATTGCGCCGTTCAAGTAGAACAGCGCATGATTTCTTATCGACTAAATAGAACCTTCATTAGAAATAACGGTAGGTTCATTTGGCGTTTGATTCTTTTTGGTTCTTTCATTAAGCGGTATAGCCATTCTAGGCCGAATTTACGGTAGAAGGCTGGGGCGCGTTTGATTTTGCCTGAGAATACGTCGAAGCTTCCGCCGACTCCTTGAAAAACTTTGACATTTAATCGTGGCATATTTTCGCGAATCCATAGCTCTTGCTTTGGACTTCCTAAGGCGACGAATAAAATATTGGCGCCTGAGGCGTTGATTTTTTCCACTAATGCGTCATTGTCCTTCATATAGCCGTTTTCGTAGCCGGCGATATTCAAGGTTGGGAAGCGATCTTCTAGTTTTCGTTTCGCTTCTGAGACGACTTCTTCCTTCGCGCCGTAGAAAAATACGCCGTAGTTTTCTTCAGCTGCAAAGCGAAGGAGTCGTTCCATCATATCAATTCCGGTTACTCTTTCGCGAAGGGTACCGCCTTTAAGCTTCGATGCTAAAAGGACCCCTACCCCATCGGGAATTTGATAGGTTGACTCGTTAATTAATTCTTTCACGAGTGGGTTTTTATTCGCTGTGATGACTTTTTCCGGATTCACGGCAATGACCGTGGACTGTTTGCCTTCTTTAATACGAAAACGTAAGTCATCAAGAATTTCATCATAGGTTAAGGCGGATACGTTCACGCCTAAGTATTGTTCTTTTTTCATATATATACGTCTCTGCTTTCTATTCCTGGATTGCCTTCAAGTTCAAGAGATTCCCAATTTTATGAACAGTTAGCTTCGCGTCATCTAAATTCGTACAGTTCTTCGTATCGAAGACGACTGGTGTTTTCATTGCTGCTAGGAAATCCTCAGATTTCATTGTTTTGAATTCATTATGATCCGCTAAAATGACGACAAGATGCGCCTGATCGATTGCTTCTTCAAAGGAAGAAAGCGGGAATTGGACTTGTTCTTGTTGTACATGTGGGTCAAAGACGCGCACATCGAATCGTGGGTTGCGGCGCAGCATGTCAACGATTTCGATTGCTGGGCTTTCGCGTACGTCATCGATATTTCCTTTATATGTTAGGCCGAATACTGCGATTTTTGGTTCTTGTAGTTCGGATGTTAATTTTCCAACCTGTTGGGCGACGAAATGTGGCATCGAATTGTTGATGTCACGGGAAAGCTTAATGAGTTGAGCTTCTTCTTTAGCTTTTTCAACGATAAAATATGGGTCGACCGCTAAGCAATGGCCGCCAACACCTGGTCCTGGCTGGTGAATGTTCACACGTGGATGCTTGTTCGCAAGCTCGATCACTTTGTGTGCATCGACGCCAAGGCGTTGGGAAATTTTTGCTAATTCGTTCGCTAACGCAATGTTCACATCGCGAAACGTATTTTCCATTAGCTTCGACATTTCTGCTGTAACTGCTTCTGTTTCAATGACTTCACCAGTTACGATTGCACGGTATACGTCAGCCGCTTTTGTTGCTGCTTCTGGCGTTGTTCCACCGACGATTCGAGTGTTTTCGATTAATTCGATTAAAATTCGACCTGGAAGAACACGCTCTGGGCAGTGTGCCAAGTATAAATCTGTTTCTGTATTGAAGCCTTGCTCACGAAGGATCGGAGCTACGACATCATCCATCGTCCGTGGTGGGATCGTTGACTCAACAATCACGACATTGCCTTTTTGTAAGTAAGGAGCGATTGCTTTTGTTGCACTAATCACATAATCGACATCCGCTGTATAGTCTTCGTGGATCGGTGTTGGAACGGCAATAATAAAGACATCCGCATGCTCCGGTGTTAGTGACGCACGAAGCTTCCCATTGTCAACGACCTCTTTTACGATTTCTGGAAGACCGACTTCCTCGATGTGGATTTCTCCACGATTTAATTTCTCTACGACACGTTCGCTTACATCTACTCCAACAATTTCATAGCCAGCACGGGCAAAAATAGCTGATGTAGGAAGCCCGATATATCCTAAGCCTACGACACAAATTTTCTTCATTGGAAGGACCTCGCTTTTAATATAGATAGTTCTCAATATATAAATGATCTTATTATACTCTTCATTAAATCTTACATAGTATAACAAATTCCTTCAAACGTTGCACCAATTTCATTGAATGTGTCGAATGCTAGTGGTAAAATTAGGGTAGATATTGGAACGGAATTTCCACTACGAAATGCGAAGCGCCTTGATCAGCCCCGACAAGCAAATGCTTCGTGGGCCCGGAAAGTCGTTCTTTGACTTTTTGGGCCCGCGAACATTTGACCTCGAGGGGCTAGGCGCTGCAGCTAGACACAAATTTGAACATTTACAACATACGTATAACTTCCCTCATTTGTTTGGGTCTTTTGGAATGGTAAATAATGCGTTAGTGTAAGTATTTACCATTACTCTCGACTTTAATTAGCATGGAATGTCAGGAGAATTGTTTATGAAAAAAATGTTTTTTGCAGTCCTACTCGTTTTTCTGTTGGTCGCCTGTTCGTCCGAGGAAAAGGTGACGAATAAAGCATTGCCTCTTAAGAATGCTACCCTTCAATTAAGCGCACCCACCGCTTCCTTTCAAAGTGGAAAGAATGTTGACTCCAGTTTATTGCCTGTCTACCATGACCATACATTTGATTACGACTTACTCGAGAATAAGAAAAAGGCTGGAAAAATGATTGTGAAAGTACGAGAGCTCGACAATGGCGATGAACTTGTATTTTTACAATTAAAGGGATTGGCTGATAAAAGTATTTCAACAAAAGCTTCGTTGACTTTTAAAAGTGCGAATCGTGTCGAACTGATGGACTGGGACCAGCGGGCGCTGGAACGTCCGCACGACAATACGACCGGTGTCGATAAGGTAACTCAGCCGGTTGGCCTATTTTCCCTAAAGAGGTTTGAAAAATTGACGAGTGAGCTCGTGTTGAGTAAGCAGTATGTTTCTAGTAGTTTGGAGAAGAAGTACGGTGAGGGATTGATGAGTCAGATCCGTGTGTTGGAGGCGGAGAAGAAGAAGTATTCCGTGAGCCAAGGGGAAGATTCGGTGACGATTCAGTTTGATTTGGCGGCTGGGAAGGGTAAGCTGGTGGAGCAATGGTTTATGGTTTCTAAGCAGCCGTTATTTTCTACTGGACAAGCTGTTCAGGATTGGGTCGATTTTCAGATCGATAAATATAAAGAGACGAATAGCTGGCTGACGGTTGGTGGACCGATGAAGAAGCTGCCTTGGTCGATTGAGCCTTTTTCAAGGGATGGCTATGGCCGAAATCTTGGCATGATGGTGGATCGTGAGGCGATTGATCGTTTTGTCGCTACGAAGGAACGTTATTATTATAATTTAATGGTGAATACGGCGGCGGATTTGTATGAGTATCGTGCGGCTAAAGGGACACCGTTATGGGAGACGGAGTATACGAGTACGTGGGTGAAAAAGGCGTATGGGTTGAATGCGCCTTATGTGGATACGAGGCATAATGAGTTTATCGCGTTGTATTTGGCGAAAATTGGCGATCAGTTGAAGGTGCCTGAGCTGCTGGATGCAAAGCTGCAATACGGGGATTATTTGATTGAGCAGATTAAGATTGGGAATGTGATTAAGGCTGGAGATGGGCTGTTTATATCGGATTATTTCTCGCCTTACAGTCAGAAGCAGAAAACGCATGCGTCGATGAATCATGTGTTGGGCGGGGCGAATTTGTTGTTGGATTGTTATAAGCAGTCTGGGGATCGGAAGTATTTGGATGCAGCTGTGCGGATTCGGAAAGGGATTGAGCAGCTGGACGGGAAGTGGATTCGTGAAACGGGCGATCTTTGGTACCAGGTTAATCCTGATTTGACGTTTGCCGGGAATGATTATGAGCAGCTGACTCTTGTGGATTTACTGAATCATCAGCGGAAGTGGGAAGAGGTTGGCGGCGGTGGCCGGAGTGCTGTGATTGATAAGTTGATTCGATCGAAAACGGAGTATTTGTTAGGGAAGCAGGTCGTTTTGCTGGAAGAAGTGCAGAGGGAATTGAGTGAGCAGGGGTTTGGGTTTTAGAGTTCATGTGGTTATGGCGTTCAGGACTTGGTCTTGGACGTTTTTTTGTGGGTTTTGGATTGCTTTTTTGGGGTGGTTTGGGGGATTGATGGGGTTGGGTGGGTTGATTGGTTGTGTGGAGGGTTTATTGAGTGGCTGACGGCACGGTGTGAGGTTCTATCGGACAATTGAAGCAGTCTATCGGACTGGAATGGAGTACTATCGGACAGATTTGGTCGGCTATCGGACTAGTTCACATTTCTATCGGACTTTGTCACAAGTCTGGGGATTTTCG
The DNA here is from genome assembly GCF_042683745.1 of Bacillus sp. CGMCC 1.16607. Taxonomy (NCBI): domain Bacteria; kingdom Bacillati; phylum Bacillota; class Bacilli; order Caryophanales; family Bacillaceae; genus Bacillus; species Bacillus sp. CGMCC 1.16607. Next base: position 14,592 of record NZ_JBHUJX010000036.1, read on the forward strand.
CCAATCGGATTCGCAAAACAAGAACAAATGTTTGTATTTTGTATTGAATGCATCGTTCGAATAATGCTATTATTGTGGTAACAACTACATAAGCAGGTGGGCGGTTTGCCATTTCCCTTGAAGGGAGGTGGATAGATGACGACGTATGAAGCAATTATTTTGGCACTTCAATCTAATTTAGTTTTAGTTGGTGTCCTTACAATCGTTTTTTTAATCGTCGCAAACAAAAAGAAGTAACTTGCCCATCCTGTCCTAAGGTTTACGGGCTGTTACTTCTTTTTTAGTATTTCAGTAACCTTGGTAGCCGCTCACTTGCGGCTGTAGTTGGCTGATCAGATGTTCGCACATCTGATCTTTTTTAATTATTTCTATTATAAAGCAATTTATGTATTGGAAGCAATAGGCGCTGCATTCCTAAAAGAGGTAACTCCCCCCTGTCGAGCGCAGTTCTATGAGTGATGAGTGATTCAATTAAAAAGTAGTTGTATTTGTTGGGGAAACAGGTCGTTTTGCTGGAAGAAGTACAGCCAGAAATAAGTGGGCAGGGGTTTAGGTTTTAGAATGTATAATGACGACGTACGAGACTAGTTTTTCTACGCTTATTTGTGTATTTAGCTTGCTTTTTTTGGTGGGGGTTGGATTTTTGATGGGGTTGGGTGGTTAATTAGATCGTGTGTGTGCGATGACCGGGTGGGAATGGAGTTCTATCGGACAGATTTAGTCGGCTATCGGACTGTTAAAGCGTTCTATCGGACACATTTGATGGGCTATCGGACAAGTTCACATTTCTATCGGACTTTGTCACAAATTCGATGAAATCCAGGAGTTCTGCTAATAAAAAGCGTGATATTATTATGCTAACTACATAAGCAGGTGGGCGGTTTGCCATTTCCCTTTGAAGGGAGGTGGATAGATGACGGCGTATGAAGCAATTATGGTGGCACTTCAATCTAATTTAGTTTTAGTTGGTGTCCTTACAATCGTTTTTTTAATCGTCGCAAACAAAAAGAAGTAACCGCCCCTTCCTCACCTAAGGTTTTCGGGTAGTTACTTCTTTTTTTATGAATACTTAAAAATTTTAGGTTAGCCGCTCACTTGCGGCTGTAGTTGACTGATCAGATGTTAGCGCATCTGGTCTTTTTTAATTATTTCTATTATAAAGCAATTTATGCATTGGAAGCAATAGGCGCTGCATTCCTAAAAGAGGTAACTTCTCCCCTGTCGAGCGCAGTGCTGTGATGGATAGAGTGATTCGATCTATAATGCAGTATATAGTTGGGAAAACAGGTCGTTTCGCTGGAGGAGGTGCATCGGGAATTGAGTGAGCAGTGGTTTTGGTTGTAGAGTTCGTATGGTTGTGACGTTCAAGGCTTGATCTTGGACGTTTTTTTGTGGGATTTGGATTGTTTTTTTGGGGTGGTTTGGGGGATTAATAAGGCTGGGTGGTTTAATTTGTGGTTTGGGAGGGTTTATTGGATGGGTCGGGAACTGTGGGCGGCATGGTGTGGGGTTCCATCGAACAATTGAGATGATCTATCTAACTGGAATGGAGTTCTATCGGACAGATTTGGTCGGTTATCGGACTGGAATGAAATTCTATCGGACACATTTGTCAGCCTATCGGACAAGTTCATATTTCTATCGGACTTTGTCACAAATTTGGATGGGAAATGGAATTCAAATCGGCGTAATCAAAAAGAAGTAACCACCACTTCTTCAAAAAGAAATGGACAGTTACTTCTTACTCTGCTGAATCAAGTGCGCTTATTTCGCTACAATCAGTTCGTCCACAAACGGCGAGTAAATATAAGCCTCGTCGTATGTGTGTGAGTCGGATAGTACTTTGTACCAGATGGATCCATCTGGTTGGGTAACGGAGTCGATGATAGCGACTGGGTTACCTGAGTTTTTGTAGGTAAATAATAAGTTTGATTTATCAACTGAATCAGGTGTTGTGCGAACGTTTAGGCTAGCTGTGTTGGTTGTTCCGATTCGGTATGTTCCGAAATCCTTTACGCCTAAATATTTGTCGGCACGGTACATGTGGCCGGAAATTTTTTGGCCCCAGTATGGGTCGGATGCGTATTTCATGTTGAAGCCTAAGCTTTTGTTTCCTGTGACGCCGCCATTGAAAAAGCCACCTTGTGGATTGATGTAGTTTTTATTCAAATAGCGATTTGCCAGGGCATCGATACAAGCCATAGGCGAAATGAAATTTTCTGCTGCATCTTCGTTGCTGTCGTATGCTTTAATGCCAAACAGATTGTTACGGTCTTGCGCGTATTTGCTCATTCCGAAGTCACTTTCGTGCATGGCCATTGCTAAGATCAACAATGCATTGATTTTGTGCTTTGCTTCTGCTTCTTTTACGACTGCGCCTAAGCCGACAATTTTGCTTTTTGTTGTCGCGTCTTTGTAACGTGCAAATGTCGTCGGATTACTTGTATATAATCCTTGCTTCTCAGCCAAAATATAATTAATGTATTGATCTAGTTCTTCAGCGGTATAATTTGTTTTTGTACGAGCTGGCAAGTAATTAAAGTATTGCTTCTCTTTTCCTAAAACTTTACCGCCTGCGTCTGCAAATTCCGCTCCGTCCCAACTATAATATTTCTCCCCTGGTACGAAGAAGCTTGGTGCTAGTCCCATTGAATAGGAAACCGAGCTATTCGTTAACGGGTTGTAGATGGAATGAATTAAATCACGTGCGTTATTTGTAGAGTAATAGTTTCGGCCTTTTGCCATGGAAAGCGGCACTAATGTTACTTCGGTTTGCTTCACATATGCTGTCATACCAGCAACATTCACTTTTACGTAGTTTTCGGTCGCATCTAAATATTTCATTTCCTGCTGACCTGTGACGTAAGTGACATTATTTTTTAAACCAGCGTCGCTGTAAATCAGAGTTAAGGCTCGTCCGACATCTGGCTTGGAATAAACAAGTCCGGAAGCCATTTTAACGATTTTCTGGTCTAAAGTGACTACTTGTGTGTTGGTGTTTTTAATTGCATTTTTGGCAGAGTCGAATGAATCGAATGGAGTTGCTTGATAGCTTAAGGCTCCATCTGTTCCGATTGATGCTATTTGATAGCCTTTTGCCCCTGTCCCTGGTTGGTTTGTTTCCGGCTTATCCGTCTCTGGATTTTCCGTACTTGGCGGTGCTTCTTTTATTTTTATAAGCATCCGGTTAATAAAAGCGGCCGCGTGGGCACGTGTTGCTGGTTCCTTTGGCGCAAAACGAAACGTCCCATCGGCGTTCGGGAAACCATTAATGATTTCATCCTTGGCATTTTTAGCTACAGCCATTTTAAATCCGGAATTTATTTCAGTCACATCGGAAAAATTCGCTGTCGCATCAGCTCGTTGAATTTGTAAATATTTAAACGCATTGTCCACCATTGCTGCTGCCTGCTCACGCGTAATTTGATCATTCGGACCAAACTTCGTTGCCGAGTAGCCATTGATGATTCCCACTGCTGTTGCACTGTAAATTCCCTTTGCTAGTTTGGAATTAACATTTACATCATTGAAAACAGGTGGTCCGTCAGGAAGTTTAAGTGCCCGTGTGATGAACGTGGCAAATTGGCCCCTTGTTACATTAACGTTTGGTTCATATACACCAGGCGCTGTTCCATTTAGGATGCCCTGCTCAATCGCGGCTCTCATTTCTGTCTCTAGTTTGATTCCTGTAATGTCGTCACTTTGCGCAAATGCGGTTGTATGGGGTAATGCTAAGGCACCGCTTAACATAAGTGAACAAACGAGCATATTGACTTTTTTCTTCATTTTTTTCCCCCTAGTAGATTCATTGTCGAAAACGTTACTCTTATTCTAGCAGATTTCGACACTAGAAAAAAATAGGTAGATTATTGTATTTCCTAGATTTTTGGAAGAAATGGTGGATTTCGGGGAAAATTAGTAGTTTTGGACTAAAAAAAGAGCTAACCTACCAAGGTTAGCTCTCCATTCCTATTTTGCCACTGTCAATTCCGTCAACACATCCGACCGGATATATGCTTTTTCAAACTTTTTCACATCGGAAACGACTTCATACCAGTCGTAGCCGTCACTATGTTTGACTGTTGCTTTAATCGTGACAGGTGATCCTGCGTTATTATATTCGAATTGCAAGGTTGAATTGGTTCCGACGTTGACGCGAACGTTCACGCTTTCGACCTTCGTTTCAAAGATGCGGTATTTGCCGATTTCTTTGCCACCTAGGAATTTATCAACTCTGTACATGTGACCAGCAATTTTTTGCCCCCAGAACGGGTCGGATGCGTATTTCACGTTGAAGCCGGCACTTTTGTTGCCAAGTATCGCGCCATAATAATAACCACTTTGCGGCTCGATGTAATTTTTATTTAAAAAATTCGTTGCCAGTGCTTCAATGCTTTTTTCAACAGTTGTGAAGGTTTGCGCCTGACCAGGATTATAGTCTACCGCAGATAAACCGAACAGATTGTTTTTCTGTTGAGCGTTTTGGCTCATGCCATAATCGCTTTCGTGCATGGCAATGCTGAGAATCAGTAACGCGTTAATTCCATATTGCGTTTCCGCTTCCTTCACGGAAGTACCTAAGCCGTAAATTTTACTGCGCTTTGTTGCGTCTTTATAACGCGCATTGGCTGTAGGATTTTCTTTGTACTTATTTTCTACTTCTATTAATCTCTGATTAATATATTTATTGAGATCATCAGCCGAATACGTTGTTGTCGAGCGAGCTGATAAATAGTTGAAATACTGATATGCTTTCCCTACCGATTTCCCCGCTTTGTTAAAAAATTCGACCCCATCCAGACTATGGTAAACTTCCCCTTGAGTTAAAAAGGATGGCGCTTTTCCGATTGGATAGACATCATAATTTTTGGACGCTGGTTTGTAAACATAGTGATTCAGTTCGCCCGCTTCATTCTTGTAGTAGTTGCGGCCATCTACAAGCTGGATCGGTACGAGCGTCACTTCATTTGGTTTGGCGTACGCTGTTGTATTTGCAATCTGCACTTTCACATATTGATCAGTGGCATCGAGATATTTCATTTCCTGATTGCCATCGAGCGACAGGTTTTTATCGCTTTTTGAAAAATTCTCCGCCGCATATAGTGTGATCGCGGACGCATTGGATCGCACGAGTCCTTCTTTCATATACACGAATTTCCCTTGCTTCATGATGACTTGATTGTTATTGGAAATCGCTGCTTTAGCCGTATTGAAGCTATCATAAGGCGCTTCAACCTTCACCAATTTCCCATCTTCAATCGTTCCAATTTTATACGCCGTATCATTTGCTTCCATGATTTTCAGCATTCTCTCCATGAAAGCAGCTGCTTCGGCACGGGAGACTGTTTTTTTCGGAAGGAAGCGTCCGTCTGGAAGCCCCTGAATAATATTGTCTTTCGCATTTCGGGCAATTGCTGCTTTAAAATTCGGGTCGATGTCCGCAGCGTCAGTAAAATTCAGGTCGGCATCTGTGCGCTCCATGCCTTTATATTCCATTGCACGGTCGATCATGTCAGCAGCCTGTTCTCTTGTCACGACTTCATTCGGTGCAAAGGTCGTTTTTGTGCGGCCTGTGACGATTCCAGCTGCATTGGCACTATTGATTCCTGCAGCTAAACTAGATGTTGCTGCAACGTCAGTAAACACAGCTGGGCCTGGGGGTAAATTTAGGGCACGCGTGAGAAACGTGGCAAACTGGCCCCTTGTTACCGTATTGTTTGGATCATAGTGACCCGGACTGACCCCTTGCATGACACCGCGCTCAATCATCGCGCGCATTTCGGGCTCGAGCTTGATTCCAGTAATGTCGTCCTTGGCATAAGCAGTTGGTGCAAATGCCAGCAGGAGTAGTAAGGTAAGGAATAGATTTATCTTTTTTCTCATATTGTCCTCCTTCTGTCGAATTCCTATCTATTATTCTAGCATATCGCCCATTTTACTGGAAATCATACGTTAGTAGGATGATAGGTATGCTTTTTTAGTATTTAGCGACCTTTTTTTGGAGTAAAGCGGTATTGTTGGGTGGAGATGGTGAGTTGGTCGGACAGGTTTTGGCTAATAGCGGTTTGTTTTGATAACAGATGGTCGGTTATCGGACAGAAAGTAGCGCCTATCGGATAAAAGGTCGCAGCTATCGGACAGATCGCGGCGCCTATCGGACATTTTAGGCGTTCTATCGGACAAGTTCACAGCTCTATCGGACTTTGTCACAAATTCAACTGTACGCACGCTATTTATTAGGAATTCTTTCAATCGTATGTCCCCCCGTCTCAAGGTCCAACTCGACTAAATAAAGGAATTCTCTCGATTGTCCTAGGTCGAGTATTTTAAAATTATAAGAGTTGTCTAGATCGATATAGAAATCCATGATAACTGGCTCGATAAATTCTGTTTGGGTGCGGATCCAATTAGTAATGATTGGATTTTCCTCGTTTGTTAGCCGTTCGAGTCCGTAAAGAGTCGACTTCAAAGGAAAACCTCCCTCTGCTTTGCCAGAATAGTAGGCTTTTACAAAGGTACCGACTTTAAAATCTTGTTGTGTCAGCTTTTGCTGATTTTGATTTTGAAAATAGATAGATGAATCGAAAGTGAAATCGATTCGATTAATCCGCAAACCATTTGGAAGGATCTTTGTAATGTATCCTGCGTAGGTGGCGTCTCGACGATTTTCCGCCATTTTCTCCTGCTGTTCTTTGATTTTTTTAGCTTCCTCATTTTCGATTTCGATAACCTTCATCTCCATCGTTTTCAAGTTTACGGTGGCCTCGTATTTTTTTCCATGAATGGCCCATTCATAAAAACGAATGGTCAGTTGGTCACCATTTAGTTGGTGGAAATGCAGGTCGATGATGTCACCCATTTGTTGATTATTGAGGATGTAACGGATACCCTTACTGATTTCCGTGCTTCGGCTGTCATCATGCAATGTTATTTTCACTGCTCCCCCTTGCGCTGGAAAGGATTCCATGACATAACCCTTATCCTTTAGGGTGATGATGTCACCAGGTTTTAGATCCCCCGTTGTAATACGCTTCCCTGTGGTCGATTTCAGTTTCGTTTGGTTGCTAATTTTATAGAAAGTGGCACCGACAAGAATCCGGTCCTCATCCACCGATTGGATGATCCTTGCATTCTCTGGAATCGATGAATTAGTGATTTTCCTATCTGAGATCGATGTATTTGATGAGCCGCAGCCTTGAAGCGTAAGTATTAGTGCGAAGAAAATTAAAATCCCCCAAAGTTTCATGTTATACACACCTCTTTAGTTAGTTGACGATAGGTAGGGTGGAATTGTTTCATTTTATATGGCGGGAAAATTGGCCAGTTTTTGGTGGTGGTTTTTCGAAAAGTGAAGCGTATTACGTGCATTTATCTTATTAATGAAGTATATACACCTTTTTAGCGACCCTTTTTGGGATAAAAGCAAATTTCTGTGGTGATATATTTGGGCTTTTGAACTGTGTTTGCTTTCTATCGGACAAATAGTGTCGGCTATCGGACAAATATCGGCGCCTATCGGACAGTTTCGGCGTTCTATCGGACAAGTTTACAATTCTATCGGACTTTGTCACAAATTTGAGGGTTTGATCAGATCTGGCAAGCACATTAAAGGTATTGAACTTTACTAAGTTTATCAGGCAGCATACCAAGGCAATATAACCATACAAAGTTTATCAAGCAAAATATAAGGCAATCGAACTACAACCCCAGAATGTCCACCCCATTAGCATGATAAACCCGCCATCTCTTGTCTCCAAAAAAAGGTAGCTTTAATGAAATTAAGATCCTCTGGGCCGCCTTTTCGTTTGGGAGGTGGAGGAATTGTCGGAGTTCTATATTGGTTATCGTTGGTTTGATGAGAAGAAAGTAATCGTGAATGGCTTGTATGTGGGCAACTTCCGATTGTGTACGACAAATCGGGCAAATCCAAGTTCCTCTATAGTAACTCATAGGAATTTTGAAACAATTTGGACACTGGGCTCCGGTAAGAATATCGCTACTAGTTATGTTGTATTGGGCTAGGATTGAACTTGCCGTGTGAGGGGTGTGTTTTTTTAAAAGGAGACGAGTGAGTTTCCCAATGGTTTTCGGGCAGTATTTTTCTTCTTGGAATTGTTTCTCCAATTGGTTCACTCGGTTGAACAGATCACCGGGTTTGCATACTTTCTCGTAGATTTTTTCGTTTCCCGGTGCGGTGGTTAGGAGACAATTTTTATTTGTAAAAGCGACGAGAGGCACGATTGGGATGCTTGGAAAACGGTGGGTTTGCAGCCATTTTCGGAGCTCCCATTGCTGCCGTTCCACTTGTAATACGGGGTCTGGCCATACTTTTTTATAATCCGGTTTTTCTTGAATCATTTGGTTAAAATCTGAATCTAAATAAATGGTACCTGTATGATTTTTTGCCTCGATCGGGAGAATAAAGTTTGGGGAAATGACAAGAGAGTCGATTTGGAAGAAGCGCTGCCCGTTTGGTAGGCGAAGTCCGTGCAGAATTTGATACCTTTTTTCAGATAATGGCTCTAGATAGTAGTCTAAACTTTGTTCTCCTTTATGTCCTGAAATTTCCGCCGCTAAATCGTCTTTAATGATACCTATTTTAGGATGATGCGGGATGATTCTCCTTGATAAAGCTTCACAAACGATCATTTTTGTTGCCCGCGGATGTTTATTGATGATCATTTTTATCCCTCCAATTGTTTGATTTGGATTATTTCTTTAAAAAGCTCATCGTCTCCTTCAAAAATGGCATATTTTTTTAAAAAATAAACGTCATCTGACACCATTTCGCCTTATTTCGAACGATTGCACCGATCTATCGGACAGAAAGTGTCGGCTATCGGACAAATCTCGGCGCCTATCGGACACTTTAGGCGTTCTATGGGACAAGTTCACAATTCTATCGGACTTTGTCACAGATTTGAGAGTTTGATCAGACCATATTGGGCTAATCGGGCAATTGTTTAATGCAAACAAAAAAGACTAGGTTTCCCCTAGTCTCTCACATCATTATTTTAAATTAATAGAATTATAGATTGCCGCTGAGAATACAGCGCGTGTCGCTTTGCTTGTTGCTTGGAAGCGATCGCCTTTGAAGATGCCTGTTTTGTCGATATTATGCATAACAATCGTTGCATCGTAGTACCAAGTTCCAGGAGCAATGTCTGTGTAGATTTCGCTAGCCTTTGTATATTGGTCGTTCGATAGCTTGAATGCTCTAGCAACGATAACAGCCATTTCGGCACGAGTCATGAAATCTTCAGGAGCAAAGGTATCAGCTGATTTCCCATTAATAATCCCTAATTCTTTCATCGCTGCAATGTCTTTTGCAAAAGAGTGAGTCGCTGGTACGTCAGCAAAAGATTCTAAATTCGTTGGTTCATATTTTAATACTCGGTTCACGATTGCTGCTGCTTGTCCGCGAGTAACAGGGTTTTCTGGTTCGAATGTGTTGTTAGCAAGCCCTTTAATGATGTTTTGGCTGCTTAGTTGGTCAATCGCCTCGTATGCTGGGTGATCGACTGGAAGATCTTTAAATATGCCTACTTTTACTTCTAAAACGCGCTTTGCACCAACATATTTTGGTCCCCAGTAGCTGTCGCTTAAGGAGTCAATTTTGATTCCGCGGCTTGAAGTTGCGCTGATAAATTTATTGTCGCCAACGTACATACCTGCGTGTGTAATTCCTGATTTACCGAAAAATACTAAGTCACCTGGCTCTAGATCTGCTTTTGATACCGCTTGTCCAATCTGATATTGGTCAGCTGATCTTCTTGGCAGGTCGATGCCCGCTTTACCAAAAACGTAGACTAAGAATCCCGAACAATCAAATCCACTTGGAGTTGTTCCTCCATATTGGTATTTTACCCCTAATAAATCTTTAGCGGTTGCGATTATTTCCTCTTGTTGTGATGCTGCTTGCGCTGATGTAAATGGTAAAATCATCACCATCAAAGTTGTTATTAAGAGACTCGAGATTGCCTTTTTCATACGTCACCTCTATGTAGAATTTTATTCATCTATCACGAACGGAATCGAAATATGAAACTTACAAGATTTATATTATCAGAAAATTCGCCAATGTTATTTTACGTTTATATTACAAAAAGTTTACGAGAGGTAACAAAGCGGCGGTGAAATTTGTCGAAGAGTAGATTGATAGATTTGCTAATGGATGGAGAAAGCTATATGTAGCTTAGGTTTAGATGAGGAAAAGCGTAACAAATGTGACCATGTAATGTTTGTCATATTGGTAACAAATATATCCTGAGTTTCCAACACATATTGTCGTTTCCACCCATTTTTCTCAATCAATGTCGAAGTTTGCTTAGTTGTACATTGAATGGTTGGGTCGATAATGATAAAATGTTTGGTGGTGCGACACAGCTGTGGGCACCTTATTTTATACCTTTGATTTTTTAAGGAGGAGCTTTTTTCTTGAAAATAGTCATTTCCGGATTCTATGGCCTCGGCAATACTGGTGACGAAGCGATTTTGGAATCCATTGTTGATAATTTACGTGATCATCTAGACAAACCAGATATAACGGTGTTTTCCCTATCACCGGAGCTAACGGCAAAGGACCATAATGTAAAATCCGTGTACCGCGGTTGGCGCCATGATTTTAAAGGGAAGGTTCGTGCTTTAAAGGAAGCCGATTTGCTCGTGAGCGGTGGCGGCGGTTTGCTGCAGGATACGTACCCAACCCGCTTTATTTTCGGTCCACTTCCGTACTATTTATTGATTGTCTTCCTAGCGAAGCTTTGCGGGACGAAGGTCATGTTCTTCTCACAAGGGATTGGACCAGTGACCTCTACATGGGGAAAAATATTAATGAAGATTTTCGCTAATATGGCCGATTTTATTACTGTCCGCGATCAGTATTCCAAGGATTATTTGGAGAAGCTTGGAGTTACTCGCCCGAAAACAGTCGTAACATCTGACATCGTCTTCGCTTTTAAGAAAAAGCCTGACACCGCTTGTATCGACAGCCTGAACCTAGAGCGACGTGACAATCTCGTTGCCGTTTCGGTTCGTCCTTGGTTTGAAAAAATAAAACAATTTGAGCAGGTCGCACAAATTTTGGACAGCTGGATTGAAGAACGCGGTGTGACACCGATTTTCGTACCAATGGAAGGTCATCACGATGATGAAGCAAGCGAAAAAGTGTTGGCGCATATGAAACATGCCGACAAATGTCAAATTCTCGGCACAAAGTTCACACCGAACCAATATTTGAACTTTATTGGTGAGTGCCAAATGACGATTGGAATGCGCTTGCACGCATTAATCTACTCAACCCTGCTAGGAATTCCCCATATTGGGTTAAGCTATGATAAAAAGGTTGAAAGTCTATTAAAGCGTAGCGGCATGTGGGAATTTTCTGCGGTGCTAGAAGAGATGGAAGTAGACACACTAACGCAAAATGGCTTCGAATTGCTCGACAATCGTGCCAAATACAGCGAAAACATCAAAAAGAATGCGGAAGGCATGCGAAAAAAAGCCGTTCGCAACGTGGATTTGTTGAAAGAGAACTTTTTGCGCTAGGAGCGTTGATGAGTCTTAGCAGGTGGCTACTTAGTTTTTCAGCCGAAACTTGTTTTTCCGTTTAGGCTTGCTTTTTATAGGGGGCTAAAACTAGTTTATCGGATAAATTTGACTAACTTTTGGCCGCTAGACTTATCTATTGGACAAATTCGAGCCACTTTTTGGCCGCTGGACTTGTCTATCAGACAAATTCGAGCCACTTTTTGGTCACTGAACTTATCTATCGGACAAATTCGAGCCACTTTTTGGCCGCTGGACTTGTCTATCAGACAAATTCGAGCCACTTTTTGGTCACTGAACTTATCTATCGGACAAATTCGAGCCACTTTTTGGTCACTGAACTTATCTATCGGACAAATTTGAGCCACTTTTTGGCCGCTGGACTTGTCTATCAGACAAATTCGAGCCACTTTTTGGTCACTGAACTTATCTATCGGACAAATTCGAGCCACTTTTTGGCCGCTGGACTTGTCTATCAGACAAATTCAGCCGCCTATCGGACTCTAAACCTAGTCTATCGGACATTTATCACGTTCTATCGGACAAGTTCACAAGTCTATCGGACTTTGTCACAATTTGTTCGCTTTTTATGTAAAAATAAACCATTAGGTCCGCGCTTGCTTTAAAGTTCACTCACACTGAACCCGGCAAGCTGGCCAATTTTTCAAAAAAAAAAGGCTTTCACCGAGTGGAAGCCTTTATACATACTAAAGGAGGGGTCAAGATGAAGATCTTGATTGCGACCGCTTATGATTATCCGCATGCGGGTGGGTTATCTGTACATGTGGCGACGTTGAAGGCTGGGCTTGAGGAGCGCGGCCATGAGGTGGATGTGCTTTCGTTTACGGATGTGCCGCCTGTGGTGCGAAAGGTGTATGCGCAGGGGCCGAGTTTTGTGATTCAGAAGTTGAAGAAGGGGCAAGGGATTCTGTGGAGTCACCATGTCCGCAAGCGTTTGTTAAAGTCTCTTATTGAAAAGAATAAGCATAAAAATTACGACATTATTAATGCGCAGGATCCGTTTACAACGCTTGCAGCGCTTGAGACTGGAATCCCGACGGTGTCGACGGTTCATGGGTATATGGCGTTTGAAGCGGTGAGTAAGGGCTCGGTGATCGAGAATAGTCCTGAGGCGAAGGCGATGCAGGATATTGAGGTTCGTGCTTATCAAGGGACGCGGAAGATTGTGACGGTTGATACGCGTTTGAAGGAATATGTGAAGGAAATGTCGGGGATTGACGGGATTGCGATTCGTAATTTCATCGATATTAACAGTTTTAAGCCTGAAAAGGACAAAAAAGATGCCCTTCGCGAAAAATATGGAATCAATAAGGACGATAAAGTGTTCTTCTGTCCGCGACGTTTGACGAAAAAGAATGGTGTTATTTATCCGGCGTTAGCGCTACCAGCCGTTCTTGCCAAGCATCCGAATGCGAAGTTGATTTATGCGGGAAGTGGCGAAGCATTATCTGAGATTAAAAAAATCATTGAGGAAAATGGTTTGGAGAAAAATGTGGAGCTGCTCGGTGCAGTGCCTCATGAAAAAGTAAGAGATTATTATAACCTATGTGACGTTGTATTAGTGCCGAGTGTGTATTCCGCTGGGGTTGAGGAAGCGACGTCGATTTCGGCTTTAGAGGCGATGGGATCTGGTTCCCCACTGATTGCTTGTGCGGTCGGCGGATTGAAGGAGATCGTCGATCCAGAGAAGGACGGCTTATTAGTAGAAGAGAAAAATGTGGAGCAATTGTCTGATGCGATGAATTTCTTGCTAGACAACCCTGAGAGAGGCGAAGAAATGGCTGCTGCTGCCCGTGCGAAAATCGAGGCAGAATACTCCCATTTAGCCGCAGCAAAAAAATACGAAGAAATTTACTTAAGCGCTTTAGGACGTTAACGTGGCGGGGGTCAGTCCCCCAGCGCGTTAAAGCGATGGGGGACTGACCCCCGGTGCTTTAAAGTGGTAAAGGATGAAGTGGTTTATGGCTAGTTTGAAGAAGACGGCGATTTGGATTACGCTCTTGGCGATTGTGTTGAAGCTTTCGGGTTTTTTGCGGGAGAGTGTGATGGCGAGGCAGTTTGGTGCGAATGATCTGACTGACGGCTATAACTTGGCTTTTCCGTTTATTACTTTAGTTTTAGCGATGATTTCCGGTGGCTTTAACAACGTCTTTTTACCTATGTATGTCAAAAATCGAAAAGATTCACCGAAGGAAACGGAACGAAATGCCAATGGGGTCATGAATGCGACTGTTCTCCTATTCATTGTTGTTTCTCTCTTAGGCTATTTTTTCGCAGGCGACTTAGCAAAATTGATTTATGGAAATATGACGCCGAAGACAGAGGAAATCGCTGTTGACCTGACGCAATTTTTCTTTTTGTTTATGAGTGTCATTGCGTTAAATGGAATTTTAGAATCGTATTTGCAAGGCAGACGCGTATTTGTACCGTCACAAATTTCGAAGCTCGTTGCCACGTTAATGGGTGCCGTTTTCGCCCTGTTTTTCTCCGAACAATGGGGAATTTACAGCTTAGCTTACGGGTTTATTTTCGGAACCTTATTAGGAACGATTATTCAATTCATCTATTTATTTAAAACGGGGTACCGCTGGGAGCCAACCATACGTGTGGAAAAAGCATTCCGCAGCGCCTTTCTTGTTTTACTAGTCCCGTCACTATTAAATTCAGTTGTCGGCCAAATTAATATGTTCGTGAATAAAAGCTTTGCCAGTGGCATTGGTGATGGCGCCGTTACGTATTTGAATAATGCGTCCCTACTCGTCAGCATTCCGCAGGCGATTTACGCAACCACTGTGGCAGCGATTATTTTCACTTTATTATCAGAGCAAGTGGATGACCATAAGAAGTTTCAGCAAACGGTGTTTATGGGGATGCAAATTTCCCTCGTTACCTTAATGCCGATCGCGGTTGGACTCCTACTTGTCGGTGAAGAAGCGATTTCATTTGTTTATGAGCGTGGGAAATATACACCAGAAGATACGCATAATGCCTATTTAGCGCTTCTCTATTATTTGCCGATGATCGTTACCCAAGGGATGCAGTACATCGTGTCAAAATCGATGTATGCCCGCGGTAAGACGGCGATTGTCTTCCGAATTAGTGTCACAACTATTGCCTTGAATTTGATTTTCAACTGGCTGCTCGTCGATCGATTTGGCTACCCGGGTCTTGCGTTAACGAGCTCGCTCGTTTCAGTATATTACTTAGCCGTTTCCACGTTTGTCGTCTATAAAGACTTCGATCGCGAAGAACGGTTCAGACTGGCGAAGTTATTCTTGCGGGTGCTTGTGCCATCTGTCATCATGGCTGTTCCAATCTATTTACTAAAAGCCTTCACACCCATTTCCGAATGGTATTCGTTATGGCAGTTGGCCATCCTCGTTCCACTAGGAGTAATTTTTTACGCTGGCGGCATTTATGTTTTTTACAGAGAAGGATTTACACAGCTACTGCAAATTGTGAGACGGAAAAAAACTACAAAAGCCACTGTATAAATTAAAAATGGTCCAGAGCACATTCAATGCTCTGGACCATTTTTTTCATCTAAACTCCTCTTGACGCGCCTTCGCCAAAAACACAGCATATGTCGCACGATTCATCGTCTCACTAGGCCTAAACGTACCATCCGGATATCCCTCAGTAATCTGCGCTCCTGCCAGCTCAAGAATTTCTTTATAGCCTGCCATCCCGCTTTTCACATCGCTAAAACGTACATCCTTCACATTCGCAAACTCGTATGCCCGCGCTAACAAAATCGCCATTTCCGCACGGGTGACTGGCTGCTCTGGATGGAACGTCCCATCAAGGCGCCCTTTAATGATCCCCAAGTCAGCAGCTGACTCAATGTATCCCGACGCAAAGCTCGCAGCACCAACATCCTTAAAGCGCGAAGGTCGAGCCGTTCCAGACAAATTCAGCGCTCTCCCTAACATCGTCACTGCTTCCGCCCTCGTTACGAGCTGACCAGGCTTAATCTTATTTTCCCCATAGCCATTGATCACTTTTTCCGAATATAAATACGTTAAATAACGATTATACCAAGCTTCATTACTCATGTCGGAAAAATAAGGACCCGCTACATCCACCTCAATCGAAATCTCCACATCACGATTTTCCACACCGTATTCAACGGGATGAACTCTATAAGAAACAGGCCCTTGACCTGCATAATCCACCACCGAAGCGTCCGATGATTTCTCCATAATCAATCGATCAAAGCGATAAAGATTATAAGCTTCATATTTTTCAAGAACAGACTTCAGATTTAGACGAATCGTTCCCTTATCATCAGCTGTATACGTAACTGGCAATTCCTCACTCGAATCCACGGTCGTATCCGCTTGCGCCAACCCTGCACCATAGAAGGAATCCTTTCCAGGCACACCTAAATCCTTCGCATTCATTTCTAGCTTCTTGCGAATTTCAATATTCGAAGCATCTGGATATTTCTCCATATATAGCGCTGCCAAGCCTGCTACATGCGGTGCCGCCATTGACGTACCTCGCATCGTTCCATATCCGCCACCCGAAACCGTACTATAAATCGCGTCCCCAGGTGCAGCCAGCTCCACTTCCTCTCCCGTTGATGAGGTCGGAATTCTGACATTGAACTGATTCGTTGCCGCCACCGCAATGACACTTGGAAACTTCGCCGGATACTGAACCGTATTTCCATAACCTGAAGCTGTCCCGACATTACCAGCAGCCGCAATCACGAGAATGCCGCTCTTATACGCCTTATCGACCATTTGCTTAATGCCATAATCCTCATAAGGTGTCGTCAAACTTAAATTAATAATATCCATCTGATGATCAATCGCCCACTGAATACCCGCCATAATCGTCGTCGACGTCCCAGTCCCTTCATCATCCAACGACTTCACCGCATAAATCTCAGCCTCTGGCGCAATTCCGACAACCCCTATTCCGTTGTCCTGGGCCGCAATAATCCCAGCCACATGCGTCCCGTGACCCTCCTCATCATCATACGAGCGGTCACAAGCACCAATCTCATCAAGGACACACTTTCCGCCCTTCACCGCCAAATCCGGGTGATCCATATCCACACCCGTATCAATCACCGCCACCTTCACCCCTTTACCCGTAAGAGTCGATGGCTCCTTCGCCTGCAAATTCAAATTCGAATGCCCCCACGGCACACTCTGCCCCTGCACTTCCACCTTATTTTCTTTCACTATTTTTTGAAAAAAAGGCAATCGTTTTAGCTCCACCACCTCGTTTGGGCCAGCCTCGACCGTCGCGGCCTTGATCAAGGGGAACTCTTGAATCACCTTTCCACCTAAATCCTCGATCGCCTTCGTGTCCACTTCTTTTTCAAAAAAAACAATATAGCGAGCGGACTTCTCTAAATCACCGCTATCTTGTACAGAATTAGATTCCAAAACAATATGTTCCTGCTCGGTCCCTGATTCCGCCTGTATCGATACCGGCAACATGCCGAAAAATAAACCTAAAATGAGGAGTGCTGATAACCATTTATTCATGCTGAAGTCTCCCTTATAAGAAAAGCGCAAGGCGCCCGCCTATCGGCGACAAGCAAATGCTTCACAGCCATCAAAGTCGTACTTTGAATTTGCATGGCTGTGAACATTTGACCTCGAGCCGATGGCGCCTGGAGCTAGACAATTTTCAAAGTCATAAAACGTTATACATTCTTATCTTTAAAAATAGGAGTCTATAAAAACTAGACTCCTTCATTTTAATAGATATTCATTTTAAAAGGTACTTTAAAATCTATTCCTCACTTGCTAAATTTTGATAATCGTAATATTCTTCGACGTCATACCCTTTCGATTGGTAGTAATCGAGAATTCCGAAATAAATAGCTTCTGCCGCCTTTTTTCGCCATTCTGGAGATTTTAAATACTCATTATCCGTCGCTCGGTCGATGAAACCAAGTTCTACAAGTACAGCTGGCATCGTGTTTTCACGAAGAACATGTAAGTCTCCGTTTTTAATCCCGCGGTCTGGTAGATTCCAAGCCTGAACCATTCGTTCTTGAATGAAGGAAGCTAAAAGACTGCTGTCTTCCCAATTCGGATTTACTGCAGCAGAACGATAGTAAAACGTTTCTGTCCCCGATGCTTTTCCGTTGGAAGCATTGGCGTGAATACTAATGAAGGCATTGGCCTTTGCCGCCTTCGCCATACTCACACGATCTCGTAGTGAAGGGAAAACATCAGTCTCTCGAGTAAGCTTGATTTGAATTGGCGTATTTTTCAACAGTGTTTGTACCTCTAGGGCAGTATCTAAAACAACATTTTTTTCAAGTAAGCCAAATCCGATTGCTCCCGGGTCCGTTCCCCCATGTCCAGGGTCAATCATAACCACTTGGGAGCTTAAGGATTGATCTATTGGTGGGGTAGTTGTGGAACTTTCTACTAAATAATCCCGATGGACAAGTCCTTCCACATGTTCCGCTTTGATATACGTCCAGCTTCCTACGTCATAGGCTGTCTCGACTTTCGTTCCTGGAAGAAGCTCGCCGACCTTTTGAAAGCTAGTCGAAGGTCCTGTTCGAACATTCAGATGGTCACTTGCTTTCACATATCGCTCTCCACTAAAGGTAATATCTGTGATCGAACGTAATTGATAATTGATCGCTCTTGCTAAAAATACAGCAAAGTCGGCACGCTTTATATTTAAGCTATAGCCGAAGTCAGTTGAGGAAATTCCTGAAGCAATTCCTCTTGTCTTCAATTCGTTAGCCGCTTCAATCTCTGTTGCTTGGCCTTCATATCTAAAAGCCCGACTGATAAAAAGAGCCATTTCTCCCCTTTTAATCGGCTGGTTTGGATGAAAGGTGCCCGATTCGGTAATAATATGTTTTTCCACGGCTGACTGGATATAACCTGAAGCAAAGGTATTCATTGGAACATCTGAAAAATCAGTCACTCGCTTCGTTCCGTTTAAGTCGATCGCCCGTCCAAGCATCGCTATCGCTTCCGCCCGTGTCACTTCACGATATGGGTAGAAATTGCTTCCATCCCCTTGGACAATCTTCCCTTCTGTCAAATAAGCAATCTCCTTATACGCACGAAAATCCGTTGCCACATCCCGAAAGGTAACAGCAGCCTCGGATTTCAAACCCGACAACGGAAATAACAACAAAACTATTAAACTCACAAAAAATATTCTCCTCACAACTGCTTGTCCCTCCTACTTTACATTTTTCTACATTGTAGCATTAATCATACGACACGTTCCACCCGAAACCTGTCGAAATTGGAAAATAGGAGATTGGTAGGAAGAAAAGCGCAAGCGCCTTGATCAGCCCCGACAAGCAAATGCCGTCCCAAAGGGGAGGTTTGCTCTTTAACCTCATCTTTGGGGCGCCATTTGACCTCGAGGGGCTAGGCGCTGGAGCTGGACAATTTTCGAAGTCCAAAAAAGTTATATTATTGAAAAAAGGCCAAGAGCGATGCTCTCAACCTTTTTATCTATTATTGTTTTTTGGGTTGTAAAAATAAGCCCACTACTTTTGCTGCTTCGGCACGAGTCGTTGTGTTGCTTGGTTTGAATTGTGTTCCTGCTGCGTCAAAGCCGTTAACAAAGCCAAGTTCCCCAGCAGAAGCGACTGCGTTTTTCATTTCTTCATTTAAGCCACCGATGTCAGTGAAAGTAGTTTCCTTCGCTTTGTATTCCGTTTTGTTCTTTAAATTGTAGGCACGAACTAACATCGTTGCCATTTCTGCACGTGTAATTGGCTTTAATGGTTCAAATGTCGTGTCTGTTTTACCAGATACAATCCCGTTTGCTGCTGCAGCTGCTACTTCTGCTTTTACGGTTGCAGATAGATTACCTAAATCAGTAAATTTACTAGTTTCAGATGTTGTTAATCCTAGAGAACGAACAAGCATGGAAGCAAATTGTGAACGTGATACATTTTTACCTGGAGAGAAGGTTGTTGCACTTGTACCCGTTACAATTTCAAGCTCCTGAAGCTGTTTAATATACTCAGCTGACCACGATCCAGCTTTCACATCCGTAAATGCAGGATACGTTACAGTTACTTCACTAATACGACCTTCTGCTTTATATTCGATAGGCCCTTTTAATGATTTTACATAATCGATAGATGCTTGAAGATCGTCAACGCCCTGTTCAAACTTAAATCCAGCTAATTCGCCAATACGGTATTTCGCGTTTCCGTACATATAGTTGTTTACAACCACCGTGTACTCTTTGCTTTCATCAATTTTCTTACCGTCCGGGAACATGATATCGACAATTTTATTTGTTTTACCATTCCAAGTGTACTTGAAACCTGCGATTTGGAAGTCTAATCCTTTAACTGGGTCAATTTGTGCATTTAAAACGGTTCTTAATTCCGCACCTGTTAAGCTGACTTTGTTAAGTGTGTTTCCAAATGGCTGCACCGTGAATAGGTCACCTAATGTGATCGGCCCTTTGTCGATACCCGCACGTACGCCTCCACCATTCATAAGAGCGAAGTCAGCATTCATAGATGCTTTCATGCCATCAGCAATCATATTTCCAATTCCATGGTCACCGACTGGTCCACGACTCGGATATTTTCCAGTCATCTCAATCGTTGTTTCACCAAAAACTTGCTCTTTAATCGCTTTTACTTCATTTTCATATTTGGTTAAAATCTCTTTAACTGTTGGATCTGCCTCATAAACATTTTGAAAGACTTGATGAACTTTCGCTTCTTTTTTAACAATATCTCCTGTCGCTGGGTCAATTTCTAAATCCACATCAGAAAAAGCCTTTGCATAAGATTGAGCTTGAACAATTAATTTATTGTCGACTACTTTATTCACTTCTACATGGTTATGAGCCGCAAAAATGACGTCCACTGCATCGTCCATTTTTTCTGCCATTGCCCCTGCATCAAATTCGGAATTATTGTTATCTTGCCATGTTGGATTATGAGCTAACACAACGATTGCTTGAATGCCTTTATCCTTTAATTCCTTTGCGTACTTATTAATTGCTTCTACTTCATCGGTAATTTGAAGGTTTTCATTTCCAGTTTGAACGATCATCGATGGAGTTTCTTGAGTCGTTACGCCAATAAAACCAATTTTAGCTCCGCCAATTTCCTTAATCGCATAAGGATCTAAGATTAGCTTTCCAGTCGATTTGTCATACACGTTTGCCGAGATCATTGGGAAATTAATACCGTCATAGTTCTTTGTTCCTTTCGCATGCTCGCCACCTTTAACCATACGAAGTAATTCTGCTATCCCTTCGTCAAACTCATGGTTACCAAGTGTTCCCGCATCGAATCCGATCGCCTCTAAAATTTCAATCGTTGGCTCATCTTGGAAAGAAGCGGAAATCAGCGGGCTTCCTCCAACCATATCCCCGGAATGAACGATTAATGTATTCGGATTTGTTTTTTCAGCTTCTTTTAAATACGCCGCTAAAAATTCAATTCCACCAACTGGCGTTTCCTTTTTTCCATCTTTATCTAAATCGAAAGATTCTTTATAGTCTAGTTGACCATGTAAGTCATTAACACCTAAAAGTTGCACCTTAATATTGTTCGTTTCAGCTTGTACAAATGTAGTACTGAATGGCGCTGCAAAAGCCCCGACTGCAAGCGCAGAAGTCAAAGCCACACTAATTAATTGTTTACGGTATTTACGTAACATTCATTCTACCTCTTTCTTCTAGAAGTTTAGATTTTTTGTCGAACCAAAGACTATTTTAACAGAATATTATTTTAATAGTATAAAAGTACAGAAATTAATAACAAATTTAACGGAAATGAAACTATTTTCCTAGAATGTAAATAGATCTAACAAATTCCAAAGAAAAGCGCAAGCGCCTTGATCAGCCCCGACAAGCAAATGCTTCGCCAGCCGGAAAGTCGTTCTTTGACTTTTTGGCTGGCGAACATTTGACCTCGAGGTCGACAAGGGCTCGGGCGTCCTGTCGCATTGTCGACACTAGTACATCCTGTACGTCGGGGCTAGGACGCTTGCGCTGGAAAATTTTCGAAGTCCGAAAATGTTATACTTTCTTATCTTTTAAAAAAAGAGTAGCGGCAAGACCCACTACTCTTTGAAGTACATTTACTTTTTCCCTTTTTTCTCTTCTGATTTTCCGTTTCCTTTGTTTTCATGAGCATCTTCATTTTTGCCGTTGTCTTGATTTCCTTTTTCTTTCTGTTCAACAGGTTCTTGCTTTTCGGACTTCACTTCTTCTGCCTCTTCCTTACTGCTTTCAGCTTCCGTAGCATCCGTTTGCTCCTCTTTTTGCTTTTCTTTTTTGGATTCTTCATTTTTCTTTGGTTCTTCTTTTTGAGTTACTTCGGTTTTCTTTGATTCTTCTTTTTGAACTACTTCACTTTTCTTTGTTTCTTCTTTTTGAACTTCCGCTTGCTTTTTTGATTCTTTCTTTATGATTACCTCATTTTTTTTCGTTGCTTCTTTTTTACCTTCATCACGCTTTTCTTGACCTTTCGCTACCTTGTTGGCAGTCGCAACGACTTGTATATCTTCCTTCTTACTTGACTCAGCCATTTCTTTTTTTCCTGAAGATGCCAGTGTTGTCGGCTGGTGGCCTTTCGCCTTTTGATTAGAAATCGCCGCTGTTGTTACGGTCTTTGTAATACTTCCTTTTACCTCTTCCGCACTTGTTAAAACTGAAGCTTCGTTTACTGTCTCGTCTGTTTTTGTGGTATCTTCATCGCTGGACTTTTCACTTACAGGTGTTTCCTCCGTTGTTGTGGTACCTTCTTCGCTGGACTTTTCGCTGTCAGGCGTTTCCTCCTGTTCAGATGTACCAGCTGCCGCTAAAAATCGATCATTTTTCTTTTTTAATGTGTTTAATTGTCTTTCAAGCTTTGCGAGAGTTTTTGTGTCTCCACTGGCTTGTGCTGATTCCAATGATGCTTCTAGAGAGCCTATTTTTTGGACAAGCCTTTGCTGCTTCAATTGGTGGATATTAATATCAAGCTCCTTCATGACTTGACCAAAACCTGATTCTTCTAATAACTTAGTAACCTCTTCTATCGATTTTCCACTAATATTGGATAATGATATAATTTGGGCAATTTGTCCGTAGCCTAATTCTTCTTGTCTTAACTTCTTCACAATCTCCACGTCAAATCCTTGTACCACTTGCGCAACTAATAAGGCTTGATCTGTTTTCGTGGCCACGTCTTCTTGTTGTTCTGGATCAAGCTGATCAGTAACCTCATCCGTTACAACCGTCGTTTCTTCCAAAACATTCGTGAGCTCATCTTTTGCCTCACCCGCTACACTTTCATCTGTGATAACCTCTGTCACCTTATCTCCTGCCTCTTCAAGCAATGCAAGATAATCTGTCACCGCCTGCTCGACAAAAGATTTCTTTTCCTCTGCTGTCATCGCTTCTGCTTCCGCTAATCGCTCTTGGGCAAATTGAAGGAGCAGCTCGGCCTCCTTCTGTGAGTCAAACGTCACCAATAACTTCAAATCTTCCATAAGAAGATCAAATGTATAGAAAAATTTATCTGGCGTCATTCCAGGTTCAACGGTGTTTTCTGAATCTACGACTGTTTCCTGATTGGTTACTGTTTCGACTTTGTCAGTGACTTCCACATTTGCCCCTTGTTCCTCGGTAGTAGAAGTACTTGTCCCATTCTCTTCCGCAAATGCTGATGTTCCCATACTTAATGTGAACGCCAGTGCGGTAGTCAAAATTGCTTTCTTCATCACTATTCCCCCTTGGTTTTAACATGTCTTTTACAAATTAAAATCCAACAAAAAAAAGCTACTCCGAAGACTAGCAATAAACCGGTCGATCTTCGGTAACTGGCTGGCATCATCATTTCCGGTGTATTCCCCATCATGACCTTAGCCCCTCTAGTTTTGCGTCCCTGAATTTCCTCAGGTTTGCCCTTTCGGATTTTAAATGTTAATTAAATTCTACTCCCATTGACCTAAACTGTATACAAAATTCGACACACTCTTCAGAAAACAGTACTTTTGGCGCATTTAACAAAGGGAGATTGGGATTATCAGACAGCATTTTGGTCTGAAATTGATACCTATTGGACTCAGGCGAACTGACTTCTGGACTAAAATGGGGTGCTATCGAACAAATTATCGAGTCTATCGGACTCATTTAGTTTCCTATCGGACAAAGCATCCAGCCTATCGGACAAGTTCACATTTCTATCGGACTTTGTCACAAATCACAGGGTTTAACGGTCTGCCTACCGCGTTCAACCTGCCCCAACTCTGATTCCCATCCGACAAACGATCTCCAGCAAAACAACAAATTTTCCTGACAGATTTTCCGCGCCACGTGTTTCAGTGATGTCAGCCACCCTTTTTTTGGGTATAATAATAGAATATATTTTTTTCAGGAAACGGGATGTGCCAAACAGAGTTGGCGCAGAAATGGGGGCCAGGAAGATGGAGGCTTTGCCTACGAATGTGGAGCAGGGGCTGAAGTTTGTTGCGCAGACGGTGGCGACGACACTTCAGCCGGGTGCAGAGGAGGATGCCAAGCTTGTGCAAAAGGGGATGCTTTTGTATCGTCAAGGCTTGGTGTATCAATTGAAATTTGAAAGTGACCAAGTTTTTGCGACGGTCCAAGATGTCACTCCTGTGAAGGTTCGGCTTGATTTGTCTTTTTTTGATATGAGTGATTGTGCTTGCCCGAATTTCGGTTTATGTCGCCATAAGCTTGCTGTTTTTTTTGCTGCCTATGCAAAAATACGTAGTGTTTCAGAATGGGTTGATGAGTGGCGCGAACCTTTAATGAAAAAAAATGCGGCGGCCAAATGGGGGTTGCAGCGGGCCAAGGATTTGTTTAAGGCAAGTGGAACGTTGAAGCCGAACTATGACCGCTGGATTGAAGCTTTTGATGAAAGCTTTCAGGCGATTTTAACACCGAAGAAGATCCCCAATCCCTATGTATTAAAGGAGCTATTTCAAGTTTACCAGCGCCGGATTCGGGCATCCGCACCAATTGAGGCAGAATGGAAGCTCCTTTATGAACTGATTGCGACGATCTTTTCCTTTCAAAAACTGGTCCAGTTGGCTGAAGATCTAGACCAATTCGAAAAATACTTCTCTCCTATCCTCGACGAACTGATAGAAGATGCGGAGGAATTCGTTCATAAGCTCGGAATTCAGACGATGCCTTTTGCTTTTGATGAATTTTTAACGAGTTTGCGGGCAGATTCCAGTCATATACTTGAAGGTGCCGCAACCTATCCAATTGAGAGATTGATACTGTACCGTGTGCTATGGACGAATCTTTTTAAACGAAAAGAGTGGCGCGAGGAAGAGCTAGGAAAACTTGCCGGTAGCCAGCTCTTTGTATATCAATTAGCGGAAATTCATCAGCTCTATCTCTTAAATCGGGACGCTGAAGCGCTCGAAAAAATCCAAACTGTCGGTCCCTCGGCTGTCACTTTCCTATTCTATTGGATTGATTTATTGACTGCGAAAAAGGATTGGTCACGATTGAAGCCTTATATCGAGCTGTTTGTGGAATTCTCGAAAACCTATATGAATGTAGAGCGTGACGACCAACAATGTCGCCACTTTACGAGAGCCGTCATCCAAACGATCCTTCCTTACTGCTCGGAAACGAAGAACAATGACCTATACGAACAAGCACTAAAAGTTTTGCTGCCATATAGTTATGTTTCTTATGATACGTTTCTATTTGAAGGCGGGGATTATGAGCGCTGGTGTGAGTTGCAAGCGTATATCGGTGTTGATTTAGAATGGGTCGGAAAAGACCGTGTCAACGTACTCGCTGTGCAAAACCCTGAAATATTAGTCATTCTGTATCATCAATCGATTCAAGCACAAATTGATTTAAAAAACCGCCAAGGCTATCGCCAGGCGGTCCGCCAGTTAAAAAAGCTTCGGACGGTTTACAAAAAGTTGAAGCGCACTCCAGAATGGGACGAATTTTTCGAGCAGTTGATTGAAAAAACGAAGCGTCTGCGCGCCTTTCATGAAGAATGCCAAAGGGGTAAGTTAATCCATGCTTAGAACGAAGAAACTAATGATTACGGTAGAAAAATGGGATAACGGCGTTTTTGCCGTGAGTGCACTGGATGATGGTGTCCACCTCCCTGTCCATGAGTGGAAGAACTTGCTGTTTGGGCGTCACCGCGAAAGCTATTACGGCGCCTTTTTAGAGGTGAAAAATGAAGCAGTGCTGCTGGATGCCTGGCGGCTTGCGACCCTTTTTGCCCATGAAAAGTTCAACCCCTTTATCGAATGGGAATGGGATGAACAGGCTGAGCTATGCCTTACTGCCGCTCCATCAATTTTCGAAGCGATTACAGAGAAAGACTGGCTGCCCGATTTTTCAGCATTAGAATCAGGAGAATTTCGTTGGCAGCTTCCAAAACGAGTGGTGGAAGAATTTGATCCTTCTTTTTGGGAAGAAGAGGTCGAAGCTTATATTTCTGATTGGTTTCACGATGCATTAAATGCCCACCTAGATCAAAATAAAGAAACGAAAAAATGGCTCGGCGAAAAGCTTTCTTTATTGCAAAAACAAAACTTCCCGCCTGGCATGCTGTCGGCCTTTTTTGATGAGGATACTTGGCTTGAATGGATTGGGTTGAAGGAAAATGCAGCTCCATTCACGATTGGTCTTCGATTAGACGAACCCGAGTTTAGTGCAGCTGTGGAGGAATCTTTCGGGAAGCTTGAAGCACACGATCCATCAATGTCGCCCAATCCTGATTGGACGCTCGACCTTTTCGTACGCGACCGAGCGAACCCAGAGCAAATGTTTGATACGGGGGCGCTTCCAGCGAAATGGCGAAAGTATGCTGACACGATTCGCGAAACTGAGATGCGTTGGGTGAGAATTTTCCCATGGTTACAGGGCGAAGAAGGCTTAAAACGGACTCTCTCAGAGGAAGATGCTTGGATTTTCTTAACCGAAGCGAGTGAAACGCTCTTAAGTCTCGGCGTAGAAATTCTCCTTCCTTCTTGGTGGGAAGCGATGCAAAATGCGAACTTGAAAGTGAAGGCTCGGGTGAAGGGTTCCGCTTCAAGTCACCGTCCATCGTTTGTCGGCTTACAGGCGATGCTTGATTTTGATTGGCGCTTCTCGATGAATGGCGTTGATTTATCAGAGGATGAATTTCAACAGCTCGTTTCAGAAAAGAGACGACTTGTTTATATTCGCGGGCGTTGGGTAAAATTGGACCCCGCATTCATCCGCCAAATTCAAGATTTAATGAAGAAAGCGGAAAAAGAAGGCTTACATGTTCGTGATTTGTTTGAGCAGGAAATGGTGACAGACGAAGAAAACGAGGAGCACGAAAACCCTAAAGCGTTCGCAAAGATCCAAATTGAACTGAATCGACAGTGGAAACAAATGATTCATCAGTTATCAGAGTTTAAGGAGATGCCTGTTGTGCCCGTGCCGAACGATTTAAAGGCGGAATTGCGGCCTTACCAGCAAACAGGGATGAGCTGGCTGATTTTTTTACGAAAGTATGGGTTTGGGGCTTGTTTGGCTGATGATATGGGGCTTGGGAAGACGATTCAGTTGATTTCGTATTTGCTTGCGGTGAAGGCAGAAGCCGAAACGGGGCCGGCGCTGATTGTTTGTCCAACGTCGGTACTGGGCAATTGGCAGAAGGAGCTGGAACGGTTTGCGCCGAGTTTGAATGTGTATTTACATTATGGGTCAAATCGTTTGAAGGATAAGGCTTTTCGGGAGCAAGCTTCGAGTAGTGATATTGTGTTGACTTCGTATGGGCTGACCCATTTAGATGAAGAAGATTTTGGGGAGTTGACATGGAGTTCGATTGCGATTGATGAGGCGCAAAATATTAAGAATGCGCAAACGAAGCAGTCGCGGGCGGTTCGAAAACTGAAAGGTCTGCATCATATTGCTTTAACGGGGACGCCGATGGAGAACCGATTGGCGGAACTTTGGTCGATTTTTGACTTTACGAATCACGGGTATTTGGGAAGTTTGGGGCAATTTCAGAAGCGTTTCATTGTTCCGATTGAAAAGGATGATGAGAAGAAGAAAATTCGCGAGCTGCAAGGGTTGATTCGACCGTTTTTGCTGCGGCGAACGAAGAAGGATGAAGAGGTTGCGCTGAATTTGCCGGATAAGCTGGAGCAGAAGGAATATTGCCCACTGACGGCGGAACAGGCTTCCCTTTATGAGCAATTGATTAAGGATACGTTTGCGGAGATTGAAACGGTGTCCGGAATTGCGCGCAAAGGGTTGGTGCTGCAAATGCTCGGACGGTTGAAGCAGCTGTGTAATCATCCGGCATTGTATTTGAAGGAGAGACCTGCTGCGGATTTGATTGATCGGTCTGCGAAAATGGAGAAGTTGGTAGAGATTATTGGGAATGTATTGGATCGTGAGGAAAGCTGTCTTATTTTTACCCAGTATATTGAAATGGGTGAAATGATTCGTGAATTGATTCAGCAGAAATTTAAGGTCGATGTCCCATTTTTAAATGGAAGTGTTCCGAAGGCGAAGCGAGATGAGATGATTGGGCGTTTTCAGGACCGTGAATTCCCGGTGTTTCTGTTGTCGTTGAAGGCAGGTGGAACGGGTCTGAATTTAACGGCAGCCAATCATGTTGTGCATTATGATCGCTGGTGGAATCCAGCCGTCGAAAATCAGGCAACCGACCGAGCATACCGCATCGGTCAGGAGCGTTTCGTGCATGTTCATAAGCTGATCAGCACCGGAACGCTCGAAGAAAAGATCGACGGCATGCTCGAAAAGAAACAAATGCTAAACGACCAAGTCATCCAAAGCGAAAACTGGATCACCGAACTCACAACCGAAGACCTACGCGAACTAGTATATCTATCATAAAAAGAGGGGCTGCCGCAAACTTGCAGCCCCTCTTTTATCGCTTTAACGCGGTATCGCATTGGGGGTCAGTCCCCCAGCGCTTTAACGCGGTATTGCATTGGGGATCAGTCCCCCGGCGCTTTAACGCGGTACCACATCGGGGGACTGACCCCCGGCGCTTTAACGCGGTACCACATTGGGGGACTGACCCCGGGCGCTTTAACGCGGTACCACATCGGGGGACTGACCCCCGGCGCTTTAACGCGGTACCACATTGGGGGACTGACCCCCGGCGCTTTAACGCGGTACCACATCGGGGGACTGACCCCCGGCGCTTTAACGCGGTACCACATTGGGGGACTGACCCCGGGCGCTTTAACGCGGTACCACATCGGGGGACTGACCCCCGGCGCTTTAACGCGGTACTTTTCTGCAGTGGCTTCCCCCTTTTTTGGGTGGGTAGAATAGGAAAAAAAGTTTGTCTCCTTTTTGGAGGATAAAGTGTGTGCAAAAGGTGCTAGCTGGCTGTTCCATTTGAATTTTCCATGTTCCTTTTTGTAAATATATCTGTCCGCATTTTCTTTCTGTACCATCGTAATAATAAAAACGAAGCAACTTATTAGGATCTAATTGTAAGTATTGATAAGGTTGTTTCTGCTCTTTGATGAAGGATTGATTACTTGATAGTTGAATTGCATCATAGAAAGTAGGAGGAATATGAATATGAATTTCTGAGGATGATTTGATTTCTCCAATAAAAATAATTCTAGTCATAGCTTTTTCAAACTGTGTATTGTCTCGTTTTCCATCATCCATTTTATAAAAGGCCCCCTTAATTAGTAAATTTTACCTACCCCTTTATTATTCGACGATATTTTTACAAATTGCAACGAAATTTGTCGTAACATTTGTGAGTAATATAAACAAAATTAACTGTGCTGATTATTCACATATCATTATTTTTCATATAGATAACCGTTACCCTAAAAGTAAGTATGTGTAGGGTGGTGATGGATTGTCTCTTTCAGAAAAATTACAACAGCTTAGAAGAAAACACGGCTGGTCTCAAGAATATGTATCAAAAGTATTAAAAATGGATCGGTCCATGATCAGTCGTTATGAGACTGGAAAGAACGTCCCTACCTATCAAACAGTCCTTCAGTTTTCGGATATGTATAAAGTGGATAAAGAGTATTTAGTGTCAGAATTAGACCAAATGATTCAAACAGGACAGGCACCCTACATTTTAAAAGAGTCGGAAACAGGTTCGGACCCTGAAATAGAGATTATTTGTCAACTTGCCAAAAACGAAAAGCTAGTAAAAGATGTTTTTCTTGAACTGCATTTACTAGATGAAAAAACAAGAACCGCCGTTCTTCGGGCAACCCAAGCATTTATGAAAGAAATAAAGAAAAGGTATTAATTCAATAAAAACAGGGTACTAAAACGTAAAAGGTTTAGTACCTTGTTTTCTTTTTAAACTACGTATTTACTACATTTCCACCAAGAATATAGGGCAATTACTTTAAAAAAAATGGCAAACTAGTATTGTGAGCTAACGCTCTGCACTACTTAATAGTTGCCAAATTAGAGGAAACAGAGGAGTTATTGATTTTTTCTAATGAGGAATACTGGGGCTAATAACGTTAATTGCGGTCTAGATAAGCATATAATCTTTTTCCACCTCATCCCTAGACGGCAATTGAGATTCACGAATAATCCACTCCAATTGCTGGACTCTCCTATCCAGTTGATCGACCCTTTCATTTGTTTTTCCAAGCATTTTAATTAAACTGCCTAAGAGCATTTCTACACGATTAAAAGTTTCCTGTTGTTGTAGCATTGGATTCCTCCCTTGGAACATGATTTGTCCAATTTCCTGAAGGTAAGTTTCCGTCATTTGGTGTATCCCAATCGGTACTTCCGTTTTTTTCGATTGTTGGCTTACGACTTAAAAATTGGACTGACTCGGCGACTACCTCTGTCACATAAACCTTCTTTCCTTCCTGATTCGTATAATTTCGTGTATGAATCTTGCCTGTAATCCCAATGACTGATCCTTTTCGGCAATAGGTAGATGTGTTTTCTGCCGTTTTCCTCCATAGGGTACAGTGGACAAAATCCGTTTCGTATTCCCCTTGTTGATTCTTAAATTGACGATTGACTGCTAAAATGACATTTACAACTGGTATACCATCTGGGGTCAGTCTTAAATCTGGATCTTTTGTCAAACGTCCTACAAGTGTGACTTGATTGATCATGTCTTTTCTCCTCTCCTTTTAATGTGTTCATCATAGCTTGTTATACCCAATCACGTAAAATGTCAAAAATGTCATTTTGAAGGGATTTTTTGTTTTAAAATGTCATTTTCTCTAGACGAAAATGACATTTTAAATCCAGTTTTTGCAAATTTGCTATAACCACTTATCTTTTTTCGACAATGTGACAAATTGGTGAACAGCGCGCTGCTTTTGCACATTAAAGCACTGGGGGACTGACCCCCATCGCTTTAATGTGTGAAAGCGAATTCATTCCATTGTTCTACTGTGTTATAATGGGGGCAATATGGTTGGAGGAGGTTGTGATGAAGACCTTTAAGCTCATTTCGTTACAAGTTGTTGAAGAGTATCGGTTAGTGGATATTGCTTTAGTAGACGGTTTGATTATTAATAAAGAGGATGATCTGAATACTTGGCTGATCGAAGCCTATACAGATCTTTCACATCAGCATTTATTCCAACAAGCTTTTGATCGTCAGCAAGACTTAATTGTACAGGTTGTTATTTCGAAAAAGGAGAACGACCCTGCCGCTTTTCAAACGAAAGTTTCTTCTGTGAAGAAACTGGATGATCGTGTGAGCATTCTTTTTCAAGGGAAATTAAAACGTTCCAAAAGCAATTATGCTGAAACTTTACTGGACCATCTGCTGGATAAAGGACTCAGCGGTGATACCTTACTAATGGAGTTTAAAGACAAAATGAAGTCAAAGCCCATTCTTAAAGAAGTAAAAAAATAAAACTCCCATCGATTTGGGAGTTTTATTTAATGGACTAAGACACTCATAAAGACGTCTTCACCGGAATGTATTTCTAGCTGCTGAATGATATACTCGATGTCTTGCTTTCGATAATCGAGCTTCGGAAGCTCTTTTTCAAATGTTTTAAAATAGAGTAAAGACGCATACTTTACTTCTTTTTCAGAGGCTGGCCCTAGTAACTCTACTTTTTTTTTAGCTCTTCTTTTAGCTTTTCTATGACATACTTAGCTTCTGTTTTACAGGAATAATCGAATTCTTCGCGTACTTCTTTTTGCAAATTCTCAATTTCATCCATTTGAGCTTCAGTTGGTTTTTCGGATAGGATTTTATCAATGGTTTCGTTAATTTTTTCAGCCAGTTCCTGATGGAATTGGGGATTGATTTTCGTTTCTGTATCTACTTTTTCATACCAAGAAGCTTGATTTTGAATATAATCACGCCAGTCAGCAATAAAGGCTGGCAAATCAAATTTCGATTCCTTCCAGTCAATACTGTGCATATATTGTTCAAACGCTGTCGTAATCGAGCGTGTAATACTACTTTTAATGCCTGGTGAAAGATCTTTAAACATACTTGTAAAAGTACCTCCCAAACTTTATCTCTACCCTGCCAACCATGAAACTATATATACCTTACCACAAAAATCGACAAGGTACAAAAAAAGTTTCGAATAATGGTATGCTTTTTAAATAAAATTTTTAAAAATTCCAAATAATATACAAATATTATTCATCTAGTATATTTAAACCCAAGTAAAAAATAAGAAAGGAGCAGGTATTTAGCCTGCCCCCTCAATTTTATTCATCTTTATTGTCTTTATCATTCATATCAATTCTGTCTTCAACAACATCTTCTTGAGGGGTATTATTGTCTTTAGTCGCATCCCCATCGTTATCCGTATTGATGTCTTCACTTTCAGGATAATGGTCATTATTTAAATTATTATCATTTACATCGTTATCTAAATTATTATCATCTACAACACCATTATCCACATCTTCTGGAGGAGGGTTTTGGTCGTCATCATTGTTTGCGCAACCCACAAGCAGCATCGCAGCTAATGCGGATCCTCCAATCAAAGTTAAAAGCTTTTTGCCCATGTATAACAGCTCCTTTCTTATTGAATGTTCGACCTAAGAATTGGTCTGCTGTTATATTGCCCCATAACTTTAAAAAAATTGCATTTGCTTACGAATTTTTTGCGCACTTTAACGCATTAACGCGCCGGGGGTCAGTCCCCCGGCGCGTTAATGCGTTACCATACTGGGGGACTGACCCCCAGCGCGGTGGTGTGCTAAAGTAGGCATTATTTTAAGGCAAACATAATTTCTGCTTCGCAGGCAAGTTCGCCGTCTACGGTGGCGATGGCTTTTCCTTTACCTATAGGTCCTTTGATTTTAATGATTTCGACTTCTAGGCGCAGCTGATCACCAGGTTTGACCTGTCTTTTAAAACGGCAATTATCGATGCCTGTAAAGAAGGCTAAGCGTCCTCGGTTTTCCTCTTTTATTAACATCGCTACCGCTCCTACTTGTGCGAGCGCTTCGACAATTAATACCCCAGGCATAACTGGATAGTCTGGAAAATGTCCATTGAAAAACTCTTCGTTGGCTGTTACATTTTTAATTCCGATCGCCCTTTGGCCTTCTTCTATTTCTAAAATACGGTCAACTAATAGAAATGGATATCGGTGTGGAATGATTTCTTTTATTTGAGTCACATCTAACATTTTTATGACCTCCTCCTAATATTAGGTTCCATTTTATTGTACTAAAATAATCATACAAAAAGGAAGGGAAAATTCCCTTCCTGCCATCAAATTAATTTTTATTAATCATATCAAGAATATGAGTCCATGTTTCCTTTTGAAGGGCTTCGGACGGTTTACCGTTCCCAATAAAGCCGTAGCCTACGACAGTTCCAGCTATAACACTCACAAATAGTAAAAGAACAACCATAATGACTTTCACCCACACAGGAATGAGACGGACACGAATGTTCTTCCGTCTTTCGCGCAATTCACGCAAGGTAAGGTTTCCCTTTTCCTCTGCACGAATTTTTCTCATTTCCTCACGGGTCTTTACCTGTTTACGGTCTAAAGTCATGGTTTGTACTCCTTTAACGAATTCCGTTTACAAGCCCCATCATTTGATCCGAAATAGTGATGGACCGAGCTTGAAACTGATAGGAACGTTGAACATTCATGAGTTGTGTCATCTCTTTTGACATATCTACATTTGACTGCTCTAATGCACGTTGATTAATGCCTATTTGCCCTCGTTGTGGACCATTTAAAGCTGTCAAAATTTCATCCACTGTAACCCCAAGTTCAGCAAAGTTTGCTGGCAATCCTAATAAGTTATTCCCTTTTTGCTCTAAAAACTGAGGTTTATTCACCTGAACAACACCTAGGTTATAGGACTGTTCACGACCATTTGGAGATTTTGCAAAGAAGGACCCGTTTTCAGTAATCGTGAAATCCTTTGCATCACCTGAAACGATAATTTGTTGATTATTCTCATCAAGTATAGGATGTCCATCTGCATTCACTAGCATGAGTTCTGTATCGGATATAGGACTTAAATATAATGCACCATTACGAGTGTATTGAATTTCACTTTCATTCTCATTTTGTACAAGTACACGATAAAACTGTCCCTCTTTGGTAAAAGCTGTGTCTAAAGAACGTTCTGTCGGCTTTATAGAGCCTTGCGTCATATTCAATTGAACTTGGCCTAGCTTCGCACCTGTTCCTTGGCGGATAAAATTGGGCGTTAAGCGATTCGTCTCCGCATCAGCCTTTCGTTGATTTTGAAATTCATGGACTAACAAATCAGTAAATTGAACTTCTCTTCTTTTGAAACCGTTCGTATCGACATTGGCCATGTTATTGCTTATAATATCCATCTGTTTCTGCAGCTGGGCAAGTGTGTTAGTTGCTGTAATCATGGAACGATTCATCCGTATCCCCCCTTTACGATTGGTCATCAATTTTTTATACGATATTTAAGTCTTTAGTTTAAAGCTTTCCAATTTCATTGGCCGCTTTTTCCATACTTCGGTCATAGGCTTGAAGTACCTTTTGATTCGCTTCAAAGGCACGATAGGCACTTAGCATATCCGTCATTGCCCTACTTACATCCACATTCGATCGCTCAAGGAATCCTTGTTGAAGCTTAAATTGACCGTCAACTGTCGTATAAGCGTTCGGAAGGACAGCCCCATTTTCCGTTCGGAATAGACCGTCTCCTTCTTTCACCATCCGTAAAGAGTTCTCAGCAAACCCTACACCTAGACGTGTTTGTTGCCCATTTGCATCTGTCAAAATTCCGTTTTCACTTATTGTGAACTGGTCACTTGTTAAAGCAATCCGTTCGCCTTGCTCGTTTAAAATATATTGGCCACTCGATGTCGTTAAATATCCCGCGCCATCGACCGTAAAATTTCCATTTCTCGTATAACGTATATCCCCACTTGAATTTTGAACCGCAAAAAAGATGGAACCATTATCAGGAAGATTTCCGTTTACAAGGGCAATATCTGTTTTATTCCCTGTCTCTTGCAAATCACCCTGCCTAAATTGCGGAATCGTTTCCTGCATATACACTCCCGTATTAATTGGCCCAACTAATTGGTTATAGGGCAAGTTAAGAGGTTTATCCGTCGGAATGGTCGTTTTACCCATTTGCTTTAAAAGCATTTCAGGAAAAGCCCTCATTGCCGACTGGTCCGCTTTAAAACCAGGTGTATTCGCATTGGCCATATTATTCGTTAACATTTCAGTGCGGCGCTGCTGGGAAAGCATTCCCGAAGCCACCGTATAAAACCCTCTAAACATTGCCACTCACCCCGTCCATTTACTTACTCTCTATTATAGAAAAAAAATCACGTTTCGACATTAACTATTTATCGAAAAACGTCAATTTTTGAAAAAGATCTCCCTAAAACCATAAATATTGTAGAAACGATAAGCCATTAGCCACTATCGTTAAATATTGCCAACCTCTTTAACGCATTAACGTGCCGGGGGACTGACCCCCGACACGTTAATGCGTTAAAGCGCGTTTTTCCATACAAAAAACCCTGTGACTGTTGCCACAGGGTTTCAGTTTTATCCAAGTTTTCTTCGTGGTAGGCGGTCAATATTGTCAAGCATAATTCCTGTACCGATTGCTACGCAGTCCATCGGATTTTCTGCGATAAGGACTGGCACTTTCAGTTCATCAGAAAGGAGCATATCAATACCATGCAGCAATGCCCCACCACCTGTTAGGATGACACCACGATCAATGATGTCTGCGGATAGTTCTGGTGGAGTGCGCTCTAAGACGCTTTTCGCTGCTTGAACGATAACAGCCACTGATTCGTGAAGTGCTTGTTCAATTTCTTTGGAACGTACAGTTAATGTACGTGGCAGACCACTTACCATATCACGACCGCGAATTTCCATTTCCTCTGAACGACCACCAGGGAATACGGTACCGATATTTATTTTAATATCTTCAGCCGTTCTTTCCCCGATCAATAGCTTGTATTCACGCTTGATGTAATTCAATATTTCCATATCGAAATTGTCGCCAGCCATTTTGATGGAGGAAGAGGTTACGATGTCACCCATTGACAGAACTGCTACATCGGTCGTTCCTCCCCCAATATCAACTACCATATTTCCACTCGGTTGAAAAATATCCATCCCGGCGCCGATAGCAGCAACCTTTGGCTCTTCTTCTAAATAAATCTTTTTCCCGCCGCTTTTTTCAGCCGCTTCTTTAATTGCTTTTTGCTCGACACTTGTAATATTCGTTGGGCAACAAATTAAAATGCGTGGCTTAGAGAGAAAGCCTTTCACATTTAATTTATTAATAAAGTGCTTTAACATTGCTTCTGTTACATCAAAATCTGCGATTACACCGTCTTTTAATGGTCGAATCGCTACGATGTTTCCAGGCGTACGTCCCACCATGCGACGAGCTTCTTCTCCAACTGCCAAGACTCTATTTGTATTTTTATCAATGGCCACAACAGAAGGCTCGTTTAAAACGATTCCACGTCCTTTTACATGGATGAGAACATTGGCTGTTCCTAAATCAATACCGATATCTCTAGCAAACATTGTCTTTCTTTCCTCCTTGAAACGGGTTGTCTAGCTGCTAGAACTTATGAAAGGCTCTACTTAAGTTAATCCATTTATGTTCCATTTTAGTCTGTTCAATGATCTAGACGAACCGTGATTATCCTAATTGAATATTTTATCATATTCAGGAGGAATACCCTAATTTTTTGTTAATTATTGTGGAAATTTGTCTGTTCGAAGCGAATTTCAGGTTATTTTACAATTTCCCCTTCTTTTTCTTCACGACGATACTTTAATTTTGTTGCTTCACCACCACGTAAATGACGAATTGATTTATGATAATCTAATATTTCCTTTACCTCGTTTGCCAATTCAGGATTAATTTCAGGAAGCCTTTCCGTTAAATCTTTATGGACTGTACTTTTGGATACGCCAAACTCCTTCGCAATAGTGCGAACTGTTTTCTTCGTCTCCACGATATACTTTCCAATCTTGATAGTTCTCTCTTTGATGTAATCGTGCACACCACTCGCCCTCCCTGGTTTCGGATGTGAGAAGTGTGAAATGAGACTCGCTCTTCGCTCCGACGTCCTACTACCGTTCCGCATGGCCTTTAGCTTATTAGAATAGCCTTTTCTTTCGTACATGCGGCAGAAAGTGCCTACTTAAACCAACACTTTCCGATATTGCCATAAATAATCATGTCCCCGACTGGATACCCGTTTGATTTAAACGACCCCTCACCTCAAACCCCTCTTTGTAAGGTTTGTAACATTTTATTAGCTTGGTTCGCGATATATGCCCAAAAAAGTCAATAGGGACAAGGTTTAATGAAAGTTTTTTGAAAATTGGACACCAAAAGCCATTTCGCTTCACCCCTTTAAAGCACTGGGGGTCAGTCCCCCATTACGGTGAAGCGTTAATCTGCCGGGGGACTGACCCCCGGCACGTTAATGTGGTAAAGGAATTTTTTATCTTTTTTTGTAACTGATTATGCTTGGGTTTCGTCTATTGGTGTAAATACTCGGAGGTGTTGTAGGTTGAAAAGGTGGTTTGTTTTGTTTTCGACTATGGTTATGCTCGTTCCAGCTACTTCTGGTTTTGCCAGTGGAGAAGGGACTTCAATCAAAAGAGAGGGCTCTCGTTTAGAGGTGAAGGCTCCTCACGCCGTGACATTAGAGGAACGTTATGCCTTTTTACTTGAAAATGGGATATTAAAAGGAAAAAAGGATGGAAAAGCACAGTTTGATTCCTCTTTAACACGAGCTGAATTGGCGGTAAGTCTCTTCCGTTTATTTAAGCTAGAAGAAGTTAAGGAC
Organism: Bacillus sp. CGMCC 1.16607; assembly: GCF_042683745.1. Classification (NCBI taxonomy): domain Bacteria; kingdom Bacillati; phylum Bacillota; class Bacilli; order Caryophanales; family Bacillaceae; genus Bacillus; species Bacillus sp. CGMCC 1.16607. Next base: position 52,390 of record NZ_JBHUJX010000036.1, read on the forward strand.
ACTTCCCCTTATCAAGATGTGAAAAAGCATTGGGCAAAGGATGCCATCCTTGCCATTACAAAGAAGGGATGGATGGAAGGAGAAAAAGGAAAAAATTTTCATCCAAATCAAAAACTGACTATTGAGGAAGTGGCGAAAGTATTAGTTAAGGCCACTCAACTAAATGAAAATGATTATGCATCCATTTGGTTGCCTGCAAGTAATTGGGCACAAAGCTATATGGCAGCAGCCTTAACAGAAGGATTCTTAAGTAAAGAAGATGATTATCGTGTGGATGCAAAACGATCACATTTAGTTTATAGCCTATACGAGGTTTATCATTTCCTTCATCCTAAAGAAGGGGGAATCATAGCTGGAAGCTTAGAGCCGAAAGCAACCATCAGCAATACAAAAAACAATGATTACAAATGGACCTTTACCGTCAAAAATCAAACTGAAAAAGAGCAAATCGTCAATGTTAGCGGCAGCCAATTTGATTATATTTTGAAAAAAGACGGGAAAAAGGTCGAACAGTATACGGATGATAAAATGTTTATCATGATTTATAAAGAACAAACCTTAAAGCAAGGGGAAGAATTAACTTATACAGGAGAATTCCTTGGATTGGCAAAAGGAATGTATGAACTTGAAATCTGGCTAATTGATAATAATTGGCCAAACGCCAAAAAAACTATCACCTTTGAAGTGAAATAATTCTACTTGCCACTCTGGATCGCTAATTACAAATTTTAAATTCTAGCAATTTAATCAACCAGTATTCGAGGTTCAACTTTATTTCCAACAATCCATTCATAATAAATAAACGAAAAGCCAGATCCGAAACAAGTCGGAACCTGGCCTTTTTTCTGTTATTTCCCGAGAAATTGTCGATTCAAATTGAAACTATTTAAGAGTTTCAATTATTTTTTCCACAGCTTCTGTCAAATCTCTTAACGACCAGCTGGCCATATCTTTTTTCGACGCAATTGCTAGCTCATGGGAAGCAGGAATATGGACAAATCCCGCTTGAATCTTTCCGCCTGTAGCATGCAAAACCGTATACATCATGTTATTGCATAAATACGTTCCTGCTGTATTGGAAATACGGGCTGGATACCCATTTTCATTCAAAACATTGACCATTTCCCGAATTGGAAGCGTCGAAAAATAGCCATCAGGTCCCTCGCCCACGATCGGAGCATCCTGCAAAGCCACTCCACTATTATCTGCTTCCCCATCCCGACAATTAATAGCTATACGTTCTGGAGTAATTGAGGTACGACCTGCCGCCAACCCTAACGAAATGACCGCATCTGGTTGAAGCTCTTCAATCTCCTCAAGAATCTTTGGTCCTGCTGTCTCGTAATCTACTGGAAGCAGTAAACCATGAACCACATACTCACTGATTTCCTTCCCATCTAGCTCCTTTACGATCGATTCAGTTGGATTAATAGGAAACCCTAAAAACGGCTCAAAACCGCTTAACAAAAGCTTTTTCAATGTGTAAACCTCCCTGTCATTCTAGTAACTTGCAATACTTCCATCTGTACGGTGCTCTGTTCCGCCTACTAGCACGCCTGTTTCAGGATTGCGAACAATAACTTGTCCTCTACCAAACCCGCCTGAGTCATGTGCAACAGTCATTTGATGCCCTTTTTGAACAAGCTGCTTTATAAGATGATTCGGGAAATGATGCTCCACTTCAATTTTATTTCCCTCCAGCCACTGCCATCTTGGTGCATCCAATGCTGCTTGTGGATTTAATCCGAAGTCAATCATATTCATCGCTACCTGAACATGTCCCTGCGGCTGCATATATCCACCCATAACACCGAACGGACCGACTGCTTCTTTCCCCTTAGTCAAAAATCCAGGAATAATCGTATGGAACGTCTTTTTCCCTGGCTGTAACGAATTTTCATGCGAAGAATCCAGTGAAAAATCATGTCCACGGTTTTGCAGGCCAATCCCTGTACCAGGAACAACAATCCCCGAACCAAAGCCCATATAATTACTTTGAATAAAGGAAACCATATTTCCTTCTCCATCAGCCGTTGCTAAATATACCGTTCCACCCTTTGGAAGTGTTCCAGGTACCGGCAAACGAGCCTCATCCGTGAATTGGTCACGACACTCCTGACCGTATTTCTCTGACAATAAATCTTCCACCCTTGTCTTCATCAACTTCGAGTCCGTAATATATTCCTTTCCATCCGTAAACGCCTGTTTCATCGCTTCCAATTGGAGATGGACCGTCTGAACATCCTCACGGTGACTAAAGCGATCATTTTTCAATATATTCAACGCCATAAGAGCAACCAAACCTTGACCATTCGGCGGAATCTCCCACACATCATAGCCCTTATAGTGAACCGAAATCGGATCGACCCACTCCGCTTGATAAGCTTCAAGATCTTCCTTTTTTAAAAATCCGCCAGCCGACGCAGAAGCCTTCACTATTTTTTCCGCAAGGTTGCCACGATAGAAGCTTTCCGCATTCGTTTCCGCGATTTCTGCTAACGTATTTGCATGGTCCTCCGAACTCCACATCTCGCCAACCTCTGGTACCTTTCCATTCGGTGCAAACACACGGAACCACTCTTCATACTCTGGACCTTGTAATCGCTGTTTATAAATTTCAAACGCACGCTTCCAATACTTCGCAAGAATCGGTGAAAGTGGGAATCCGCCCCTTGCGTAATCAATCGCTGGCTTTAATACTTTCGTTAACGGAAGACGTCCGAAGCGACTAGACAAGGTTGCCCAGGCCGAAGGAACACCTGGAACTGTTACAGGTATCCAGCCATGTACAGGCATTTTCTCATGCCCCAGCTGCTTTACTTTTTCAATCGAGATGTCCATCGGAGCAGGACCGCTTCCGTTTAACCCATAAAGCTGATCCTTCACCCAAACGAGGGCAAAAGCATCGCCGCCAATTCCATTGGAGGTTGGCTCTACAACCGTTAAACAAGCCGCTGTAGCGATGGCAGCATCGATGGCATTTCCACCCTTCTTAAGTATATCTAGACCAGCCTGAGCCGCTAGAGGCTGCGAGGTAGCGACCATTCCGTTTCGCGATATTGTCGCCATTCTCTGTGAGGCATATGGATAGTTATGGTATGTCATATAAATCCCCTTTCATTTTCTTCGTCTTGCGAAATATTATACCAAGCTAGCAAAGATTTGTCGAAAGATTTTGAATAGGGGAAATGTGTAGAGTTTTCCTATAAAAGCAAAAAAAAGCAAGTACACATGGGTACTTACTCTTTGTATTCACTGTTTCGAATATATTAAGATGGGTTTGTCGTTGAATCTGTAGATTCTTCTTTTTCTTTGGATGGATCTTCAGAAGTTTCGCCGTCCTGATCTTTATTTTTATCAGTTTCAGCGCCTTCTTCTGCTTTGTCTGACTCATCAGCAGATTCTTCTTTTTTCGATTCATCTGTTGCTTTGTCTTCCGCAGGCTTCTCTTCCTGTAAAGTACTTACCGGCTTATTGAAATAAGCATTTGGATTTACAGGTTTATTATCTTTACGGATTTCAAAGTGTACATGTACTCCAGCCTCTTCATTGTACAAGCTTTGCCCAGCCTTAGCAATGGCTTGTCCTTGTTTTACTTGAGCGCCAACCTCAACGGCAAAATCCTTAACCGATGAATATTGTGTCACTACATTTTTGTCATGTTCAATGGTAATGACATTTCCAAGAAGGGTATCTTCTTGAATATTTGTGACAGTACCACTAAGTGCTGCTACGACGTCAAATGTTTCACCATTTTCCATCGTAATATCGATACCAGTGTTCGGACGGAACGAGTTGTTGTAAGATATTAATGCAGCTTCTTGCGCTTCAGGCTTAGCATCTGCATCGTAGAATTCTTTTTGAATCACAACTGTTGCCGGATCATTCACAGGCCAACCGATATTTTCTAACTTGCTGTTTACTTCGATTGCTGGCTGATTGTATTTTTTACCTGCAATGTCCGTAGCATTATAGTCGTAATCTTTGTCTTTAGCAGCATTATTGCTACTCGTTTGGTACCAAAGGACCGCTGTTAAAATAATGGCTGCACTTGCAATATAAATGGCTGGAAATACCCAACGCTTTTTGATAAAGCGTTTCATGCTGGAGTCTTGAGAAGATCGTTTAGTTTCTTCCTCTCTCATTTTCATCACCTCAGCAATCAGTCTTAACGCATTTTGGTGATTATATACAATGTTCTAAAAATTTTTTTTAGACTTATTTTTCGACAAAGAGAAGTCTTTTATGCATGATTTGAATAATTACTTTGGAGGGATTTTTTTGAAGTTATTGAGAAAGGGTTTATGGATATTACCGATTTTTTATATGGCGATGGTTTGGATCATGTCGAGCCTGCCCGATAACACATTTGTTGAGCTGCCAGACTCAAAAACCGATCGAATGATTAAAGAATCGCTACATTTAGTCGAATTCGCCATTCTTTATCTTTTATTCGTGTTAGCGGCATTTTTCAATAGAAGGTTGACACCAGCGATAAATCTTTCATTTGCGGTCATTGCGGGGCTATACGGAATCACCGACGAAATCCATCAATCCTTCGTCCCAGCCCGTTCCGCCACCCTCATCGACGTCATAAAAGACCTCACCGGCGTCGCCATCGCCTACTACATCATAAAAAAGAACATTCGCACACTTCACCGCATTAACGTGTCGGGGGACTGACCCCCATTCCTTTAAAGCACTAAACTAGTTTATTTTTTAGCGGTGATGGTGTTGAGGTGCTGGTCTGCTGTTTGGATGTTAACGCCTTGGTAGTAGTATTTAACGATTTGTTCATAGTTTTTTCCTTCTTTGGCCATTCCGTTGGCGCCGTATTGGCTCATGCCGACGCCGTGTCCATAGCCTTTTGTATTAATCACAATATGGTTGCCTTTTCTTACCCACGAGAAGTCTGATGATTTTAAATCTAATTTATCCCGTATATCCCTACCACTCAACGTCTTGCCATCAAATTTTACTTTTGCTACCCGATTACCTTCTGTTTTTTCAATAATTTGACCAATTTGTTCACTTCCATTTAATTTAACTCCAAGCTTTTGCTCAAAATCTGCGATGGTCATGACTACTTGATCTGTAAATTTCGGTGACTCCTCCACATCCCAAGGACTTTTCACACTTCGTAAATATGGAAAGGCATTCTGCCAGTAATCCTCAGAGTTTTCTGTATAGCCATTGCTTGTCGAGAAGAAAGTCGTAAAGATAGGTGACCCTTCATAAGTTAATATTTGTCCTTTTGTCGCAAGCACTGCCTCTTGGATTTTTTTTAACTTCCAACTATAATCTAATTTCCAATCTTGCTTCAACTCTTCATCATCTCTAAAAACTTGATGGTTCACCGAATCGGTTACATCTGCACCCTCTGGCACCCCGATTTTTTCAGCACTCATCATTTGTTTAACAATATACGTTCTTGCTGTTAATGCTTGAGCCTTTAACGCCTCTAATTCAAAATCAGCTGGCATTTCTGCAGCGACAACGCCAACCACATAACGTTCCAAAGGAAGATTCTCAATATGTTTTTTTGACATTCGATACACAGCAACTTCTATCGCAGAATCAAGCTGACTTGCATCTACTGTCACTGCTTTATGCCTCTGGGAGCTTAAACCTTCTCCTAACTTCCCACTCGCCTTATCCGAAAACGGTAAAACAAGTAATGCTGGAATCAATAAAGTGATCGTAAATAGAATTGCAGTTAGTACGACGAAAGGTTTGATGTTTTTCATGAATTCGATCCTCCATTAGAAGTATTAACAAGCACAAATAGGCTAGTTCTCTACACATTCTTATGGAGAAGGACAAGCATTTATGACAGATTTATTTATTAAATTAATTACGCTTTAACACTTTAAAGTTCTGGGGGACTGACCCCCACCGCTTTAACGCATTAACGTCCTGGGGGTCAGTCCCCCGGCACTTTAAAGCACTAAAACAAAAAAGCTCTACCATTATGGCAGAGCTCCGTTTTGTTATGCATTTAGATCAGATATAATTTTTTCGTCCATTTCAATGGCTTCGATGTCTTTTACGCGTTCGATGTCTGCCCCTAGTCCCGCTAGTTTTTGATGGAAGTTCACATATCCGCGATCTAAGTGTTTTAATTCTGTCACGCGTGTAACTCCTTCGGCTACTAGGCCTGTCAATACTAAGGCTGCTGCTGCACGAAGGTCTGTTGCCGACACTTCTGCCCCTTGAAGGTCAGATGGTCCTGATAAAATCACAGAACGACCTTCAATTTTAATATCCGCATTCATACGACGGAATTCTTCTACATGCATGAAGCGATTTTCAAATACCGTTTCTGTTATCATACTTGTGCCTTGTGCACGAAGTAACAAAGCCATCATTTGTGATTGCATATCTGTTGGGAATCCAGGGTGAGGCATGGTTTTAATATCAACCGCCTTTAACTTTTCAGGTCCAATAACTCGTACCCCATCCTCTTCCTCAATAATCATAACGCCCATTTCTTCCATTTTGGCAATCAATGAAGAAAGATGCTCTGGAACGGCTCCTTGAACCAAAACATTCCCTTGTGTAAGCGCAGCCGCTACCATAAAGGTTCCTGCCTCAATACGATCTGGAATAATGCTATGCTCTACACCATACATACGATCGACGCCTTCGATACGAATCGTTCCCGTACCAGCTCCACGAACATTTGCACCCATTGCATTTAAAAAATTCGCCAGGTCAACGATTTCAGGTTCTTTTGCCACGTTTTCAAGGACGGTTGTACCTTTTGCTAAAGTTGCCGCCATCATAATATTTTCGGTCGCACCTACACTAGGAAAATCCAAATAAATCTTTGCTCCGTGTAAACGACCGTTTGGTGCTTCTGCTTCAATAAACCCGTTCCCAACCTTCACCGTAGCACCCATCGCTTCAAAGCCTTTTAAGTGCTGGTCAATTGGGCGTGATCCAATGGCACAGCCACCAGGCAAAGCAACACGCGCACGTCCATTTCTCGCTAATAAAGAACCCATTACTAAGACAGAAGCTCTCATTTTACGTACATATTCAAACGGTGCTTCTACTTTTAATTCTCTGGATGCATCTACAACAACTTGATTATTTTTAAACTCCACTTCGGCGTTTAGATATCTTAATACTTCATTGATCGTATATACATCGGAGAGAGTCGGCACATCTTTAATTATGCTCTTCCCTTCACTTGCTAATAATGTTGCAGCGATCACAGGTAAAACGGCATTTTTTGCTCCTTCTACTTTGACGGTACCGTTTAAACGCTGTCCGCCACGGACAATGATTTTTTCCAAGTGTATTCCCCTCCGCGTCCAATTTCTCTATATTAATATTCAATCGTGATGATGGGTGTGCCAACTACAAGGGTAGTCTTTGCGCCCAATCCATTCGATCTAATCGCTAATTGTAAATTCATATCATCATGTTTCGTTTGTAGTTTTTCAGCAAAAAGGTTTGATGAGGCCGAAATGGAGACAAACGCTGATTCATGAAGTGATTCAATTTCTTTAGCATTAAAGGCTTCAAGCCAATTATTTACTGTTTCAGATAAAGTCAAAGACGAATCAATCTTATCACTGATATCCGCTTTCATACAAGAGAAATTTGTGGGATTTCCACGAAATATGGCAGTTATTCGAGATATCCATTTTTCATGGAAAAAATCCTCTGTTTTTTGATTCCATTTTGTTCCTTTTACCTCATATATGATATACGAATGAAGTTGATTATTTGTGAGGGTTGCCATCATTTTAATGGTTTCTTTATAAGCGTTGGAAGTTTTTGTGGTGGCAATCGCTTCCCATTTATCGTTATTTTGATGAATAGACCAATCCCAATTCGGGAATTCTTTCATTAGCTTTGTTTGTAATTGAATGACTTCTTCTATTTTACTAAATGAGGTAAGATGCTCGCGGGAATGAATCATCCATTCTTGGATATCAACCTTTTCTTCTTCAAGAACCGATGCAATTGTCATCAATTCATTATGACCGCTTTCTCGATTGCTCGCTACAATCGACTGATTCCCAAATTGTAAAAAAACAAAACCAACAATCCCAATAATCGATAATAAAGTAACTATTCTATTCATCTAAATATCCCCTCTCCTTACTACTCATTGTTTCCAACGAAAGAAAGAGCATACATGGGAAATCTCGTCACTTTTAGACAAACACTTTCACCCTTTAAAGCACTGGGGGTCAGTCCCCCGGTGATTTACCGCGTTAAAGTCACAGGGCGAACTACTTTACTTTATGCACTTATACATCTTACTGAAATTGTTGGAAATAGGGAACATGTAACAAGTCCTATTTATTTTTGGAATTGAAAATTCCCCTATGAAAATAGAGGAATTTGGATGACTCTATAGAAATAAATACGTATCAAATTTTTAGGAGGTATTCCATTGTCACGAAAGCATAGGATTTGGTTTCCTGGTGCAACCTATCATATTACCGCTCGTGGTAACAGAAAGGCGCTTATTTTCTTTGATGACCATGATCATCAAAAATTTCTAACCATCGTGAAAGAAACTAAAGAAATATACCCCTTCGATCTTCACTCTTATTGCCTCATGAAAAATCATATTCATTTTCTCCTAGAAACAGCGAACATTCCCATCACTGATATTATGAAAACCATCAATACTACCTACGCGATTTATTTAAATAAGCGGCACGAACTAAATGGTCATGTATTTCAAGGACGTTTTCATTCCGAATTAATTACTGATGCAAAATATTTCCTCAATACAAGCAGGTATATCCACCTAAATCCTTTAGAAGCAGAAATGGTGACAAACCTCCAAGATTATCATTGGAGCAGTCTCCCTTCTTTCTTCTCCTCAGCTAAAAATTCTTTAGTTTCTAAAGAAAAAATCTTATCCTTCTTCCCTGAACCACAAATTGAAAATTATTTAAAATTTTTACATGCCCCAAACAAAAAAGCAGAATATATATTAGCCTCACTCAAAAGGGAGGAAACACTATGTTGGTCGTAATTTTTTCCAGGAGTCTATTTCTAATGAAAATGGCAAATCACTAATCGAATTTGCCCATATCATTGGCCATCATCAAGCAGAAAGAGCATTGGAAATTGCAGCGACTGGTGGTCACCACATCCTCTTGTTTGGTCGTCCTGGGGTTGGCAGAAACCTTTCCTCCCATACACCACCACCCACATCTGAACATTAACTTGAGGGAATTAGTCTTTATCAGTTAGCAGCAGTATCCAAACCACCTTTACATAGAACTCGTTAAGACAACCACACCATTCTCCTCTGCTGTTTCTCTTATTGGAGGAGGCTCAAGAAATTCCTTAGCCCATAATGGCATATTGTTTGTGGATGAAATGGCTGAATTTCCCGAAAAAAATTGTCTAGCTATAGCGCCTAGTCCCTCGAGGTCATAACAAGATCCCTAAAAGAAGGCAAAGAACACCCTCTTTTAGGGATCTCGTCTTATGCTTGTCGGTATGCCATGACCCATCATTTAAGTACGAGATCCCAAATGAAAATACTTCGAGTCGCACGAACCATCTCAGACCTGTCAAATCATGAAACCATCACACACGAAGCCCTTAAAGAAGCACTCTCCCTTAGACAAAACGAATTTTAAAAACTTTACCACTTTAAAGCGCCGGGGGTCAGTCCCCCAGTAGTTTAATGCGTTAAAGTGCTGGGGGACTGACCCCCACTACGTTAGTGTGTTAAAGGATTAGGGGGAGTTGGCGGGACCATTGTAGGTAGTCTAGGAAGAAGTTGCTGACGATGGAGCCTAGGGCAATGGATAGTAGGATGTATAAGGCACGAGCTTGTAGAACTCGGTTTGGTTTGAGTAAACGGTCTAGTTTGATGGATTGTAATGCCCACCAAGACAGTCCAATAAAAATTAAATTAACGACGATCCCAATTAATGCATCATATCCGAAAGAAGCCAGCATAAATAAGTAACCTCCTATTTAAAAAATAACCCATTTATCCCACTCTTAACGGGCAGTAAGACCCCCTCCTCAGGTTTCAGAGTAAACAAAGAAGATTGGTAGGGGGGCAACTGCCCGTAAAGGTCCGATTGGTTCAACTAACCATCAGTGGGGAATGAAAAAAACCCCCACTGATGGAAGTTTCACTTTATTGTAACATGCACCGATAAATTACAAAAACAAAAAGGAAGGAGCCCCTTTACTCCTTCCTTCCGTATGAGAAGGTTGCCTCAGCACAAGGCAACACTCCCCTATTTATCCCCAATAAACCGTTTCTCCCATTAAGAAAAGCTTACTTATTGTAAGAAATCCCTAAACTGATTAAAGTTTTCATGTAAAAAGTCTAAAGCTATGTTTGGCGCGATTCCAAGTAGGACGGTACCAACTAAGCTTCCAACTAATACAATCACTAATGCCACTGGAATATTGAATTTACTATCATCAGCAGCAGGTCTAAAGAACATTTGTGTCAAGATTCCAAAATAATAGAAGTAAGAAATGACAGTTGTCGCAATCATAATGGATGCTAACACATAATGAGCTGGGTCAGTTGAAAAAGTTCCCATAAAGATGTGAAGCTTTCCAATGAATCCTGCCGTACCTGGAAAACCAGCTAATGATAAAATTAACACTGCCATTGTTACCGCTAAGATTGGCGCACGACGGTATAGTCCAGCAAACTGATGGATATCTTCTGAGCCTGTCTTTGCTCCGATAAGCTGGATGACAGCAAATGCTCCAACATTCATGAATAAATAAGCTAATAAATAGTACCAGATTGCATCAAATGTGAAGAACCCTAAAGTAGTGAAAGCTACTAGAATATAACCGGCATGGGCAATACTAGAGTAAGCAAACATTCTTTTCACATTCGTTTGTCTTAAGGCAACAACGTTACCAATGATCATCGTTGCCCCAGCAAGGAAGCCTAAATAATCTTGAAGATGGACAAGCATCGGTATTGGCTCTGGACCATCTGAAGCAGGCATTGACATGAAAACAGATATAATAATTCTCATCACTATGACAAATCCAGCTGTTTTCGATACGACACTTAAAAAGGCCGTTACTGGCGTTGGAGCTCCTTGATAAACATCCGGTGCCCACATATGGAACGGAGCAGTCGCAAGTTTAAAAGAAAGTCCTATAAATGTCATGAAAAAGGCTAAGCCTAATAAATAGATTTGTTGTGAATCATAAAGAGCAGATAAAACACTGATCATGCCTTTAATATTCGTTGTACCCGTCAATCCATAAATATAGCTCATCCCAAAAAGCGTGATCGCAGTCGAGATGCTTCCATTAATCACATATTTCATTGCCGATTCATTCGATTTTAAATTGTTTCTTTGAATTCCGGCTAAAATATATGTGGAAATTGATAAAAGCTCTAGTCCGACGAAAAGAGTAATTAAATCGCCACTTGATGTCATCATCATGCCACCAAGTAACGCAGTTAAAAACAAATAATAAAATTCCCCTGTAAATTCTACCAGGCTCTCTTTTTTCTCATAGCCAATTGCTAATAATAAAACGAACATTGACCCGATTAATAAGAGCAATTTAAATGCGATTGCAAACGAATCTAGACGGAACGTGTCATAAAGAAGCGATGTCGTTTGGCCGCCAACAAGTCCTGCAAGATAAATCGTTGCGCCTGCAATTCCGGCTAAACCGATCCAGCCAAGAATTTTTCGATCTATTTTCTTTGGCATAAATAAATCTAACAAAGATAATAAAGTTGCTACACCAAGGATGATGAACTCCGGTGTCATGATACTCCATTTATATGATAGTAATTCCTGAAGATCCATCCTTCATCACCCTCCTAACCCAAGCATGATCGTCTCTAGTGTTGTTTGAATCGGCCCACTTAAAACCTTCGGGAATACTCCAACTAACACAATTAACGCCATTAAAGTGATAACTGGTACCCATTCCACTCTTCTAATATCTGTCAATCCGACAAATTCACGATGAGCTTTTCCGAATGTCATACCGAGTACTGCACGTAATAAATACACAGCAGTCATAATAATTCCAATTGTCCCAACTGCAGCAATAATCGGCATTTCCTCAAATAATCCTAAGAACGCCATAAATTCGCTGACAAATCCAGACATACCTGGTAATCCTAAAGAAGCCATCGCCCCTGCTAATAAAAATCCAGCAGCCACAGGCATTCCTTTTGCAATTCCACCTAAGTTTCCAATTAAAGAAGTATCTGTTCTCTCATAGAAAACCCCAACTAGGAAGAACATGAGGGCTGAAATTAATCCGTGAGAAACCACTTGGAAAATGGCTCCTTGAATTCCTGCCTGGTTCATCGCTCCTAATCCGATTAACACGATTCCCATATGAGAAATCGACGAGTATGCCAAAACCATTTTGAAATCTTTTTGGATAAACGCTAAAAATGCTCCGTATAGAAGGTTAATCACACCTAATATTGCTAATAGCACCCCTAAATCCGCAAATTGCTCTGGGAAGATCCCCATCCCAAATCGGATTAAACCGAAGGCACCAATTTTTAAAAGAATACCAGAGTGCAACATTACAATCGAAGGCGGTGCTTGTACGTGAACGCGAAGCATCCAACTATGTAATGGAAAAATAGGAAGCTTTACGCCAAACGCACAAATTAAAGCAAATAGTAATCCGTACTTCAGCGCATTCGATATCGGAGCAACTAATTGCACATCCGTTGAATTAATGATCTGTTTTAACGCTTCAATATTCGAAGTCCCAGTACGAGCAAATAGCACCATAATCACAATCAGTAGAATCGCAGACCCTAAACCGTTGTAAATTAAGAAACTAAATGCTGCTTTTTCTTTTTCAAAATAACCCCATTTTCCAATCAGGAAGAACGTTGGAATTAAGGTTAATTCAAAGAAGATAAAGAATAGGATTAAGTTTTCAGCAGCAAACACGCCGAGCATTCCTATTTCTAAAAGTAAGAAAAGTAGAAAATACCCTTTCCATTCTTTTTTAATATAAATAGATGCAACGGCAGCAAGTGTAGCCAATATGGAAGTAAGTAGAATCATCACCATTGCAAAGCCATCAATTCCAAGTTCAAAATGAACTGCAAAGAAGTTCTTATCAACCCCTTTGAAGCCACCGAACTGAATCCATCTTTTCACAATTGAAAAATCATCTAAACTCTTACCAGCAAGATAGTGAAGATAAATTGCAACCGACAACACAAGTGAAGGAAGAGTTGCTAAAAAGCCAACAAGCTTAATCGTCTTTTCTTGTGTTTTCGGCATGAAAGCGATAACCGCCATTCCTAAAAGAGGGGCAAATACTAAAAGAGTCAGAACATATGTTAGATTCATTTTATATACCCCCCTGTTAATGCATAGATGACTACTAAAATCGCGAGTCCAACGAAAGCAACCGCACCGTATGTTTGAATTTGACCTGTTTGCAGCTTCGAACCTGTTTTACCAAGTCCTTTGACAAAACCGACCACACCCATCACGATGCCTTCCACTAAGAACGTTTCAATGTAACGTAAGAAATGGCTGATCCCTTTTGTCACATTGACGATCGTTAGTTGATAAAACTCGTCGATATAATATTTGTTATACAAGATGTTATAAAGCGTTGACGCCCCTAACCAGTCACGTGAAATTGAACGTTTGCCGTAAATTAACCAAGCTAAGAATATCCCAGCTAATGAAACGACCGTTGCAACGATCATAATCCAAATTGGACCTTCCATATGACCATGTCCAAGTGCTTCATTACCTTCAACGAGCCAATCTCCTAAAAATGTTCCAAACCATGGTGTGTTCACATAACCAGCAACTACCGCTAAAACAGCTAGTAGCATCATTGGTAACGTCATCACACTAGGTGACTCATGAACATTCTTCATTTCACTGCGCGGCTTGCCAGTGAATACCATAAAGAACAGACGGAACATATAGAAAGCGGTGAAGAAAGCAGCTGCAACCGCTAGGATAAATAGAACAGGATGTCCACCTTCCCAAGCAGCAATTAGGATTTCATCTTTACTAAAGAAACCGGAAAATAACGGAACCCCACTAATCGCCAATGTCCCAATTAAAAATAACGGACCAGTGACGCGAAGCTTTTTCCATAAACCGCCCATTTCCTCGATATTTTGAGTATGCACAGCATGGATAACACTACCTGCTGCTAAGAACAGCAATGCTTTAAAGAAAGCATGTGTCATTAAATGGAACACACCTGCTACATAGCCTGCTGATCCTAATGCTAACATCATATAACCAAGCTGACTGACCGTTGAATACGCCAGCACACGCTTAATATCTGTTTGTACAAGACCAATGCTTGCGGCAAAGATCGCCGTCACAGCACCAATAATGGCAATCGTCGTTAAAGCTGTTTCACTCGCCGTAAATAACGGGAATAACGCAGCTACTAAATAAACCCCTGCGGCAACCATCGTTGCGGCGTGGATTAATGCGGAAACCGGCGTTGGACCTTCCATCGCATCTGGTAACCAAGTATGAAGTGGGAATTGACCTGATTTACCAACCGCTCCGACAAAAATTAAGATCGCAGTTAATGTAATCATCCCTTGTGTGACTTCACCAGCTGCTACTGCAGCAAAAATTCGATCATATTCAAAGCTGCCAACTTGCCAGAATAATAAAATCATCCCGATCAATAAGCCGACATCCCCGATACGTGTCATAATAAACGCTTTTTTCGCTGCGGCCCTTGCTTCATCTTTATAAAAATAGAAGCCAATTAATAGGAAGGAACCGACACCGACAAGCTCCCAGAAGAAATACGTTTGCAGTAAGTTTGGCGATAGAACAAGGCCAAGCATTGCAAAGGTAAACAAACCTAGGTAAGCGTAAAAGACTGGAAAGCGCTCATCACCGTGCATATACCCTTTGGAATAAGTATGTACAAGAAAACTTACGAGCGATACAATAACCAGCATTAATGCATTTAATTGATTCACTTCAAAGCCCGCTGTTAATGAAACATCTCCTATTTTCAGCCAAACCGTTTCTGCCTTGTATGTGTCCTCTGAAAATCTCTCAAACAGGACCAACAAGGAATAGACCAGAGACGCGAGTGTAAGAAGCATTCCTACAAAAGCGCTTGATTCTTTTAACCGTTTACCAAATAGAAGAAGGAACAAGAACGATAAAAGCGGGAAAAGCGGTATGATCCATGCATTTTCCATCTATCACATTCCCCTTTTTTGAAACTTGTGCCCTATTTTTAAGAGCTAACCAAGTCTCTCTTTTTCATGCCACTTCAATGGAAAGAAGCGGATTTATCTAGTTTTTCATCGAATTCATTTCATCGATATTAACCGTTTTGCGGTTACGGTATAGAGCTATCAAAATGGCTAAACCAACTGCTACTTCAGCAGCCGCAACAGCCATAACAAACAAAGCAAAGATCTGTCCTGTAATGCTCGGTGCTAAACCGTATTTGCTAAATGTAACTAAGTTAACATTGACAGCATTTAACATTAATTCAATCGAGATCAAAACAATGACGGTGTTTCTTTTTGTTAAGGCACCGTAAAGTCCGATACAAAATAAAATTAAGGCTAAGGCAAGAAAAGCTGAAGCTGGAACTGTACTCATTCCTTTTCCGCCTCCTCTTTGTCATCCTTTTTTGCTAAAATAATGGAACCAATAAGGGCCACTAATAGTAGGACAGATATTAATTCAAATGGAATAATGTATTTGGAATAAAGAGTTTCCCCTATTTGCATCGTATTGTTTGCGTGAAGGGTATTTGGCATTTGAACAAGGTCCAAATTGTAAATTCCAAGGTAGAAAGCAGCCGCAAATCCTAATACTCCTATGAAAATAGCTAGCCTTTTCCAAATACTCCCCGTAACAGTGCCTGCATCATCATGACGCGTTAACATAATCCCAAATAGCATAATGATCGTGATGGCCCCAGCGTAAATTAAAATCTGGACAGCCGCCACAAACTCAGCGGAAAGCAAGACAAAAATTCCAGCAATACTGATAAAGGTGAACACTAAAGCGACCACCATGTGAATTACTTTGGAAAGGTTTAATAAAAGCACACCGCCAATGACTGCTACTAGAGCAAGAGAAAGAAATGCTAAAAATTCGCCAGACCACGTCATGCTTTATTCTCCTTTCGAATATTTTCGTCATTTTCATCTAACCACTCTAAATTTTTAAACAAGGCATCACGACTGTACTCCGCAAGCTCAAAATTATTCGTCATAATAATCGCTTCTGTCGGACAAACCTCTGTACAAAGATCACACAAAATACATAACTCAAAATTAATATCATACGTATCGATGATTTTCCCTTTTTTCGTTGGGTCCGGATGTTTTTTACCAACTAGATCAATACACTCTGTTGGACAAATATTCATACATTGGTTACAGACGATGCATTTTTCTGGGTAAAACTTCTGAATCCCACGGAAACGATCCGGCAACGGAAGCGGCTTATTCGGATAATCATACGTTACCTTTTGCTTCGTCAACTGATTCAGGGTATATTTCATACCTTTTAATAAACCTAACATGTCATTTCACCCCTTTTTGGAAAAATCGGCCTTCGCCGAGCCAATAGGCGATAATCCTGCTTTTTATAAGATTTTTCTAGAATAACTCAATTAATTCTTTAATTAACGCTGTTAAGAAAATATTCGCTAGTGCGATTGGTAATAGCACCTTCCAACCGAACTCCATTAAATGGTCAGCACGTAAACGCGGGAAAGTTGCACGGAACCAAAGGAAAAGGAACACAACCACGCTGAATTTTAGCGCAAACCAAACCGCTCCTGGAATAAAGCCTAAAAACGGTAACGGTAGCCAGCCACCAAAGAATAATACGGTTACTAAGGCAGCCATCGCAAACAAATAAACATACTCTGAAAGCATGAAAAATGCCCAGCGGAAACCTGAATACTCGGTATGGAATCCGGCAATCAATTCGGATTCAGCTTCCACTAAGTCAAATGGTACACGGTTTAACTCAGCTGTTGCGGCAATTAAAAAGACAATAAACGCAATTGGCTGAGACACAATAAACCAAAGATTTTCTTGTGCATGCACAATATCATTTAAATTCAAACTTCCAGATAACAAAATAATTCCTAGTACAGACATAACAAGTGGGATTTCATATGAAATCATTTGCGCTGCCGCACGCATTCCCCCTAAAAGGGAATACTTATTGTTAGATGCCCAACCAGCAGTAACGGCACCAATTGTCGTTAAGCCCGATACGGCAATATAATATAATAGACCAACACCAATATCAGCAAATTGCAATTTATCAGTAAATGGAATGGTTGCTAAAACCATAAACGATGGTGCAAAAGCAATAACTGGAGCAATAATAAATAGAGGCTTATCCGCTAACTTTGGAATGGTATCCTCTTTTAATAAAAGCTTTAGTACGTCAGCGACCGTTTGTAATAGTCCCCATTTTCCCCCGATTTGGTTTGGACCAATCCGGTTTTGCATGAAACCTAATACTTTACGCTCCGCTAGAATGGCGTATGTTACGAATCCTAAAACAACTAGTAATAAAATAGTTGCTAATAAAAAGAATATCCCAAAGTTTAAAAGTCCTGGACTATTACTCAGCAATTCTTCAATCATTAGCCGTCAACCTCCCCAAGGACAATATCAATTGCCCCTAAAATGGCTATCAAGTTTGCAATATTTTCGCCTTTTAAAAGCTTAGGGAGAATTTGAAGGTTATAGAATGATGGTCTTCTGAACTTTAAGCGATATGGTTCTTTTTTGCCATCACTAGCAATATAACATCCGATTTCCCCACGTGGAGATTCAATTCTTACGAATGCCTCACCTTTAGGCGCTTTAATAATTTTTGGCACCTTAGCTAAAATTTCTCCTTCAGCAGGGAATTGTTCAACCGCTTGCTCTACAATACGTAGCGATTGTTCGATTTCATCTAGACGAATTTGGTAACGGCTTAAGCAATCACCAGCTTCTCTAGTCACGACATCAAAGTCAAAACGATCGTAGATGGAATACGGCTCATCCTTGCGAAGATCCCATTTAACCCCTGTACAGCGAAGGGTTGGACCACTCAATGAATATTGAATCGCTTCTTCCTTTGTATATTTTCCGACACCTTTTACACGGCTAAGGAAAATTTCATTTCCCGATACTAAATCATGATAGCCTGCCAGCTGCTCTCTCATATAAGGAACGAAGTCTCTTACTTTTTCAATCCAGCCTTCTGGCGCATCCCATTTAACGCCACCGACACGCATGTAGTTAAACGTTAAGCGAGCGCCACAAAGCTCATTTATCAAGTTGATAATCGCTTCTCGCTCACGGAAAGCGTATAAAAACGGCGTTGTCGCCCCTAAGTCAAGTAAATACGTTCCCCAACTTACAAGGTGGCTAACAATTCGACCAAGCTCCATCGCTATGACACGTAAATACTCGGCTCGGTCTGGTATTTCTAATCCCATCATCGTTTCGACTGCATGGCAGAGGACATAGTTATTCGTCATCGCCGATAAGTAATCTAATCGGTCTGTATATGGGATAATTTGTGTATATTGTAGGTTTTCAGCTAATTTTTCCGTACCTCGATGCAAGTAACCAATAACTGGTTTTGCCTCAATAATGGTTTCCCCTTCAATTTTTAAAATGATTCGAAAAACACCGTGCGTACTAGGATGCTGAGGTCCTACGTTGAGTAGCATTTCTTCTGTGCGTATCACTTACCTACACCTCCACATCATACGGCTCGTAGTCTTTGCGTAGAGGGTGACCAATCCAATCTTCCCCTAACATAATGCGGTTAAGGTTTGGATGACCTTCAAACTTAATACCTAATAGGTCATAAGCTTCACATTCAGGCCAATCCACTCCTACCCATAATGGAACTAAGGATTGTATTACTGGCTGATCACGATCAATCTTAACTTTTAAGGCAACAGACTGGCGGTTTTTGTATGAGAATAAATGAACATATACTTCCATATGGGTTTCAAAATCTGACCCATGAATTTCTGAGACATAATCAAAGCCTAATTGCTCATTATACTTTAAAAATTCTGCCACTTTAAAGTATGTATCCGACTTTACGACAAGAGTCGGGACATCCTTCGATAATTTATTAATATAGGAATCTTCTAGTACATCTGTTCCTAAATGCTCTTCAATCACTTTGACATATTTGTCAAGGTATGGCTGATTTGGTGACGGAGCAGCAGGTGTTTCGCTGGCAACAGGTGCTTCGCTTCCTGCAGTCTTGGCTTTCGCAGCAGCGGCAGCAGCGGCTTTTGCTTTTGCAGCAGCAATTGCTTTCGCTTTTTCATCGTCTCCTGCAGAGGCTGTGTCGCCTCCTTGTTGAGCGGCTAATTTTGCTTTTGCAGCAGCAGCAGCCTTTGCTTTTGCAGCGGCGATCGCTTTTGCCTTTTCGTCAGCACCGGCTGGCTCACTTGCCTGAACATCTGCAGAATCACTTGCTTCGGAAGCTTGTTGCTTTGCGAGTGCAGCAGCCTTCGCTTTTGCGGCAGCAGCAGCTTTTGCTTTCGCAGCGGCGGCAGCTTTTGCTTTTTCATCTGCTCCTGCTGGCTCGCTTGTGCTTGGTGCTGCTTCAGAAGGAACGTTTTCATTTACTGAATCACTTGCTTCTCCAGCTTGTTGTTTTGCCAGTGCAGCAGCCTTTGCTTTTGCGGCAGCAGCAGCTTTTGCCTTCGCAGCAGCGGCAGCTTTTGCTTTTTCGTCAGCAGTTGCAGCTGTTGGTGCTGAAGCAGCCTCAGTAGTGCTTACTTCTGTTTCCGGCGTTTCAACTGGCGTATTTGGTGTATCAGTAGCCACTTGACCTTGTTGTTTAGCCTGCAATTTGGCTAATGCAGCAGCCTTTGCTTTCGCCGCAGCTTCCTTTTTTAACTGATCTAGATCTTTTTCACTCATGGATTAGATCACCTTCTTCCCAGTTTTCGCCTCGTATCGAATCTTTTCCCTTAATTTATTGATACCATAAATTAAAGCAGCTGGGTTTGGCGGACAACCTGGTATATACACATCAACCGGTACAATTTGGTCCACACCTTTAACAACTGAATAAGATTTTACGTAAGGACCACCTGCAGTAGCACATGAGCCCATGGCAATAACCCATTTTGGCTCCGGCATCTGATCGTACAAACGACGTAGAACTGGCGCCATTTTTTTCGTCACTGTACCAGATACAATCATACAATCTGATTGTCGTGGAGAGTTTCTGAAAATCGTTCCGAAACGGTCCAAGTCATAATGCGCTCCACCGGTACCCATCATTTCGATTGCACAACAAGCAAGACCAAAAGTCATCGGCCAAATCGAATTACTTCTAGCCCAAGCTTTGACCTGCTCTAATGTCGTCATAAATACACTGCGCTTCAATTCTTCTAATTCAAGCTGTGAAATATTGTCTATTTTTAAATCCATTTTAACACCTTCTTCTTCCATGCATAGACAAGTCCAATCATGAGCATTACTACAAATATAGTCATCTCAATAAGTGCAAAAATCCCAAGTTTATCGTATGCTACTGCCCAAGGATATAAAAACACTGTTTCTACATCAAAAATAACAAACATTAGGGCAAAAATATAATAGCGGACATTGAACTGTACCCTTGAATCGTGGAATGGTTCAATACCGCTCTCATATGTGGTGTACTTCGCCTCACTCGGCTTATAAGGGCGTAACAGCTTACCTAGAAAAAGCGCCACCACAGGCAACAAAACCCCGAGACATAGGAACACAAATACCATCAGATAGTTATTCTGATATAAATTCAATAGCTCCATGCCATCCCCTCCAATGTTGTAAAATTTCCACCTTTATAATTGTAACCGAATACATTATATCATTGTTACAATTACGTGTCGACAAGCCATTATCATATATTGGGATTTCTCACTTTAAGCAAAAATTTAATTTTCAAAGTGCTCTTGATGCTAGAATCGATCGTGGCTTGCCAATTCTATTAAACCGTAAAAAACCTTTTTAGTAAGTGAGGTTTGTCAACATTGAACAGTTTTTCGCCGAAATTTGTCGATTTCAGAAAAAAAACGATTCTTTCTTTGATTTATTTAGCAGCCTACTAAATATATCCGTCTAGTTTTACGATATATCCGTTCGGATCTCCATTATATCCGCCGTGTTTCTAAATATATCCGTCCAAAACCTAAATATATCCGCGCTTATCAAAAATCTGACACATTTCTACCATGTTATGAATCACAAACGCACTCTATTTCCAAAAAAACACCTCTGGCACAAAGCCAGAGGTGTTTCACTTGTTTTAGAATTTTTTCTCCACAATGGAAAGGCGATTGATTGCGCGTTGAAGAGCGAGTTCCGCACGTTTGAAATCGACATTTGCTTGCTTCGACTCACGTAAGCGTTTCTCGGCACGTTCTTTTGCACGTAAAGCACGTTCTGCATCAATTTCGCTAGATTGCTCTGCGGATTGAGCTAAAATCGTTACTTTATCAGGGCGGACTTCCAAGAAGCCTCCACTAACTGCAACGTAATCTGTACTAGCGCCGTTAATTAAACGAACGACACCAATTTGTAACGGCGCAACCATTGGAATATGTCCAGCTAGAATACCTAACTCGCCGCTACCGGCCTTCGTACTGACCATTTCCACATCGGATTCATACACCGGGCCATCAGGAGTAACAACACTGACATTAATCGTCTTCATTTTTTACCCTCCTGACTCGTTTTAAACCTCTACACCCATCTTTTTAGCATTTTCGATTACTTCTTCGATGCGTCCAACTAGGCGGAATGCATCTTCTGGAAGATGATCATATTTACCTTCAAGGATTTCCTTGAAGCCTTTAACTGTTTCTTTAACTGGCACGTAAGAACCTTTTTGACCTGTAAACTGTTCAGCAACGTGGAAGTTTTGAGATAAGAAGAATTGGATACGACGCGCACGGTGTACAACTAATTTATCTTCATCAGATAACTCGTCCATACCTAAGATTGCGATAATATCTTGTAATTCTCTATAACGTTGTAATGTTTGTTGCACTTGACGAGACACTGAATAGTGCTCTTCACCAACGATATCAGGTGACAATGCACGTGAAGTTGATGCAAGTGGATCCACCGCAGGGTAGATACCCATCTCAGAAAGTTTACGCTCTAAGTTTGTTGTTGCATCTAAGTGAGCGAATGTCGTTGCTGGAGCCGGATCCGTATAGTCATCGGCAGGAACGTAAATCGCTTGGATTGATGTAACAGAACCTACGTTAGTAGATGTGATACGCTCTTGTAATTTACCCATTTCTGTAGCAAGAGTTGGTTGGTAACCTACGGCAGAAGGCATACGGCCTAATAACGCAGAAACCTCAGAACCTGCTTGTGTGAAACGGAAGATGTTATCCATGAAGAATAAAACGTCTTGTCCTTGCTCATCACGGAAATATTCAGCCATTGTTAAACCAGTTAGAGCAACACGCATACGAGCTCCAGGTGGTTCGTTCATTTGTCCGAATACCATCGCTGTTTGCTTGATAACTCCAGAATCAGTCATCTCGTGGTAAAGGTCATTTCCTTCACGAGTACGCTCACCTACACCAGCGAATACTGAGATACCGCTGTGCTCTTGAGCGATGTTGTTGATTAATTCTTGGATTAATACTGTTTTACCTACACCGGCACCACCGAATAGACCGATTTTTCCACCTTTAATATATGGAGCAAGAAGGTCTACTACTTTAATTCCTGTTTCAAGGATTTCTACTTCTGTAGAAAGTTGGTCGAATGTAGGAGCATCTCTATGGATCGAGTCACGACGTGCTTCAGCAGGGATTTCGTCTGCTAAGTCAATCGCTTCCCCTAATACGTTAA
The DNA here is from genome assembly GCF_042683745.1 of Bacillus sp. CGMCC 1.16607. Lineage (NCBI taxonomy): Bacteria > Bacillati > Bacillota > Bacilli > Caryophanales > Bacillaceae > Bacillus > Bacillus sp. CGMCC 1.16607. Next base: position 75,248 of record NZ_JBHUJX010000036.1, read on the forward strand.
ATACACGACCTAATGTTACATCTCCAACTGGAACAGAAATCGGTTTCCCTGTATCTTCTGCTTCAATACCACGAGTAACACCGTCAGTGGAAGCCATCGCGATCGTACGAACTGTATCATCACCTAAATGAAGGGCTACTTCAAGAGTTAAGTTGATGTCAACTTCTGATTCGTTACGCGCTTTATGATTAATTACTAATGCGTTATAAATCTCAGGTAATTGACCGTTTTCGAACTTTACGTCAATAACTGGACCCATAACTTGAAGAACGCGTCCTTTGTTCATCGTTTTCCCTCCTAACGTACTCATTACAAGAAAGGCGAGAAGGAGCCGAGCGGGGTCCTTCTGCCTGAATAAATTTTGAATTGTCTAGCTTTTCGCTATTCTAGTGCTGAAGCTCCACCAACGATCTCAGTGATCTCTTGAGTGATAGCTGCTTGACGTGCACGGTTATAGCTAAGGCTTAGGGAATTAATTAATTCCTTCGCATTGTCTGTTGCATTTTTCATTGCCGTCATACGGGCCGCATGTTCACTAGCTTTACTATCTAATAAAGCACCGTAAATTAAGCTTTCCGCATACTGTGGAAGGAGAACTTCTAAAATCTCTTCCGCAGAAGGCTCAAATTCATAAGATGTTAACTTAGATGAAGAAGCAATATCCGTAAGCGGTAAAACTTTCTTATCTGTTACATCTTGTTGAATCGCACTGACGTAATGACTGTAGTACATATATAATTCATCAATGGTTCCATCTGCAAACATACCAACGGTTTTGCTGGCAATATCCTTAATATCAGTAAAGCTTGGAAGATCAGCTACACCGACTGTTTCAAGGACAACGGACATTCCACGTTTTGTGAAAAAGTCACGAGCCATACGTCCGATAGCAATAACTGCAAACTCATCATTTGATTTATGACGTTTTTGTATCGTTTGGTAAACTTGGCGTAATACGTTACTGTTGTAACCACCGCATAAACCACGATCCGATGTGATTACTATATAACCTGTTTTCTTCACAGGACGAGTAACAAGCATTGGATGAGATACATCCTTACTACCAATAGCTATAGAAGAAGTAACCTCTTGAATTTTGTCCATGTAAGGGACGAATGATTTCGCATTCGTAACTGCACGACTCCACTTTGCTGAGTATACCATTTCCATCGCTTTAGTAATTTGGCTTGTCTTTTTTGTGGAAACAATCCGTGATTTTATATCGCGTAATGATGCCATAAGTTCTCACCACCCTTACTCAAGTTTATTAGCCCCATATTGTCTAGCTCCGGCGGCTAGCCCCTCGAGGTCAAAAGCCAATCCGTCAAGAAGGTAAAGAACAACCTTCATGCCGGCTCGTCTTTTGCTTGTCGGGGCTGAGCAAGCCGCCTCCGCTTTTCATAATTACTCAGATACTACGAACGTCTTTTTAAACGCGTTAATCGCAGCAGCCATATCTTCATCAGATGGAAGATCTTTTGTATTCACAATATGGTCTAACAACGCTTTTTGGTTGTGGTCTAACCATGTTAAGAATTCAGCTTCGAAACGACGAATATCTTGAACTGGAACATCATCTAAGAAGCCGCGTGTTAATGCATAAAGTATCGCTACTTGCTTCTCAACTTTTAATGGCTTATTTAGATCTTGTTTTAATACTTCAACTGTACGAGCTCCACGGTTAAGTTTTGCTTGAGTTGCTTTATCAAGGTCAGATCCGAATTGAGCAAATGATTCCAATTCACGGAAAGAAGCTAGATCTAGACGCAGTGTACCTGCTACCTTTTTCATCGCTTTAATCTGTGCAGATCCACCTACACGGGATACGGATAAACCAGCGTTGATAGCCGGACGTACACCGGAGAAGAATAAATCTGATTGTAAGAAAATTTGTCCATCTGTGATGGAAATAACGTTTGTTGGAATGTAAGCAGAAACGTCACCAGCTTGAGTTTCGATAAATGGAAGTGCAGTGATTGAACCAGCACCTAAAGTATCGTTAATCTTAGCGGCACGCTCTAACAAACGGCTGTGTAAGTAGAATACATCCCCTGGATATGCTTCACGACCTGGAGGACGACGTAATAATAGTGAAAGCTCACGGTAAGCCGCAGCTTGTTTGGATAAATCATCATATACGACAAGCACGTGACGGCCATTGTACATGAATTCTTCACCCATTGTTACCCCAGCATAAGGTGCTAAGAATAACATTGGAGCTGGTTGAGAAGCAGATGCTGTTACAACGATTGTGTAATCTAATGCACCATGCTTACGTAACATTTCTACTGCGTTACGAACAGTTGATTCTTTTTGACCGATGGCAACATAAATACATACCATGTTTTGGTCTCTTTGGTTAAGAATCGTATCGATCGCAACAGATGTTTTACCTGTTTGACGGTCACCGATAATTAACTCACGTTGTCCACGTCCGATCGGAACTAAAGCGTCAATCGCTTTAATACCAGTTTGAAGTGGTTCATGAACAGATTTACGAGCCATTACACCAGGTGCAAGAGCTTCGATTGGTCTAGTTTTCGTTGTGTTGATTGGGCCTAAGCCATCAACTGGTTGTCCTAGAGGGTTCACAACACGTCCGATTAACTCGTCACCAACTGGAACCTCCATGATACGACCTGTACGACGAACTTCGTCACCTTCTTTAATATCTGTGAAAGGACCAAGGATAATAATACCGACGTTATTTTCTTCAAGGTTTTGTGCCATACCCATAACGCCATTTGAAAATTCAACAAGTTCTCCAGCCATGACATTGTCGAGGCCATGAGCACGAGCGATACCGTCCCCAACTTGGATAACCGTACCTACATCACTCACTTGAATTTCCGACTGATAGTTTTCAATTTGCTTTTTAATCAGCGCACTAATTTCTTCAGCTTTGATGCTCATGAGTTTCACCCCTATCTTCGAAATCTATCCTAACAATTTACGTTCTAAACGTTCTAGCTTACCACGTAAGCTACCGTCAAAAATGCGATTCCCAATTCGTAGCTTTATGCCACCAAGTAATTCAGAATCAACAATGTTTTCAATGCGTAGTGATTTTTTACCAACCTTCGCTGCAAATGTTGCGGATAAACCTTCTTGTTCTGCTTCTGTTAACGGACGAATGCTGTACACAGTTGCTTCTGCAATACCACGCTCTTCATTCGATAACTCCACAAAATAATTAACTACATCCGCGATTTGATCTTCGCGATGGCGATCAATTAAGATCATTAAAGTATTCAATACAAATGAATTCACTTGAGAAAAAGATTCTTTAATAATCTCTTTCTTCTTTGCAATTGATACTTTAGGAGATTTTAATACGGCAGTTAGATCACTAGAATGAGTTAAAACTTCTTTAACTACACGAAGTTCTTCTTCCATTTGATCTAGAAGATTATTTTCCTTCGATAACTGGAAAAGAGCCAACGCATAGCGCTTTGCTACCGTAGAATTGCTCATCGCCCTTCTCCTGCCTCTTGGATATATTCATTAATTAATTTTTCTTGGTCAGCTGCACTTAGTTCTTTCTCAATTACTTTAGAAGCAATTAATACAGAAAGGCTTGCAACTTGGTCGCGAATAGCTGCGACTGCTTGTTCTTTTTGTTGTTCGATTTCACGTTTCGCTGCTTCTTTCACACGCTCTGATTCTGCACGTGCAGCCACGATGATTTCTTCACGTTGAACATCGCCTTGTTTTTTCGCGTTTTCAATTAATTCATGCGCTTCTTGACGAGCTTGCTTTAAAAGTTCACGTTGTTCTTCTAAAAGCTTGCTTGTTTCTTTACGGCTTTGTTCAGCCGCATTGATTTCGCCAGCAATATGCTCTTCACGCTGTTTCATGATGCCCATTAAAGGACCCCATGCGAATATTCTAAGCAGTACTAACAAGATAATGAACATAACGAGCTGGAACACAATGTCTCCACCGTTTATTTTACCTAGGCCAGCTTCTGCTGCACCTAAAACAAAATGACTTGTCATCACCACAGGTTCACTCCCTTCAAGAGTCTTACCCTTTTTAAAAACAGGGTGAATATATCAATCTGATTATTTTCAAGTTTGTGGACATAAAGGAATGGCGAAGGTTCTCATGGGAAAAACGCAAGACCGCTTTTCCTCGGAATGATCTCCGCCATTTTTGAACATTTTTTTATAAATTATTGACCTTGTACCATGAACGCGATAACAACCGCGATGATAGGAATCGCCTCAACTAACGCAACCCCGATGAACATTGTAGTTTGAAGCATACCACGAGCTTCTGGTTGGCGAGCCATACCTTCAACTGTTTTAGAAACGATAAGACCGTTACCGATACCTGCACCTAGTGCCGCTAAACCGATTGCAATTGCTGCTGCTAATAGACCCATTTTTTGTTTCCTCCTTAAAATGTATGAAAAGTATATTTTTGTTCAATAAATGAACGAGTTTATATTAATGGTCCTGGCTCACTTTATGTGCCAAATAAACCATTGTTAACATTGTAAAAATAAATGCTTGGATGGCGCCAACAAAGATTGAGAATCCTTGCCATACTAACATTGGTAGTGCTGCGGCTAAATGTCCGCCAACACCTGTAGCAAGACTTCCTGCTAGCAATCCTAAAAGAATCTCACCTGCGAAAATATTACCGTAAAGACGGAGACCTAACGTTAACGTATTGGCAAACTCCTCGATAATTTTCAGCGGGAACATAAACCACATAGGTCGGAAGAAATCCTTACCATATTCTTTTGCTCCCTTGAGCTTGATCGCATAGAAATGCGATAAACCCACAACCATTACGGCTAATGTTAATGTGATGGCTGGATCAGCGGTTGGTGATTTCCACCATAACTCGTGTCCAACTGTTATTGAAAATGGTAGACCTAGCATATTTGATACAAAAATATACATCAGTAAAGTGATCCCTAGAATATGGAATCTTCCACCTGTTTTCCAATCCATCGTGCTATTAACGATTCCTTTGACGAAGTCCATGACCCATTCAAAGAAATTTTGTATCCCTGTTGGTTTCATTGCTAACCTACGAGTGGATAATACCGCTATGATAAAAACAATGACACTAGCGATTGTAATCATCATCACGTTTGCTAAGTTAAAGGTTAAGCCCATAAACTCACGTAATGGAGCTTCATGATGCATCAGTTTTCACCTCTCTTCCCCGCTATTTACGTTTATAAAAAGACTGCAGAAAAAAATCTATCATAATGACTATATAGGATGTCATTAATCCCAAAACCATACTAATGAGATGAAAGTTGTCCGGGTATTTCAGGGCAACGATGACAGCAAAAGCTGCGGTTGCCATTCGTGAAAATGAACCGAGCGAACGAACCTTTTTCCCTTGTGAAACAGCTTTCCCGAAGCTTTCCGTTTTTCTAACCATGAGCCACAAATTAAACAGGCTTAGGCTTGTTCCAAAAATAAGCCCTAAAAAGATAGTTTTGTATTCAGTAAAACCCCAGCCTAAAACATAGATGGATAATAGAAAAAATATGTATTTGCGCTGACGGGTATACATGACCTTAATTTCTGGCATGGTAGGTTATTCTCCTGAAAAGAAGTGTTGGACTAAGCGAAGCATAGCGTATACACCTGCTGCCAATCCAATCAGTAAACCGATTATTAAAAATAGAGGTCCGGTTTCGAAGAGTCGGTCACACCATCTGCCAGCAAAAATGCCAATCAGAATAGACCCAACTAACTGAGATAGGATTGCGGACATTAATGCCATCGCTTTATACGGGCGGCGACCATGTTGACTCAAAGTTCACACACCCTTGCATTGAGAATGAGAAATGGGCTCCTGAGGTATTAAAAATGATTGTGGAAACGTGGGAAATATAGTTCCACAGGTTATGAAAACCCTAACATTTTACGCCCTAAGTAAGCATACAATAGGGTCTTGTCAATGTCAATCCATTTACAGTGAAAAAGTTCACAATCATTTATCAGAAAATTTCCCATGTTCTATTTTGCTATTTTGATCAATTTCTATTTATTCTTATTTACTAATTGTTCTATTCTAACTTTGGATATCTCAAATTTGTTGCATCCTTCACCTTGTCAATTCCTTCGATCCACTCCCAATTTCGATCATCGTTTCCACCATATCTTCTTTGTTAGACTTTTTGGCAAATACTTTTGCTAAATACACCCCTTGCTTCGGTGCTTGATTTAGTGACAATTCTTTTTCCAGCATACCTTTTTTTACATTCCTGTCCCAATCTAGATAACTAATAAATCGGTAATCCTCTGGATCAAATAAAGCAATACCGAATTCTTCAGCTCCACCTGGTAAATACACTTGATAACGTAGCGTATTTTCTTTGTCACCTGCCCCAATTTCAAATCCCATCACTCTCGGATAATCAGGCTCCTCTAAAACATAGATGAAGGGGAGAGAGATTTTTTTAGAATTGGCATTCACTTTCAGGTAACCGTCTTGAATTTTCTCCTTAAAATTGGTTGGGTCCACTTCTAACTGAATATCTACACTCCGTTTCTCTCCGGGTTGGAGGGAAAAAGACATTGGTAAGTGCCAAGTCATTCCTTGTATTTTTTTTGGAACGTCAAAGGAATAGAAAACCGTTTTTTGACTGACGTTTTCTATTTTTAATCTTGACCGGTGACTGTGATGTTGGTCATTTACTTGAAACTTCCCAAATTGTAGTGATCCTGGAGAAATAATTGATTCAGAATTGATGGCTTCTTCAATTTGGATTCGACCTGCCCCTTGTTCAAATGTCCGATACCACTCGTTTGTCGATTTTTCCAAAGGTAGGGCTGAATTCATTAATGCTGCCTTTATTTGTTCGGGTGACCAATCTGGATGGGCTTGCTTAATGAGTGCACACGCTCCAGCAACATGTGGGGCGGCCATACTTGTGCCTTGTAGCGACAAATAGCCACCTGGAACGGTACTGTGAATAGCTACCCCAGGTGCTAATACATCCGGTTTAATTTCCCATGTTCTTGTGACAGGCCCCCTTGAACTAAAGGCTGCCAGCACATCCTGCTCCTCTTCTTCAATGATTTTCATATGATGTTGTCCTCTTTTGATTTGCTGCTCAATTTGATTTCCAGCCTTTTTCGAGATGGAAGCGACAGGGATTCCAACATCAACTTGTAAGTTTCCGATAAAGTCCCCACTTGTGTTGTTATAAATAATGACTCCAGCTGCTCCAGCACGAACCGCATTTATCGCTTTTTCGGTAAAGGTTATTTTCCCTCTCTTGATGAGGACTATTTTGCCTTTTACATTCTTAAGTTGAACTTTAAGTCCAATTCCGCCCAAAGCCATTTCTTGAGAACGGTCTTTTATCCATTTATCTCCACCAATCATAGGTTCCAATTTGATTTTTCCCCTAGTTCCTTCTATTAATATATAAGGTACTTTTAGAATCGGCGTAGATGCTCCTACCGATATTGCTTTCGCTGCTGTTCCAGGTGAACCGACAGTCCATTTATTCGGACCTGAATTCCCCGATGATGTGACAGCAACGATTCCCTTTTCTGTCAATTTATTTAGAGCAAGGCTAATCGGTAAATCGGGCCCATTTACATTGTTGCCGAGCGATAAATTCACAATATCCACTTTATCCTTCACTGCTTGTTCAATGGCAGCCAATACTTGCTCTGTCGTCCCGCTCCCTCCAGGACCAAGCGCACGGTAGGCAATAATTTTCGCCTCCGGAGCGACCCCCTTCATTTTTCCATTGGCAGCAATGACTCCTGCGACATGGGTTCCATGTAGGGTAGGTTCCCCTTGCGCGGATGTTGTTTCCATCGGATCCTTGTCACCGTCAACTAAATCGTGGCCTCCTCCATAATTCCGCCTTAAGTCGGGATGTGAATAATCGACCCCTGTATCTATCACACCCACGGTTACTCCTTTTCCAGTTAAGCGGTTATTGTGTTGATCATAATATCCTCTAATTCTTTCCCCACCAATCAGTTTGATGCTTTCTGTACTCTCGACTTTATAGGTTTGGATGGGGGAAATGTCGAGAACTTCGGTTTGCCTGCGAAGTTTTTCGATTTGTTCCGTTGGCCCTTTTACCGAAAAACCCTTCAATACTTCGCTGAAAATATACCTTAGCTTTAAACCTCGATAAAGCTTTAATTTATTGATTATTTCTTGCTTTGGGATTTGATTTTTCAATAAAATGATGGCTACTTTTTCCTCATGAGGTGATTCGGTCGGTAACGGTGGATGGCGAAGTGGCTGCTTGCTTGAAACTCCATTTTGGAAAAATAACATCATAAAAATGATTAGAAAGGAAACCTTTTTCATCCATTTTCACCTTCTTTTTGATTAAGTTGGTCTTGAAAGGTGGAGAGTATGCAAGGTTCCCTATAAAAATTCGGTGAATATAATTGTGCGATATGGTTTTCCTGAGGAATTTGTTGATTGATATTAAGGGATTTCATATTTATCTGCGTTTTGTTGATATATCTGCGGGAAATTCTTATTTATCCGCGCCTTTTTGATATTTACCCGCGGGAATTTACAGTTTATCCGCGGAGTTCACAACCATATCCGCCTTTGTCACAATTAACGCCAAAAAAGACACTAGCCAAATGGTTAGTGTCTAATTTTTTTTACAAATATTCTTCTGGACGATCTTCTAGTTGCTTAAAATAATAACGGATCGCTTCGCCAATTCTTCTTGAAGCATTTCCGTCACCATATGGATTTGTTGCTTTGGCCATTTTTTCATATTCATCGCGGTTTGTGAGTAGTTTAGTTGCCATTTGATAAATCGTTTCCTCAACTACCCCCGCTAGCTTTAACGTTCCTGCTGAAATACCTTCTGGTCGTTCTGTTGTGTCTCGTAAAACTAAGACTGGTACACCAAGTGATGGTGCTTCTTCTTGAACACCACCGGAATCCGTTAAAATTAAGTAGGATCTAGCAGCAAAGTTATGGAAATCAATCACATCAAGCGGTTCAATTAAATGAATTCGCGGGTCATCTCCTAAAATTTCTGCAGCAATTTCTCTTACAACAGGGTTAAGATGGACAGGGTAAACGACTTGAACATCCGGTTGTTCCACAACGATGCGTTTAATCGCACGGAACATATTCCTCATTGGCTCACCTTGATTTTCTCGACGATGAGCGGTTAATAAAATGAGACGGTCGTCGCCAATTTTATCAAGAACCTCATGGTTGTATTCTTCTTTAACGGTTGTTTTCAATGCGTCGATTGCTGTGTTTCCAGTGATAAAGATACTTTCATTGTTCTTATTTTCTTTCAATAGATTTTCAGCTGACAATGCAGTTGGTGAAAAATGCAAATCAGCCAACACCCCTGTAAGCTGACGATTCATTTCTTCAGGGTATGGTGAATATTTATTCCACGTGCGCAAGCCTGCTTCCACATGACCTACGACAATTTGATTATAAAAGGCTGCTAAACTAGCAACAAAGGTCGTTGACGTATCACCATGAACTAGAACAATGTCAGGCTTCACTTCCTTCATCACTTGATCCAAACCTTCTAAACAACGTGTGGTGATATCAATCAATGTTTGACGGTCTTTCATGATGTTTAAGTCGTGATCTGGAGTGATTCCAAAAATAGTTAACACTTGATCCAGCATTTGACGGTGTTGGGCCGTTACTGTCACAATTGACTCGAAATGCTCAGGATGTTTATTTAATTCTAAAACAAGCGGTGCCATTTTAATCGCTTCTGGCCTTGTCCCAAAAATCGTCATCACTTTAATCGGTCTATTCAACAAGAACACCTTCTTTTCATTTGTCAGGTAATCTTTTACCTAGTTTTTAGCGGCTTGCCATTTTGACAAGCCGCTTTTGTTTAGTTTGTTTATGAACCTATAAGATACTAGGATGTGGATAACTTATTAACTGTATATTCACGTCCAGCGCAAGCGTCCTAGCCCCGACGTACAGGATGTACTAGTGTCAACAATGCGACAGGACGCCCGAGTTCTTGTCGACCTCGAGGTCAAATGTTCGCCACCCAAAAAGTCAAAGAACGACTTTCCGGGTGTCGAAGCATTTGCTTGGCAAACCAAAGAACGGTTTGCATAAGTGCGACTAGGTCTCTGGCTTCGCTACTCTCGCCAATCGACCAGTCTTCTTTATCGGGGCTTACAAGTGCGCTTGGCGCTTTTGTTTTTATTTCGTACCAAATAATCGATCCCCTGCATCCCCAAGTCCTGGAACGATATATCCATGATCATTTAGCTTTTCATCAAGTGCAGCAATGTAAATATCTACATCTGGGTGTGCTTCCTCCACTGCTTTAACACCTTCAGGAGCCGCGATTAAGCACATAAATTTGATATGCTTTGCTCCACGATTTTTTAATGATTGGATCGCTTCTACTGCCGAACCTCCTGTAGCAAGCATTGGATCCACGACGATAAAGTCTCTTTCAGTCACATCACTTGGAAGCTTCACATAATATTCAACAGGCTTTAATGTCGCAGGATCACGATAAAGACCAATATGCCCTACCTTTGCTGCTGGAATTAATTTTAAAATTCCATCCACCATACCAATGCCTGCACGGAGAATTGGAATAATGCCAAGTTTTTTACCAGAAAGCACCTTTGACTTTGTCTCATTTACCGGCGTTTCAATCGTAATATCCTCAAGTGGCAAGTCTCTTGTAATTTCAAATGCCATAAGAGTTGCTACCTCATCAACAAGTTCACGAAACTCTTTTGTCCCCGTATTCTTGTCTCGGATGTATGTAAGTTTGTGTTGGATCAATGGATGATCAAATACGTAAACCTTTGCCACAGCGATCGCCCCTTTAATTAATATCAAGATTTAGACTTTGTGAGAAACAGCATTAATATGTATGAAAAAACGAACTACACACTTCGTCTAATTCTACAAAAAAACCTCCTCCAGTTCAACTAATATCTAGACACTTTATCACACCAGCGAATTGGGGCACTCTCCCTACACTTTACCGCATTAACGCAACGGGGGGCCAGTCCCCCGGTACGTTAATGCGGTAAAGGGATGCGTGTGAGGATTTTTAAGTTTTCCCCGCTGTAGAAGTAGATTTGGTTGTTGATGATGGAAAAGGAGGTTTGGTTTGGGATGTCCATGACTTTTGTTAGCTTTCCCCCAGATAATGGGATTCGGTGGATTTCTCTTCCTTTTCCTTCATACGGCCCTGCTTCGAAATAGACATTGCCACGATGGATATTTACCATTCGGAGATGAGGTCCATACTTTGGTAATTCTTTTATTAATGTCGTTTTCCCGCTCTCTTCGTTGTACTTAACTAAATACTGGGTCATAGCCTGTTGACTCCAAATGATGTAATAAATATTTCCGCGATCAGGAAACACACTATCCCCATTTACCTCAAGAAACATCGGAGATTTATGACCGATTTGCTTCCAAACATCTTTCAATTTAGACTTTTCGGGGTTGGTACTATTCGTTGGATAAAACTCGTCATCGATATAAATGCCCTTTTCTGTAATTGGCCATAGCCTCGGGTAAATGCATTTTTTTAATACAACCGTTCTCTTTGTCTTTAGGTTAGTTCTGTAGATGATCCCATTATTTCTGTCACCATCTTTGACACTTGCCCAACCTTTCGGATCATAGCCAATGGAATAGACTAAGTCACCTTCAACTTGGAAGCCACCGAATGGAAAGGGATCCAAGACAATCTGTTTATTTCTTCCATCTAAATCCATTTTCTTTAAAACATAATGCCATTTGTCCCCATAATAATCATATCCAATATAAAAAATCGATTCATTTTCTATATCAAACCCAGAGCCCCAAACCTTCTCAGCCCAATCACTGAGCATCATTTTTCCGCTACCATCTAATTTCTCACGAAAAAAAGCATCTGTTACCTTCGTTTCCTTTTCTGACTCATTTCGTCCCCAATAATAAACCCAGTCCTTGTAAGAAGTTAGTATTCCATTCGCTTCTCTCGTTACTTTGTCTGGATCCTTAGTTGTGATTTCCTTTGCGAAGAGAGGCGAATTCAAAGAGAAAACACTTAACAAAATGACCACCGAAACAACTCTATTCATAAAAACAGCCTCCTCCTTTTATCCTTCTCATAAAAGAGGCAACTTAACAAACACTTTATCACACCACCGCATTGGGGGTCAGACCCCCACCACTTTACCGCATTAACGCAATGGGGGTCTGACCCCCGGCGCGTTAGTGCGCTAAAGGACAGACCCCCGCTATCGTTTTATTTTTCTGGATATAAGATAAATTTACTAGTTAAGTCTGCCACACGTTGTCTAGACTTCTCTAGTGTTGCTTCGTTTTCATGATCTTTTAATGTATCAGCAATAATGGATGCGATAGCGTCCATATCCTCTAAACCAAAGCCACGGGATGTAACCGCTGCTGTACCGATACGAATTCCACTTGTTACAAATGGGCTTGCTGGATCAAATGGAATGGTGTTTTTATTAACAGTAATTCCGATCTCATCAAGCACTTTCTCCGCCACTTTACCTGTTAAATTCAAGCTTCGTGTATCTACAAGTAGTAAATGGTTGTCCGTTCCGTCAGAAACAAGCTCAAGACCTTCTTTTTTCAAGCCTTCCGCTAAGCGGGCTGCGTTATCCACGATTTGCTTCGCATAGTCTTTAAAGCTATCCTGAAGAGCTTCACCAAATGCGACTGCTTTTGCAGCAATGACATGCATTAATGGACCGCCTTGAATTCCAGGGAAAATCGACTTATCAATTTTCTTTGCCCATTCTTCTTTACAAAGAATCATCCCACCTCGTGGGCCACGAAGTGTTTTATGTGTCGTCGTCGTAACAAAATCTGCAAATGGAACTGGATTTTGATGCAAACCGGCCGCTACTAAACCAGCGATATGAGCCATATCAACCATTAAATAAGCCCCAACTTCATCCGCAATTTCACGGAATTTCGCAAAATCAATAGCTCTAGGGTATGCACTTGCTCCAGCAACGATTAGTTTTGGTTTATGTTGCAGAGCCTTTTCTCTAACATCTTCATAATTAATACGGTGAGTAACCTCATCTACCCCATACTCAACGAAATTATATTGAATTCCACTAAAGTTTACTGGGCTACCATGTGTTAAATGACCACCATGAGATAAATTCATCCCAAGAACAGTATCTCCCTGCTCAAGAATCGTAAAGTAAACAGCCATATTCGCTTGAGCACCAGAGTGTGGTTGTACATTGGCGTGTTCTGCACCAAAAATTTTCTTTGCACGGTCTCTAGCTAAATCTTCCACGATATCAACATATTCACAGCCACCGTAATAGCGTTTCGCAGGATATCCTTCTGCGTACTTGTTTGTTAGAACTGAGCCCTGTGCCTCCATGACCGCTTCACTTACAAAGTTTTCTGAGGCAATTAACTCGATATTGGCACGTTGACGTCCAAGTTCTTTCTGGATGCTTGCAAATACTTCTTGATCCTGTTGCTCCAAATTCTTCATGATTATCCCCCTTGAATGGTCATATATCCGTCTTGTATGTATAAAAATTAGACGAGAAAAGCATGTCGAATAGGCTCTGAGTCTATTCGAAAAATTCCCACTACTATTCTAACATGGTTTTTTTATAAAGAAAACTCGTGCAATAGCTGTATTTTATGTACAACTACCATTATCTTCCTTATTTTCATAAACGGCTCTTGCCCCACCGATTAATTTCGGCCTCGACTTCGCCAAAGTAACATGAGCCTCACCAATTGTCTTAATGGACACGCGAACAGGCACTGCAACTTGCTTCATATGCATCCCAATGAGTGTATCGCCGATATCAATACCCGCATCCGCCTGAATAAACTCCACTACGACAGGGTCTAGGAAATGCTCGTAAGCATAGGTAGCCATTGCCCCGCCTGCAGTCCTGACCGGTACAACAGAAACCTCTTCCCAGCCCTTTTCCTCTGATGTGGATCTTTCCACTACTAGAGCGCGGTTTAAATGCTCACAACATTGAAAAGCTAGTTGGAAGCCTGTTTTTCCTTGTTTCTCTTGAAGCTTTCGAAAAATCATTTCAGCCACATCACTGGATCCTGCTGTGCCAATTTTTTTCCCAATAACTTCACTCGTACTGCAACCAACGACTAGAACATTTTTTTTTGAAAAAGAAGCTTGAGCAAGAAATTCATCTAATATTGTTTCAAAATTTTGTTCCCACGTTTGAATGTTATGAGACAAGCAACCCACCCCTTGTATTACAGATTTTCGTTCTCGTATTCTGTGATTTTGCCAACGCGATTCGCATGGCGGCCACCTTCGAATTCCGTCGACAGCCAAATTTTTGCAATTTCACGAGCTAATCCAGGACCAATTACGCGCTCACCCATCGCTAGCATATTGCTATCATTATGTTCACGAGTGGCTTTTGCACTAAAGGTATCATGAACAAGAGCACAGCGGATGCCCTTCACTTTATTAGCGGCAATGCTCATGCCAATTCCTGTCCCACAAATTAATATTCCTCGATCAAACTCGCCACTTGCCACTTTTTTCGCTACAGGCAAGGCATAGTCAGGATAATCAACAGATGTTTCACAGTCACAGCCGAAATCCTCGTAAGCAATGCCCATTTCATCCATTAAAGTTTTTATTTCTTCACGAATATTCATTCCACCATGATCAGAAGCGATCGCTACTTTCATAAAAAAACCTCCAATTTTAAGCGTTTCTTTCTTTATTTTGTCATAGTACTTTGAAAAATAAAAGAGTCATCATTAGAAAATAAAATGGACTGAACTCATGAATTCCTTCAATAGTTCAGCCCTTCCATTTGATTAAAGTTTAAATCTAGTAATCGTCTCTTTTAATTTTTCGGCTTGTCCTTTTAATTCAAGGGCAAGATTTTCAACACTTTCAATGACAGCAGTTTGTTGAAACGTTGCGGAGGCAACCTCTTGGGCACCAGCTGATGTTTCTTCGGCAATCGCTGCCACTTCTTGTGATTGATTAGATGTTTGCTGAATGCTTTGCATCTGGTTATCTACTAAAGTAGTAATTGTGCTGACGCTGTTCGCCATTTCGTGAACCGTTTTCGTCATTTCCTCGATTACATCGTTTGTCTTCGTTCCTTTATTTGCTTCTGTATTAGCCGTTTCCACTTGAGCTGTAATTTGTTGCACGACATTTTGCACTTCTAATTGAATATTTTGGATGAGCTCTGAAATGCCTTGAACCGCTTTCGCACTCTCATCTGCTAGTTTCCGAACTTCGTCTGCAACCACAGCAAACCCTTTTCCATGTTCACCAGCTCTTGCCGCTTCGATAGAAGCATTTAGGGCTAATAGATTTGTTTGAGCTGCGATATCCCCAACTAACTTAATAATTTCTTCTACTTTTGTGGCGTTTTCTTCTAATCTTTTAACCGTTTGTAAAGATTTTTGATTATCATCTGCAAGCTGAACGATACCAGAAATTAATGAGTGAATAACATCTCGTGAATTTTGTAGGTCTTGCACCATTTCCTCTGATACTTTTTCAGCCGCTTGTGATTTAGCTTGAACTTCACCAGCAAAGCGGATGACATCATCTAATGACTCGACCGTTGTTTGGATGGAAACAGCCGAATTGTCCGCCCCAATCGCAATTTCGTTAATTGTTCTACCGATTGTGTCTGCTTGTTCTGCAGCAAATGATGCTTCTTTTGAGATCGAAATAACCTTTTCATTTGTTTCTGAAAAGTTCTCCTCAATCTTTTGAACCATATCTCTTAAACTACCTAGCATTTGGTTAAAGGCTAAGCCCAAAGCACGAATCTCATCGTCCGATTTAGATATTTCTGCGTCTTCGCTAATATCTCCATTCGCTGCTTTTAAAGCTACTTTTTCAAGTTTTTGTAGGGATTTTGTTATGAAACCAGCAGCAATAAACGCCAATATCCCAGACCAGATAGCCCCTAAGCTTAATGTGATGGTTGTGAAAAAGGTCTCACTAATTTGGATTTTATCCTTAAACATCGGATAAAGAAAATAAATGAACATCGCACTTGTTGAGTACGTAATAATAGCTAAAATTGTTGTAAAAAGGACGAGCTTTCTCCTTAAGCCCATTTTATAATGCTTTCGTTTTTTCATTATTTCTCCCCCTACGAAGCTTTCCATTTATTTTAAATTGATTCCTATTACCGATTTAATCTTCTAAATTTAATTTCTCTATTATTTTATCGACAGTTTGCTCTAAATCTTGAAAGGTTTTTCGATAGATTTCTACAGCCCCACCAAAAGGATCGATAATGTCATGTTGACCTTCTCCAGCAAATTCCTTCATCGTAAATACTTTGTCTGCTGCATTTGGAAAGTATTGAAGAATCGTCTCTTTATGAGAGGACGTCATCGTAAAAATATATGAAGCCCATTGTAAATCCGCTTCAGTCAATAATTTCGAGCGGTGCCAATGCTGAATTTGATTCTCAGACAATACAGATTGCGCATGTGAAGAAGCATGCTGCCCGTCCATTGCAAAGACACCGGCAGACTTGACCTTCACATTTGGCAATTGTTTATTCGATAAAATGGCTTCTGCCATCGGGCTTCGGCAAGTATTACCAGTACACACAAATAAAATATTCAACCCATGCACCTCCTATTAAAAACATTTAACCCCAGCTTACTATCTTCCCTATTAAATCATTTCCACCATATCTCTCTATTATAAGTTAGTTTTCAACATTTCAATATCATTAATTGTGATAATTTTATAAAAATTAAAAAGGGCCACCCTTTAACACAATAAAGCGCCGGGGGTCAGTCCCCCGACGCTTTACTGTGTTAAAGGAGTAGTTTTAATCCAAAGGCAAGAAGGATTCCGCCACCTAACGCTTCACTGTAGGTCCCCATCCAATTTTGGACTTTTCGACCAATTATTAAACCAGCCCAGGTTAGAATGGTTGCGGCAATTCCGAAACAAAGGAGAACTAGAACCGTTTTCGCATGATAAATGCCCAACGTCAACCCTACCGAAAAGCTATCCAAACTTACGCTAAAGGCAAACACAAATAGTCCAAAACCCACTGGTGAAATCATATTACTTTTCTCACTTTTAAAGCTTGACCATAACATTTGTAAGCCTAGTATCAAAAGCAAAGCCCCACCTATGTATGAAGCAATCGTTCCGAATTGATTAGACAAAAATTTCCCTGCAATGATTCCGAGTAGGGGCATCCAAACATGAAAGATCCCAATCGTCATCCCAATTTTAAAAATCTGCCTTAATCTCAAGCGATACATTCCCATTCCAAGGCCTATCGAAAAGGCATCCATACTTAATGCAAAAGCCATTAAAATGAGTGTCAATAACTCTCCAGCGACTGCTGTCATAACAATCTTCGCCCCCTTGGACTTGCTATTTGAAGCATATGCACGTCCAAGGAAAATTAGAATAACAAAATGCGGAAGCGCCTTGATCAGCCCCGATAAAGAAGACTGGTCGATTGGCGAGAGTAGCGAAGCCAGAGACCTAGTCGCACTTATGCAAACCGTTCTTTGGTTTGCCAAGCAAATGCTTCGCCACCCGGAAAGTCGTTCTTTGACTTTTTGGGTGGCGAACATTTGACCTCGAGAGGCTAGGCGCTGTAGCCTTATTACGATAAACTTCTTCAGAGTTAACTGCACCCTGTTATTTAAAGTTTCTGGTAAGCTATAAAAATAAGCCACCTAATTCAGATGACCCACTTAAAATGACTTTATTCCGATATCACCCGATGCCCAGCAGCTTTTTCCAAACGGTTCATAATCGCTTGCCCGACCCCAGTATAGGGAAACATTTCACTATAAATGATATCAACTTGCCGCTCATTGAAAGTCCTTAACGTTTGATAAAGCTGACTAGCAACCGTTTCAAGATGAGCACGCCTTCCACATGCCAAGACCACATCCGCCTCATACGCACCGACCATTTCTTCCGTCGTTAAAACACCAACAGAAAGACCTTCTGCTCGTTTTTCCTCTATTAATTGATTGAAAAACACCTGTGAGCCTTTCACGAGAAAAAGAGGCGCATTAGGCGCATAATGCTGATATTTCATACCAGGTGATTTCGGTGCCTTCGCGATGTCTGTTAGTGCCTCATCCATTTTAACAACACCAACAATGGCTTCAATTTGCTCCTTTGTCACCCCGCCCGGTCGTAAGATGACTGGTATATCCTCCGTGCAATCGATTACCGTTGACTCCACACCGACTCCAGTCGCACCACCATCGACAATTCCGCACACCTTCCCCTTCAAATCTTCCAAAACATGCTGACCCGTAGTCGGGCTCGGTTTTCCAGAAGTATTTGCACTCGGTGCTGCAATCGGAAGCTGACAGCTTTCAAGAACCGCTAATGCCACAGGATGATCAGGAATTCGAACAGCCACTGTTTTTAAACCAGCTGTAGCCCGATCTGACAATGATCCTTCTTTTTTTTGAAAAATAATCGTCAATGGGCCTGGCCAGAAGGCATCCATTAATTTCGAAGCCTTATTCGGTATGGATTCGACAAAATCCTTCAACTGGGTTGGTTGAGCAATGTGGATAATCAGCGGATTATCACTTGGTCGTCCCTTCGCTTGAAAAATTTTTTCCACAGCCTCATCATTTTCAGCATTTCCACCTAGCCCATAAACCGTTTCTGTTGGGAATGCCACCACTTCATTACCTTTTAAAAGTTCTGCAGCTTCTATTACCTGTGGATATTCCACCAAATTACCCACAGAGTTATCCACTATCCAATACTTTGTCTCCATCATTCATCCACCTTTTATACCTGACAATGAAACGACATAAATCTACATATTTCCGTATATTTTCGCCCTTTTATGTTTGCAAGTATAAAAGAAAACAAATGCGAACACAAGTTTTTATCCACATTTTGTGGATAAAAATGACCTTTTAGTGGATAACTTTGAGGATATATCCACAATTTACAACTCTAGTTTTAAAAAAACTGAGTTATCCACATGTAAAATGTTTTTAATATGTTCTGATTCATATAAATCCTCTGGTAAACTACTTTCTAAAGCTGTGGAAAAGCCGAGCATCTCAAAAAAGGACAGTGACGTCATCTTATTCGTCGCCAAAAACAAGGTTTTCATATTTTTATCCTTTGTTAAGCGTAAAATTTGTTCGAATAATAGAAGGATTTCTTTTTCTGTCATCCCTGGTGAAATGACTAAAGACCTAAGCAACCCATTCTCCCCAAATGGTTCCACTCCAATTGTCGCCCGTAATCTACCACTACCATCTTCCAATAAGAGAAAATACTCAAACGTTTCCTTCAATCCCTCTGTCCCTAGGTTTGCCCTTTCTAAAAATTCCAAAAGGATCGGTAAGTCCTGTTCATTCGCACTTCGAATCATCGTCGTTTCCATCTTTCCACCTCATTTATATTCTTCTACTCTATGAATATGAATCAGTAGAAAAAGTAGAACGACTAAAAGAGAAAAAAATAGGCAAATCATCACGATTTGCCAAGAAAAGCGCAAGCGCCTTGATCAGCCCCGACAAGCAAATGCTTCGCCAGCCGGAAAGTCGTTCTTTGACTTTTTGGCTGGCGAACATTTGACCTCGAGGGGCTAGGCGCTGGAGCTGGACAATTTTCGAAGTCCGAAAAAGTTATACTTTCTTTCCCTCTAGAATAACTTCATCCAAAGCTCTTTTAAAAAGAATTTCACTTCTACCTTCTCTTCCGTGTCTTCAACATAAACAGGATCTTCCTTGGGTTCGGGCAGAATTTCAGATGGCTCATCTTTTTCTATTGTTGCTATTTTCACATCAGATGGCTCTTCTATCTCATCCTCTATTACCGCGGCTTTCACCGTTTCTTCTTCTTCAAACCCATCACTTACGGCAACTCCATTGGAAAAATCTAAGAAGCATAGTGGAGGAAATAACACACACCACCAGTTCGCCCCTTTCCCTTCCCCTAGTGTAATCAAAATCGCTTCATACTCTCCTGCTGGATATAAAAACTGGCCGTATAACTTCGTTGGGAATTGCACTTTTCCAAACTCAATGTTAACCGATTGATCTGAACCTTTACTTTCGACCACATTTTCTGCTATCTTTTTTATTTCTGGTAGTTTTGATTGAATTAAGCTTCTCGCCTCGTATACAGAGGTTAAGTCTTGAACCCATTTGGTTATGTTTGCATTAACTTCATCTCTTACTAATCTTTTTAAAGCTTGGTCACTTTCAAGATCACTGTTTGCTAGAATTCGCAAGCGAATCGCTTCCTTCGGGATAACAATCGCCTCACTTGCAGTTACTTCATTTTTAGGTATATATAAACTTAAGATCGTTCCAATCGATAAGATTAATATATATGAAAGCGCTAAAGTTCTCGTTTTAAGATTTATTTTCATTTCCGACACCGTCCCCTCATACTCTCATTGTGGACAGAAAGTCGGATTCTTAAACTAGCATTTTTAAAAATCTAGGAAACTATTTTTTACAGTAAGGCTATGTAACTTGTCCGTTGATTTCCGCTCCAGGCACTTGCTTTCCGCGGGGAGGGATGGGAGCCTCCTCGGCGTACCGCCTGCGGGGTCTCCCATTTCCCTCTGTTTCCCGCAGGAGTCAAGTGCCTTCCGCTACAATCAACTCAGACTGATAAGGTGAAATCAAACCAATAAATTAACAAGTTTTACGAAAAAAAAACTACCCAATAAGAGGTAGTTTAATCGATTATTTCGGCGAATACCATACGGTCTTTCCCGTTGATGTCATTTACTACTTCGACCTTTGCGTGTGGGAAAGTTTCTTTTAGCATTTGTGCAACGATTTCCCCTTGACCCATTCCTACTTCAAAGCCGACCAATGCTTTTTTTCGCAAAACAAGTGGCAGTTCTTTAATAAAACGTCGATAAAGATCGAGTCCATCGTCACCTGCAAACAAGGCCGACCCAGGTTCATGATCCTTTACGACGACTGACATCCTCTCGCGATCGCTCTCTGGAATATAAGGTGGATTCGATAACACCACATCAAAGCGCGCACCCTTTTCAATAAACGGCTGCAGTAAATCGCCACAGACTAGCTCTACTACTGCCCCGAGCTGCAAAGCGTTTTTCTCGGCTTCTGCTAGTGCCGCTGATGAAAGATCTGATAGTGTAACGAACAATGATGGCTCTTCAAGCTTCATTGTGACTCCTATGGCGCCGCTACCCGTCCCTACGTCCAGAAGCTGCGCTCCAGATGGAAACATCCGTTTTACACGCTGTAATGCTCCATAAACGAGTTCTTCCGTTTCTGGTCTTGGAATTAATACAGCAGGTGATACATAAAAGTTTCGATCATAAAATTCTTCAAATCCTAGCAAATATTGAATTGGCTCACCTTCACCATGTGCCAGGACATATTTTTCAAAAACTAGCCAAATATCCTCTTTTAACTCATCACGGACATTAGCAAACAACTGTGCCCGACTCATGCCTGTTAAATGGCGCAACATGATTTCTCCCGCATTCTCATCTCGGCCCTTTTCTTTTAAAAAAGAAGAAGCCCAATTTAGGGCCTCATACATTTTCTTATTCATCCGATCCACTTTCAAGCTTGCTTGATTGGTCTTCAATAATTAAAGCATCAATAATTTCATCGATTTTCCCTTCGATCACTTGATCAAGCTTTTGAATGGTTAAACCGATACGATGATCCGTCACACGGTTTTGCGGGAAATTGTACGTACGGATACGTTCAGAGCGGTCACCTGTACCGACAGCTGATTTACGCACTTGATCAAATTCTGCCTGAGCTTCACGTTGAAACTTATCATACACACGAGCACGTAATACTTTCATCGCTTTGTCTTTATTTTTGTGCTGGGATTTTTCATCCTGACAGGATACAACGATTCCCGTTGGAATATGGGTTAAACGTACGGCTGACATCGTTGTATTTACGCTTTGTCCACCCGCTCCACTAGAAGCAAAGGTATCAAAACGAATATCTTTATCATGAATTTCTACTTCAACTTCCTCTGCTTCCGGTAAACAAGCTACCGTTGCCGTTGAAGTATGAATTCTTCCGCCAGATTCCGTTTCCGGAACACGCTGAACACGGTGGGCGCCATTTTCAAACTTTAATTTCGAATACGCACCTGTACCATTAATCATAAAAATAATTTCTTTATAGCCACCTAGACCTGTTGGATTCGCGTCCATGACTTCCGTTTTCCAGCCTTGTGATTCTGCATAACGGCTGTACATACGATATAAAGTTCCAGCGAACAGTGCCGCTTCCTCACCACCTGCAGCACCGCGAATTTCCATGATTACGTTCTTATCATCATTCGGGTCTTTCGGAATTAACAGGATTTTCAAACGCGCTTCAAGCTCTTCGATTTGGCTTTGAAGCTCGCCCACTTCCTCTTTCACCATCTCACGCATGTCAGGATCAAGTTTGTCATCGAGCATCACTTTTGCATCTTTAAGTTGTTCTTTTACCTCTTTGTACTCCCGATAGGCTTGTACTGTGTCATTTATATCAGATTGTTCTTTCGAATATTCTCGAAGCTTTTTTGGATTATTTATAATTTCTGGATCGCTTAAAAGTTCATTTAACTTTTCATAACGGTCCTCTACAGATTGTAAACGATCAAACAACGTCCATCACCTCTATCTTCTTCCCATTTTAGGGCATAACATGATAATTATAGTATAGGCGAAAAGCAAGGTCAAAGCCTAATCATAAAAAAAATGAGGATAGCATGAGCCATCCTCTACTTTTATCCCACACTTAACGGGCAGTAAGACCCCCACCTCAAGATTCTGAGTGAACAAAGAAGATAGGTGGGGGATCAACTGCCCGTAAAGGTCCGACGACCGACAGGATGCCCTAGTCAGGCGAAGGCACAGGACGTGCCGTGACTTGAGCGTGATTGGTTCAACTAACCATCAGTGGGGGATAAGGAACCCCCCCACTGATGGAAGTTTCACTTTATTTCCAATTATCGATTTCCAATATTCAAATGAATATAGTAGGATGGCACTGCTCGCATTAAATTTTTATGCAATTTAGACTTGGCATCCTTAAGTTCGTTCCCCGAAAGTCGACCATTGGGATAGACGGTGATATGCATGTTATCTCCATTGATCCAGATCGATCCATCTTCGAACTCGTTCGATTTTTGAATGACTTTCCTTGCTTGATTTATATCTTTTCCCTGACTGTTTGTGCTATTATTCTCATCCGTATTCAAGTTTAACAAATTCGGATTTTGGTCTGTAATCATATCCTGATTGACATTTCCATGAGGGCGATAGTTAACAGGTGTAGGAGCATTTCCACTCTCATCTCCATACCCCTTGTTACCTTTATACATATTACATCCTGCTAAAAAAACAAGTAACAAAGAAATCATATAGACCTTTTTCATTCTAATGCACCTCCATTCTATATTTTTTCCAAAAAAGAATAGAGGTTGCATTCCAATTAGAGGAAATGGAAACTTAGAGTGAACAATCCCAATTACTCTTGCTTAACGTATAATGGTGATGCATTTGGTTGTCGATTTCTATATCACCGACTAAATGAAAACCAAGTTTCTGGATAACTTTATTTGAGCTTACATTATGAGTAAGTGCAACCGCATTGAGAAGCTCCAAATTTGTTTTTTCAAACAAATAAGTAATCAGTCCTTTGGCAGCTTTTGTCGTATAGCCTTTATTTCGATAATGTTTTGAAATCGCATACGCAATTTCACGATTAGGGGTCGGTAACTCCTCTTTGATTCCAGTCATACAAAATCCAATTAACTTACCCGTTTCCTTTAAAATAATGGCTAATCTCAAATAAGTTTGCTCATCAATATTTGGCACTGCTGCTAAAAAGCGTTCGTTTGAAGGTATTTCATAATTTGTTACCCAATCTAATCGTTGTTCTCTTGTCGTTTTAAAATCGGGTAAAAATTCATACACTTCAGGTTCTGAAGTAAGCTCATAGATCTCATCCGCATCTTCAATCTTATATTCACGTAATAAGATTTCCCCACAATCAATCGTAAATAAATCTTTCAAAATCATTCCGCCTCCTTTAAATATGTACAAATTATTTTAACAATAAAAAGAATGAATCCACTGCGAATTCATCCTCAAAAAGTACTATTTGTTTTGACTCATTTATCGGAATCAGATACAACGTTTGTAGATCATTCCACCGAATGAGATATAACCGTTTCCGCTGTTTCCAATTGACTTGGTGTTTTCGGGACTTCATGATGATGACGACAACGTGGTTCGTAACTTTCAGATGCACCGACTAAAATAATCGGATCATGATAGGAGGCAGGCTGACCATTAATCAGTCTTTGTGTTCGGCTCGCTGGAGAACCACAAACCGCACAAACCGCTTGAAGCTTTGTTACGAGCTCAGCAATCGCCATTAATTTAGGCATCGGACCAAAAGGTTCACCTCGGAAATCTTGGTCGAGTCCAGCAACAATTACTCGATGCCCGCTGTCTGCAAGCTGCTGAACCACATGTGTAATCTCTTCATCGAAGAATTGAATTTCGTCAATGGCAATCACATCGATAGCCGCATTAATATATTTAAAAATATCTGTAGATCGCGCGATTGGCTTTGCATCAAAGGATGAGCCATTATGCGAAACAACTGCTTCTTCGGCATACCGATTATCCAGCTGTGGTTTAAAGACGACAATCTTTTGCTTAGCAAACTGTGTGCGTCTTACTCGACGTATGAGTTCTTCTGATTTTCCAGAAAACATACTTCCGCAGATGACCTCAACCCACCCGCTTTGCTTCATAACATACATTTTGCGGCCACTCCTTTCTTGCCAGGGAAAATCTAAATAAATTTATTCTATGTTTTGTAAAATTTATAGCTCTTTTGTTATCAAGCCGCATGCGCTTTTCAGCTGTCTAGCTCCAGGCGCTATCGGCTCGAGGTCAAAAGCCAATCTGTCATGAAGGTTAAAGAACAACCTTCCTGCCAGCTCGTCTTTTGCTTGTCGCCGATGGGCAAACGCCTTGCGCTTTTCACTTTGTCTAGCTCCAGCGGCTAGCCCCTCGAGGTCAAAAGTCACTCCCTGAATGAAGGCAAAGAACGCCTTCTTTCAGGGAGCGTCTTTTGCTTGTCGGGGCTGAGCAAGCCGCTTCCGCTTTTCACTTTTCAAATAAAAAACAGGCAAGAAGCAAAATCCCTTGCCTGTTTGATTATTATTGTTGTGTTTTCATGCCGTATTTCTTGTTGAACTTGTCAACACGTCCGCCAGCCTCAGCGAATTTTTGACGTCCAGTATAGAATGGGTGGCACTCAGAACAAGTTTCAATACGGATTTCTTTTTTAACAGAACCCGATTCAAAAGTGTTACCGCAAGCGCAAGTTACCATTGCTTTATTATAGTTAGGATGAATTCCTGCTTTCATTCTTTTCATCTCCTTTTTGCCCTGAGTCATTCGAAACAGAGTTATATATGATACAACTTTAGAAGTACCATTTAGTAAAAACACACTGTACATATTATAGCAAGGTGATTATCGTTTTGCAATATGGGATTTAAATGAAAAGCTACTCTATTTTTTAAGAAGTTGTATTGGATGAGCGCTTGCCTTTCATTTCTTCGCCAATAATATTGAAGAAGTCTTCGTTAGACTTAGTTGTTTTTAACTTACGAAGGAATTTTTCACCAAAATCTGGTTGGTCTGACATCGATTTACGAATCGCCCATAATTTATCCAAATGTTCCTTAGGAATAAGCAACTCTTCTTTTCTCGTTCCAGAGCGACGTATATCTAAAGCAGGGAAGATACGACGTTCTGCAAGTGAACGATCTAAATGTAGCTCCATATTCCCTGTACCTTTAAATTCTTCATAAATGACGTCATCCATACGGGAACCTGTGTCGACTAGCGCCGTTGCTAAAATCGTTAAGCTTCCACCTTCTTCGATATTACGCGCAGCCCCGAAGAAACGCTTTGGACGGTGGAATGCTGCAGGGTCAATACCACCAGAAAGAGTTCGTCCACTTGGCGGAATTACTAAGTTATAAGCCCTAGCTAATCTTGTAATACTATCCATTAAAATGACGACGTCACGTTTATGCTCAACAAGTCGCATCGCACGTTCTAATACAAGCTCTGCCACCTTAATATGATTTTCAGGTACCTCATCAAAGGTTGAGCTAACGACATCACCTACAACCGAACGTTCAATATCTGTTACTTCCTCTGGGCGTTCATCGATCAAGAGAACAATCAATTCTGCCTCTGGGTGGTTCGTTGTAACCGCATTGGCAATTTCCTTAATAAGGATTGTTTTACCAGCCTTTGGAGGCGCTACAATTAAACCACGTTGTCCAAAACCGACAGGAGTGATTAAATCCATGATTCGAGTGGAAAAATTCTTAGAGGTTGTTTCTAGCTTCATTTGACGATCTGGATAAAGTGCCGTTAAAGCAGGAAAGTGAACACGTTCCTTTGCTGACTCTGGGTCGTCCCCATTAACCGCTTCTACGTGTAATAATCCGAAATAACGCTCATTCTCCTTCGGTGGTCGAACTTTACCAGAAACCTTGTCACCATTACGCAAATCAAATCGACGAATTTGGGACGCGGAAATGTAAATATCCTGAGAGCTAGGGGAATAATTTATTGGGCGTAGGAAGCCAAAGCCTTCCGATTGAATAATCTCAAGTACACCTTCCATGAAGAAGTAGCCTTGTTGTTCTGCACGTGCTTTTAAAATTGCAAAAATTAATTCTTTCTTTGTTAATTTGCTGTAGTAGGAAACTTTGTATTCGCGAGCAAGCTCATACAATTCCTTCAGCTTCATATTTTCTAAATTATTAATTGTTAAATCCATTATGACACCACTCTTTATTTATTTTCCAGCGCAGGCGGTTATCCCCGACGTACAGGATGTACTAATGTCGACAATTCAACAGGACGCCCGAGTTTTTGTCGACCTCGAGGTATGCATGTCAGAGCTTGGCGAGCCGCTTACGCTTTTCTAATTTGCAGTATTTTCCCCCATACAAAAATACGGACTATTCGAGAATTGATATGGAAAGGATTAAAAAAAATGAAGATTTCGTTGAAGTTTCAGAAGAAAATAATCTAAGGTAGAAAAAGGGCAAAAACATTTCATATTGTACCCCTTTTTATCAAAAATAATCAACAGAAAAAAATGGAAATAAAGAAAATGTAAAATTAGTGGTTCCTCGCCCTTTATTTAGGCAGGGAACCACTTTATTTAAATGGATTGACGTTCTCTCTATCTAATCACTAAATGTGGTTTCTTCTTTAAACTATGTCGACCATCAACAAATCGAACAGTTCCAGATTTTGCGCGCATAACAAGTGAGTGTGTAGATCCATAAGAACCTTTAAATTGTACCCCTTTTAATAGCTCTCCATCCGTCACACCTGTTGCTGCAAAAATCGCATCATCGCCTTTAACTAAGTCTTCCATCAGTAAGACGCGATTAACATCTAGGCCCATTTTGATACAACGTTGTAATTCTGCATCGTTTTGCGGCAGTAATTTCCCTTGGATTTCGCCACCAAGGCATTTTAATGCTACAGCAGAAATCACTCCTTCAGGAGCTCCACCTGAACCGAATAAAATATCGACACCAGTAAAGTCAAACGCAGTATTAATCGCACCAGCAACATCACCATCATTAATTAACTTAATTCGAGCCCCTGCTTCGCGAAGTTGGGCAATGATATGGCCATGACGTTCACGATTTAATACGGTTGCGACTATATCTTCGATGTCTTTATTTTTCGCACGAGCAACAGCCTTTAAATTATCTAAAACAGACGCATTAATATCGATTTGTCCGACTGCTTCTGGTCCAACAGCAATTTTATCCATATACATATCCGGTGCATGAAGTAAATTTCCATGGTCAGCAACGGCTAAAACAGCTAATGCATTCCAGCCTCCAGATGCAACAATATTAGTTCCTTCCAAAGGATCAACGGCAACATCGACACGTTGGCCATAGCCTGTCCCTAATTTTTCCCCAATATAAAGCATCGGCGCTTCATCCATTTCGCCTTCCCCAATGACGACGGTACCTTTCATTGGAACAGTATCAAACACATCACGCATCGCACTAGTAGCTGCTCCATCTGCTTCATCTTTCAGACCTCGGCCCATCCATCGTGCAGATGCAAGTGCAGCTGCTTCTGTCACACGGACAAGTTCCATCGATAAACTTCTTTCCATCTGTTTTTCATCCTTCCCCTTGTTCAAACAAAGATCTATTACCTACATCATAACTTATTTTTACGAATCCTGCTTAAGCATTTTTCATTTGTTCCATTTCTTCTTTTGTTAGTTGTTCTCTCCAAATAGTAGCCCCTAGGCCATTTAACTTTTCGACAAGGTTGCTATAGCCCCGATCGATATGTTCAAGCCCAGTTACCTCCGTAATTCCCTCTGCCATCAAACCAGCAATGACTAATGCAGCACCAGCACGTAAGTCACTAGCCTTCACTTTTGCTCCTTGGAGCTGGATCGGTCCATTTATGATGGCGGAGCGACCTTCTACTTTTATATTGGCATTCATTCGTCTTAATTCATCAATATGCTTAAAGCGAGCGCTATAAATAGTATCGGTTACCATACTAGAACCTTCTGCTTTTGTTAAAAGAGTGGTCATCGGCTGCTGTAAATCAGTAGGAAACCCTGGATAGACGAGCGTTTTTATATCAATGGCTTTTAACTTTTTCGATCCGTCGACATACACTTGATCATCACTTGTTTCAATGTGAACACCCATCTCTCTAAGCTTAGCAATCATGGATTCCAAGTGTAATGGGATTACGTTGTCGATGACGATTCCCTCTCCGACAGCTGCCCCTAAAATTAAATACGTCCCGGCTTCAATTCTGTCAGGGATTATCGTATGTTGACAACCATGAAGATGTTCAACCCCATCAATGCGTATGACATCAGTCCCTGCCCCTTTGATTTTAGCGCCCATATTGGATAAAAGCGTTGCCACATCAATGATTTCAGGTTCCTTTGCTGCATTCTCAATAATCGTCCGGCCTTTTGCACGAACAGCCGCTAACATGATATTAATTGTCGCGCCCACACTAACAACATCTAAGTAAATACGAGCACCGCGAAGTTCATCGGCACGTAAATAAATGGCACCTTGTTCATTTGTTACTCTGGCACCTAATGCTTCAAACCCTTTTATATGCTGGTCAATTGGTCTTGGACCAAGATGACATCCGCCTGGCAAGCCAATAACGGCTTTTTTGAAACGACCGAGCATTGCCCCCATTAAATAATAAGAGGCGCGAAGTTTTTTCACTTTCCCATTGGGTAACGGCATCGAAATCATCGAGGATGGATCGACGGTCATTTTATGATTCGAAAAATTAACTTTTCCACCAATTTCTTCGAGAAGTGCCTTCAGTATTTGTACGTCCGATATGTCTGGCAATCCTTCAATTGAAACAGGTGAATCCGCTAAAATGGTAGCTGGGATGAGCGCCACTGCACTATTTTTTGCCCCGCTTATTCGAACTGTCCCTTTCAAAGGGTAACCGCCTGCAATTTTTAGCTTTTCCATGTTCGACTCCTTTCTAAGCCCACATTTCTTTTAGGTTTAAGACTAGTATCTCCAACTATTCTATTTTAAAAAATGCCCCAAGAAAAGTTTAGCATATTTTACCATCAAAAATAGACAAAATCCGACTAGTCTCATTTTATTAGTGTACACGAAAATAAACTTTTCATGTATCAAAAGTGAAATTTTTTTCAAATATGTCATTAGCCCTAGAACTTACATCAGTGGGACTGTTTATCCCACTGATGGTATTGCTTGGCAAACCAAAGAACGGTTTGCATAAGTGCGACTAGGTCTCTGGCTTCGCTTCTCTCGCCAATCGACCAGTCTTCTTTATCGGGGGCTTACAAGAGCGCTTCCGCTTTTCTTATGATCGAGTGCTCCAATCTTTCAAAAATGCTTCGATTCCTTGCTCCGTTAATGGATGCTTAAACATTTGCATGATGATTTTATATGGACATGTGGCAATATGTGCCCCTCTAAGTGCAGCATCCGTAACATGCTGTGGATGACGAATGGATGCTGCAATAATTTCTGATTCAATTCCATGAATTGCAAAGATTTCGGCAATGGTTGAAATTAGATCAAGGCCATTATGACCGATATCATCTAATCTACCTAAAAATGGTGATACGTAGGTTGCACCCGCACGTGCTGCCATTAACGCTTGATTCGCACTAAAAATAAGGGTTACATTCGTTTTAATTCCCTCTATTGATAAAACCGAAACCGCTTTTAAACCATCAGGAGTCATCGGTAATTTAACGGTAATATTAGGGTGAATCGCCGCTAATTCTTTACCCTCTTTAATCATTCCTTCTGCATCAAGGGCGATAACTTCACCACTGACTGAGCCTGAAACCAAATCGGCAATTTCCTTTAAACGGTCATGAAAAGAAATTCCCTTTTCTTTTGCAACTAACGAAGGATTCGTCGTTACGCCAGATAAAATGCCAAGAGCATGTGCTTCACGAATTTCTTCCATATTGGCAGTATCAATAAAAAATTTCATGATGTGTTCCTCCATTAAGTCTATATTTTTCGACATATTTTTTGTATTTTTAAAAATGAACTGAAACCGCCTTGGGAATAAGGCGGTTTCGAGGAATTATATTTATTAAGCTTTTCCTGACGATCCAAATTCACGCATTTTACCAATAACAGTTTCTTTAATAGCGTCGCGTGCTGGGCCTAAGTATTTACGAGGATCGTATTCGTTAGGTTTCGCTGCTAACACTTCACGGACCACTTTTGCCGAAGCAATTTGGTTTTCTGTGTTAACGTTAATTTTTGCTGTACCTAGAGAAACGGATTTTTGGATATCTTTAGTTGGGATACCCGTACCTCCATGTAATACAAGTGGAACACCTGTAAGCTTGCCGATCTCTTCCATTTCTTTGAACCCTAAATTTGGTTCACCTTTGTAAGGTCCATGTACGGAGCCAAGTGCTGGAGCTAAGCAATCGATGCCAGTAAGTTTCACAAGTTCGACACACTCATTTGTATCTGCGTAGATGACGCCATCTGCTACCACATCATCCTCTTGTCCGCCAACTGTTCCAAGTTCTGCTTCAACAGAAACACCTTTAGCGTGTGCATATTCAACTACTTTCTTAGTCGTTGCAACATTTTCCTCAAATGGGCCATGAGATGCATCAATCATCACGGAAGTAAATCCTGCATCGATGGCTTCTTTACATTTTTCAAAGCTTGAGCCATGGTCTAAATGAATCGCAACAGGAACGGTAATTTTATAATCATGTATAAGACCTTCTACCATTTTTACAACAGTAAAGAATCCACCCATATAACGTGCTGCACCTTCAGAAACCCCAAGAATAACTGGAGATTTTTCAGCTTCAGCAGCCTGAAGAATGGCTTGAGTAAACTCAAGATTATTTAAGTTAAATTGACCTACGGCATAACCTTCGGCTTTTCCTTTATTAAGCATTTCTGTCATGGAAACTAAAGGCATTCTTTTTCCTCCTTATGAGCGATCTTTTAGCAAGCAATCCACGTTAGGTTTTCCTACTTATTTTACGGGTATGTATACGGAACTGAGCTTAACTAAAAAATCATCCACTTTTCTAAAATCCATATGTATCATACCAAAACGGTTAAAAGATTTCCATTAATCCCTTGACAGTTTAAAAAAATGTTAGATTGAAAGGGTTTTCAATATTTCCATATAAACTATGATTTTATTAGTAAATGCTCTTTTACTGCTGCACGAATATCATCAATATCAAAAGGTTTCGCAAAATGGGTTAAAGCACCCAAGTCTTTTGCCTCTTGAATCATATCCAGTTCGCCGTAAGCGGTCATAATAATCACGCGAATATCAGGATCAATTACTTTCATTCTTTTTAAAATTTCAATTCCATCCATACCTGGAATTTTCATATCAAGTAATACTAAATCAGGAGAATGTTGTTTCACAATTTCAAGAGCTTGCACACCATTTGCTGCTTGGAATGTTTGGTATCCCTCTTTTTGGAATACTTCATTTAATAAGATTCTAATTCCAAATTGATCATCAACGATTAATATTTTTTCCTTCAACGGTATCGCCCCTAACTTAGATTTAATATATGTAAACATTACTTAACTAATTTTTTTATCCCATTGTTTAATTCGATTTACATACTGCAATATCCTTCTTTATTTTTCCAATATATCAGATAATTGTTTGATTTTTGCCATTTTCCGTTATCGGTCTATAATAAGTATCAGAAAGTTGTAATTGGAGGGGCCTTTAATGTTAAAAATGTTTTCAACTCAATTATCGGGTTTATTTAAAAGAATTCATGAAAAAGGGGAGTTTGTTTTTGAAGACGGCGCTCGCCTTATTGCTCAAGCCGCCGTTAGTGAGGGAACAATTTATTTATTTGGTCGTAACGAGATGGAATCAGTTGTACTAGAAGCGACTGTTGGAGCAGAGCCATTATCACACGCGAAACCATTTCCTTCTAATTTTGAGGAAATTCAACAGGCTGACCGGGTTATTATTCTCTCCCGCTACACAAATGACGAAGAAGCCATCGAATGCGCAAAAAAACTTCATGGATTGGGGGTTCCTTTTGTAGCCATTTCTTCAAAAGTGGAATCTGAAGATGATGACCTATTTGAATTAGCAGATGTATCGATTAACCTCCACTTAACAAAGGGACTTCTACCCGATGAATATGGCAACCGCTACGGACTCCCATCCTCTATGGCAGCCCTATTCGCTTACTACGGACTTAAATTCACACTAGACGAAATACTAGACGAACTTTAACACTGTAAAGCACTGGGGGTCAGTCCCCCATAACTTTAACGCGTTAAAGTTCCGGGAGACTGACCCCCGCTAGTGTGCTGCGGTGAAGTAGGAAAGCGAAAAAAAGAGTCCTTGTGCCAAATTTGTATTGGACAAGGACTCTTTGCTTTTATTGATTATTTTTTAGTGTGGCTTCGATGAAGTCACGGAATAGTGGTTGTGGGCGATTTGGTCTAGATGTAAATTCCGGATGGAATTGAGACGCCACAAACCAAGGGTGATCGGTAATTTCGATCGTTTCAATTAATCGACCGTCTGGGCTTGTCCCAGAGAATACAAAACCTTTCGCTTCCATTGCTTGGCGATATTCATTGTTAAACTCGTAGCGGTGACGATGGCGTTCATACACCACTTCATCTTGATACGCAGCAAATACTTTTGTTCCTTCTTCTAGCTTACATGGTTGCAAGCCTAAACGAAGCGTTCCACCTAAATCTTCGATATCCTTTTGCTCTGGTAAAAGGTCGATAATTGGGTATGGTGTATTCGGATCTAGCTCCGCCGAATGTGCTTCCTCTAGACCAAGAACGTTCCTTGCAAATTCTACCGTAGCTAACTGCATACCTAAACAAATTCCTAAGAAAGGAACCTTTTGCTCACGTGCAAACTGAGTCGCAAGAATTTTCCCTTCCACTCCACGATCACCAAATCCACCTGGAACTAGAATTCCGTCTGCATCCGATAATAATTCATTCACATTTTCCTTCGTTACTTCTTCTGCATTTACCCATTTGATTTCAACATCAGAATCAAAGGCGAAACCAGCATGCTTTAATGCTTCAACAACAGAGATATACGCATCTTGTAATTCAACATACTTTCCAACAAGAGCAATTCTCGTCTTTTTCGATAGGTTTCTTACTTTTTCAAGAAGAGCCGTCCATTCTGTCATATCCGCTTTTTGGCAATTTAGCTTTAAATGATCACAAACGATTTGATCAAAATTTTGGTCCTGAAGTAACAGTGGGATTGCATATAATGTATCCGCATCTGGTGCCTCAATCACGTTATTGGCTGGGATATCACAGAATAACGCAAGCTTATCCTTCATATCCTGTGAAATCGGCATTTCCGTACGAACGACAATCACATTCGGTTGAATCCCTAAGCTACGTAATTCTTTTACACTATGTTGAGTTGGCTTTGTTTTCAGTTCTCCAGCTGCTTTTAAATATGGGATTAGCGAACAATGAACATACATTACATTGTCACGACCGACATCACTCTTAATTTGGCGAATCGCTTCTAAGAATGGTAATGACTCGATGTCCCCTACTGTTCCACCAATTTCAGTGATAACCACGTCTGCCTGTGTTTCTCTTCCTGCGCGAAACACTTTTTCTTTAATTTCATTCGTAATATGCGGAATAACCTGTACAGTTGCTCCTAAATAATCTCCGCGTCTTTCCTTTTTCAAAACTGTTGAGTAAATCTTTCCAGTTGTTACGTTACTAAATTTGTTTAAATTGATATCAATAAAACGTTCATAATGGCCTAAATCTAAATCCGTTTCAGCCCCATCATCAGTAACAAATACTTCACCGTGCTGATAAGGACTCATCGTCCCAGGATCCACGTTAATATAAGGATCTAATTTTTGAATCGTTACTTTCAATCCACGATTCTTTAATAATCTCCCTAACGATGCCGCTGTGATCCCTTTTCCTAACGATGAAACAACACCGCCAGTTACAAAAATATACTTTGTCATGACAAATCCCCCTCTTTTTTATATGCATTTGATTATCTATTCATAAGATTTACCTAAGGGAGAAAAACGATTTATAAAAAAATAAAAAAACGCCCACTTACCATTAAGTAAGGGAGCGTTTATAATCATTTGATCGCCGTTCCTTTTAAAAGGAGCCCAAAAAAGATTCTACATTCGATGAAATCAAAAGTCAAGAATTGTTTTATCATCTATAGACTTGATCTA
Source organism: Bacillus sp. CGMCC 1.16607 (assembly GCF_042683745.1). Lineage (NCBI taxonomy): Bacteria > Bacillati > Bacillota > Bacilli > Caryophanales > Bacillaceae > Bacillus > Bacillus sp. CGMCC 1.16607. The sequence goes on from NZ_JBHUJX010000036.1 coordinate 110,057, forward strand.
CAGATCTTCATCCTCTTCTTCTAATTCCAAATCATCTTCTTCCTCGTCATCTAACTCTTCATCGTCAAGACCGTCAAGAAGTTCTTCTTCCTCATCGATGAGTTCTTCATCTTCAAATTCATCGACTGCTTCATCAAGATCATCGAAGCTTTCATCTTCCTCGTCATCTAGAAGATCATCTTCTTCAAACTCATCGTCATAATCGATTTCATCCTCATCAAGCTCATCATAATCCTCAAGATCATCGTCATCTTTGGCTTTTTTCGCCTTTTTCTTTTTAGGCTTAATCTGCGTGATTGTATCTTCTTCAGCTTGATCCACTGGATACCAACTGCGAAGACCCCAACGATTTTCACCTAAACAAAGGAATCGACCGTCAATATTTAAATCCGTATAAAATTGGGCAATTTTTGCCTTCACTTCGTTTTCTGTTAAGCCAGTAGCTGCAACGATTTCATTTAATATTTCATTAAAAGCAATCGCTTGTTTATTATTCTCAAGTATGACATATGTCATTTCAATAAGGGACATGTCATCTAGTTGTTCTTTCGTTAATTGGGCCAAACTCAATATCCACACTTCCTTTCTCTATAAACACCATTTAAATACATAATAAACGGGCTAGAGTGAATACACACTCAAATACATACTCCTCATTATAAACAAATTCTTCCGGTTTATGCTAGTATCAGCGAGGAGAAATCGTTTTTATTTTGACTTGCCCTTTTCTTTTTTTCCTAACATTCGAAAACCAAGAATGAAAAAAATAATTGATAAAATGAAGAATGAAATCGCTCCTAGTTGTCTTTGGTAAAGATAATACATCACTAAGCTAATTCCAATAGCTGCAGCAATCATGTATATTTGCCTGATGATCTTCATATATTGCACCCTAGTTTAATCAAATTTAGCCATTCTACTATGATTATAATGGATTCCTTTATTATTTCTATGGCTTCGTGGAAAAATTTTTTCTAAGACAAGAAAGGGTCGATAGCATTTGGCTATCGACCGCTTTTCTATTTACATATTACGTCTATACTGTCCGCCAACTTCATAAAGGGCACGGGTAATTTGACCTAAGCTTGCGACTTTAACTGTTTCCATTAGTTCAGCAAAAATATTGCCACCGCTGACAGCTGTTGCCTTAAGTCGTTGTAATGCTTGCTCGGATTTGTCTTGATTGCGAGCTTGGAATTCTCTTAAATTGTTGATTTGCAGTTCTTTTTCTTCTGTTGTTGCTCTAGCAATTTCCATATTATCGACATCTTCTTCAGAGGGTGGGTTCGGATTTAAGTACGTGTTCACACCGATGATTGGTAATTCACCTGTATGCTTCTTCATTTCGTAGTACATTGACTCGTCTTGAATTTTTCCACGTTGGTATTGCGTTTCCATCGAACCTAGTACGCCACCACGATCATTCATTCGTTCAAACTCTTGTAAAACTGCTTCTTCTACAAGATCTGTTAATTCCTCGACGATGAATGATCCTTGAAGTGGATTTTCGTTTTTCGTTAAGCCATGTTCCTTCGTAATGATCATTTGAATCGCCATTGCGCGACGAACAGACTCTTCTGTCGGTGTTGTAATCGCTTCGTCATATGCATTCGTATGAAGGGAATTACAGTTATCATGTAAAGCCATTAATGCTTGTAGAGTTGTACGAATATCATTGAAATCAATTTCCTGCGCATGTAAAGAGCGGCCAGATGTTTGAATATGATATTTCAGCTTTTGACTTCGGTCATTCGCACCGTATTTATCACGCATTACTGATGCCCAGATACGGCGAGCGACGCGGCCAATAACCGTGTACTCTGGATCTAAACCGTTTGAGAAGAAGAACGATAAGTTAGGTGCGAAATGGTCGATGTTCATGCCACGGCTTAAATAATATTCCACGTATGTGAAGCCATTCGCCAATGTAAACGCTAGTTGCGAAATCGGGTTCGCCCCTGCTTCAGCAATATGGTATCCGGAAATAGATACAGAGTAATAATTGCGAACTTGTTCGTCAATAAAGTATTGTTGAATATCACCCATCATACGTAGGGCAAATTCCGTTGAGAAGATACAAGTGTTTTGTCCTTGATCTTCTTTTAAAATATCAGCCTGGACCGTTCCACGAACCGTTTTCAACGTATAGGCTTTCACATCCGCTAATTCATGCTCTGTTAGAGATCGGCCAAGTTCTGCCTCTTTGTTCGCCACTTGCTGCTCAATCGCCGTATTCATAAACATCGCTAGGATAATCGGCGCTGGTCCATTGATCGTCATTGAAACGGAAGTAGATGGATGACATAGATCAAAGCCATCATACAGCTTTTTCATATCATCTAATGTACAGATGCTGACACCGCTTTCGCCTACTTTACCGTAAATATCTGGACGGTAGTCAGGATCTTCCCCATACAATGTCACCGAATCAAACGCTGTACTTAAGCGCTTCGCTGAATCATCTTTGGATAGATAATGGAAACGACGATTTGTACGCTCCGGTGTCCCTTCTCCTGCAAACTGACGCTTCGGATCTTCCCCTTCGCGTTTGAACGGGAATACACCTGCTGTGAACGGGAATTCTCCTGGAACATTTTCACGGTACACCCAACGAATGATTTCGCCGTAATCCTTATATTTTGGAAGAGCTACTTTCGGGATGTCTAAGCCAGATAAGCTTTTTGATTTTAGCGCAGTCACAATCTCTTTATCGCGGATTCTTGTAACAAACTGATCAGCCGCATAAGCTGCTTTTGTTTGTTCCCATCCTTGTAAAATTTTTGCCGTTTCAGGCGTTAATTTACTTTCTGTTTCTGTTTTGATCGTTTCAAGAGCTTGCGCGATTTCTGGTTGGTCCTTAACCGCTTCAATCGCACCTTCTAATTGGAAAAGCTTGCGAGCTAAATTTACTTGCTCTTCTGCTTTTTTATGGTACGTACGAACCGTTTCGGAAATTTCTCTTAAGTAATAACGGCGGTCATTCGGAATGATGACATTTTGTTTTTCAACTAGGGCATTTCGTTCAAAGGTTGTTGTCCAGTTCGTTCCTGTTTTTGCGTTTATTGTGTCCATTAGTGCCGCAAATAAGGAGTTTGTTCCTGGATCATTAAATTGACTCGCAATCGTTCCGTACACTGGCATTTCCGAGAACTCTTTTTCAAAAAGCATGTGAGAACGTTGATATTGCTTTTGAACTTGGCGTTTTGCATCTTCAGAGCCTTTGCGTTCAAATTTATTAATGACAATCAGGTCGGCAAAATCGATCATATCAATTTTTTCAAGCTGGGACGGTGCCCCGAATTCACTTGTCATTACATAAAGTGCTACATCACAAATTTCGGTAATCTCTGCGTCCCCTTGGCCGATTCCGCTTGTTTCAACAACGATTAAATCAAAGCCAGCAGCCTTTGTGACGGAAATGGCATCTTTAATCGCAAGGGAAAGCTCACTTTTCGAATTTCTCGTTGCTAAGCTGCGCATATAAACGCGGGGGTTGAAAATCGCGTTCATACGAATACGGTCGCCTAGTAGCGCCCCACCTGTTTTTTGTTTTGTTGGGTCAACAGAAAGAATGGCAACTTTTTTCTCAGGAATTTCATTAATAAAACGGCGAATCAGCTCGTCTGTCAGTGAGCTTTTTCCAGCCCCGCCTGTACCGGTAATTCCGACAACAGGAACGGATTTCGTCAGTGACTTCACTTTTTCCATAACGGTTTCGACAGCGGCAGCTGCTTCATGATCACGATCTACTTGATGCTCAGCTAGAGTAATCAATTTCGCAATCGTATTAACGTCATCGGTGTGAAGTTCCGTTAATTGAGGAACGGATTCTGGTGAAATCGTAGCAAAATCGCATTCTTTGATCATGAGTTCGATCATGCCTTGCAGGCCGTACTGTCGACCATCCTCTGGTGAAAAAATTCGTGCAATCCCATATTCATGAAGTTCTTTTATTTCCTTTGGAATGATAACACCACCACCACCGCCATAAATGCGGATGTGGGAAGCGCCCCTTTCCTTTAAAAGGTCATACATATACTTAAAATATTCGACGTGTCCGCCTTGGTAAGAGGAAATCGCAATCCCTTGGGCATCCTCTTGAATGGCAGCATTAACTACTTCTTCAACAGAACGATTATGCCCAAGATGAATCACCTCTGCTCCAAGAGATTGAAGAATTCTTCTCATAATATTAATGGAGGCATCGTGCCCATCAAATAAACTAGAAGCCGTAACAAAGCGTATATGATGTTTTGGCTTATAACTTTGCGTTGTACTCATTTAGGATCCTCCTATTATTGAATTAAAAAACTATCCCTTCATTCCAAAAAGCAGCAAATCTGTTTGAAATTCAATGTATTCATCGAGTGTGTATTCTTTTTGGAGCGCCCAGCGGCGGAAGCCCCACATTTGCCCTTGAACAAAAATATTATGGGCAAGCATTTTGATCTGCTTTTCGGATAAGTCTAGCTCCTTGTTTGCCACACAGCGTTCAATGACCGTTTCAAACATACCTACCATTTCGAGTTCCTTTCGCAGTACATATGGTAAAGCGTCTTTAGAAAGGGATTTTACTTCCTGATACATGACGAGGACTTCATCTTGCATCTCATCTACCACTCGAAAATAGTAGGCTATCGCAAGCTTTAAGCTTTCAAGTGTACCTTTATTTTGATTAATGTCACTTTGCAATCGTTCGCGAACCTGATCATAGATGCTATCACAAACTAAGTAAAGGACATCTTCCTTCGTCCGAATATATTCATAGAGTGTTCCAATGCTAAAACCAGAAGCTTTCGCAATTTCTCTCGTAGTTGTACGGTGGAAGCCCTTTTGTATAAACAGGGTCACGGCTCCTTTGATCATTTCGTCCCGGCGTTTACGAACGAGACGTTCATCCTTCACCGACGCCTGTACTTCACGTTTTTTCATCATTTTTTCTCCCGCCTTTGTCATCTCCTTTAATAAGTGAAAGACTAGGTATATGCCCGTAAGTGAGAGTTTACTGGAAGTATGGGCTTATAAGAAAAGCACAAGTGCCTTGATCAGCCCCGACAAGCAAATGCCGTCCCAAAGAGGAGGTTTGCTCTTTAACCTCATCTTTGGGGTCGCCATTTGACCTCGAGGTCGACAAGGGCTCGGGCGTCCTGTCGCATTGTCGACACTAGTACACCCTGTACTTCGGGGCTAGGCTGCTTGCGCTAGACAACTTTCGAAGTCCTAATAAATTATACTTTCTTCCCTTTGGACAAAAATCTAACTGTTTTAATGAAACAGCTAGATTTTTAATAGTGTCATGTTTTATTCGATGACTTGCTCCAAAATCTACTTCGTCAACATACGTCCTATAACGAGACGTTGAATTTCTTGAGTTCCCTCGTAGATTTGAGTGATTTTTGCATCACGCATGAATCGTTCTACTGGATAGTCCTTCGTGTAACCGTAGCCACCAAATACTTGAACGGCTTCCGTTGTTACCTTCATAGCCGCATCTCCGGCAAATAATTTCGACATCGCAGATTCTTTACCGTATGGAAGTCCTGCAGATTCCAACCATGCTGCTTGATAGGTTAATAGTCTAGCAGCTTCAACGCTTGTCGCCATGTCCGCAAGCTTGAAGGAAATTCCTTGTTGTGCTGCGATTGGCTTACCGAATTGAACACGTTCTTTTGCGTAATCAACTGCCGCATCAAGAGCACCTTGAGCAATTCCGACAGCTTGGGCAGCGATACCGTTACGTCCACCGTCCAATGTCATCATCGCAATTTTAAAACCCTCGCCCTCTTCGCCAAGGCGATTTTCTACAGGAACTTTACAATCTTCGAAGATAATTTCCGTTGTTGGTGATGAACGAATGCCTAGTTTTTTCTCTTTTTTCCCTACGGAGAAGCCTGGGAAATCTTTTTCGATAATAAAGGCTGTTGTTCCTTTTTGCTTAGAAGATGGGTCTGTTAGAGCAAACACCACATAAATATCAGCAATGCCACCGTTTGTGATAAAAATTTTGGATCCGTTAAGAACGTAGTGGTCGCCTTCAAGACGAGCTGTTGTTCTCATTCCACCTGCGTCAGAACCGCTTCCTGGCTCTGTTAATCCATAGCCACCAATGCTTGTGCCTTCTGCCATCGGTCGTAAGTATTTTTGTTTTTGCTCTTCATTACCGAATTTGAAGATTGGCCACCCAGCTAAAGAAGTGTGAGCAGAAAGTGTTACTCCTGTTGATGCACACACACGGGAAAGCTCTTCAACTGCGATACAGTACGCAAGGTAGTCACTTCCGATTCCGCCGTACTCTTCTGGCCAAGGAATCCCTGTTAAACCAAGCTCCGCCATCTTATCAAAAATTTCGCGATCAAAACGCTCCTCTTCATCACGCTCAGCAGCAGTTGGAGCAACCTCATTTCTCGCAAAATCACGCACCATTTTTCTAATCATTTCATGCTCTTCCGTCAATTGAAAATTCATCCTCATATCCTCCTCTAATACTTTAATGCGCCACACCAGCGGGGGTCAGTCCCCCGGAACTTTAACGCGTTAAAGTTCTGGGGGACTGACCCCCAGTGCTTTACAGTGTTAAAGTACTGGCTATTTTATAGTTGTTTGCTTATGACGATGCGTTGGATTTCGCTTGTGCCTTCGTAGATTTCGGTTACTTTGGCGTCGCGGAAATAACGTTCTACTGGGTAATCCTCTGTATAGCCGTAGCCTCCAAACACTTGGATGGCTTCGGTCGCGACTTCAACGGCTGTGCGGGAAGCAAATAGTTTGGCCATGGAAGCCTCTTTTCCGCATTTTAAGCCTTTCATGCGCATGTCCGCTGCACGATAAACTAGTAATCTAGCAGCCTCTACGCTTGTCGCCATGTCAGCAAGCTTAAAAGAAATTCCTTGCTGCACGGCAATAGGTTTGCCAAACTGTATACGTTCCCTAGCGTATGCAGTAGCTGCTTCTAAAGCAGCCTCAGCAATCCCAAGTGATTGTGCAGCAATTCCGATGCGACCTACATCTAAATTAGCCATCGCAATTTTAAAACCCTGCCCTTCCTCGCCTAGTAAGTTAGCGGCAGGAATACGCATATCCTCAAACGTTAATTGGACCGTTCTTGAGCCATGAAGCCCCATTTTATATTCATCTTTACCGATGACGAGTCCTGGCGTTCCTTTTTCAACGATAAAACAAGAAACCCCTTTCGAACCTGCCTCTGGATTCGTGCTCGCAAAAACGATATAAACATCTGCTTCGCCACCATTGGTGATGAACACCTTAGAACCATTTAAGATGAATTCATCCCCATCTTTCACCGCTCTTGTTTTTAAACTAGCGGCATCCGAACCTGCACTCGGCTCCGTCAAACAGAACGCTCCTAAATACTCACCACTAGCAAGCTTCGGGACGTATTTCAATTTTTGCTCATCTGTCCCAAAGTATAAAATGGGATTTGTTCCAACCGATGTATGAACAGATAGAATAACCCCTACCGTTGCACTTACTCTCGACAACTCGTTAATAGCGATGATATAAGAAACGAAGTCCATTTCCGCCCCGCCAAATTCTTCTGGAACAGGAATTCCCATTAAGCCAAGTTCACCCATCTTTTTTAAAATGGGCCTTGGAAATTCGCCCTGCTCCATTTTTTCCACAAAAGGGGCAATTTCATTATTCGCAAAATCGCGCACCATTTTCCGCATCATTTCTTGTTCTTCCGTAAAACGGAGATCCATTACAAAAACCTCCTTCTCATAGTTGAAATTCTAGTTAGTTATATTCATAGAATCCGCGGCCTGTCTTACGACCTAACCAGCCTGCTTTTACATATTTTCTTAAAAGTGGACAAGGGCGATATTTTGTATCTCCGAATCCTTCGTGAAGCGTTTCCATAATGTATAAACATGTATCTAAACCGATAAAATCTGCTAGTGTTAGTGGTCCCATCGGATGATTCATTCCGAGTTTCATCACTTCATCAATCGCCTCTTTAGAAGCAACTCCTTCATAAAGGGTATAAATCGCTTCATTGATCATTGGCATTAATATACGATTGGATACAAAGCCTGGGAAATCATTCACTTCAACAGGAACTTTGCTTAAAGTCTTTGTCATATCCTCAATCGCTTGATACACTTCATCCGATGTTGCTAGTCCGCGGATGATTTCTACTAGTTTCATAACAGGAACTGGATTCATAAAATGCATTCCAATAACTAGTTCAGGACGCTTCGTAGCTGCGGCGATTTCCGTAATTGGTAACGATGAAGTGTTAGAAGCTAAAATGGCTCCAGCCGGTGCGATTTCATCCAATTGGGCGAAAAGCTTCTTTTTAATATCCATATTTTCTACAGCTGCTTCAATCACAAGATCGATGTCTTTCGCATCTGTTACATCCGTTGATGGTGTAAGGCGTTCTAACACATCGTTCATTTCTTCTGCAGTCATCCGCTCTTTTTCAACCTGACGAGACAAATTCTTTTTAATCACACTTAATCCGCGTTCTACAAACTCAGGTTTCAAATCATTCAAAATAACCTCATAACCCGCTTGAGCACAAACTTGAGCAATCCCCGATCCCATTTGCCCCGCTCCAATAACCATAACCTTTTTAATGTTCATCCTTATATCCCTCCTGAAAACCCTTTAATAAATTAACGCATCTCCTTATTGGGGGTCTGACCCCCGTTGCTTTAACGCGTTACCGTTCTGGGGGACTGACCCCCACCGCTTTAATGTGTTACAGTGATTTTGGTACTTCGATCATGATGGCGTCGCCTTGGCCGCCTCCGCTGCAGATAGCTGCTACACCAATTCCACCGCCGCGTCGTTTTAATTCGTACATTAAGGTTAAAATAATTCTCGCTCCACTTGCACCAATTGGGTGCCCTAATGCGATTGCTCCACCGTTTACATTGATTTTTTCCGGATCCAGTCCAGCGATTTTTTCACTTGCTAATGAAACAGCTGCAAAGGCTTCATTGATTTCAAATAAGTCGATCTCTTCCACGCTTTTGCCAGTCTTTTTCAATAGCTCGTTAATCACGAGGCCTGGCGTTTTTGGGAAATCCTTCCCCTCAATCGCTACCTCGGCATGACCAATAATATAAGCAAAAGGCTCTTTGCCTTCTTGCTTCGCGCGTTCTTCACTCATAAGAACTAATGCGGCAGCTCCGTCATTTACACCTGGTGCGTTACCTGCTGTAATTGTTCCATCAGAACCAAATACAGGTGCAAGCTTTGCTAATTTTTCATAGGAAGTATCTTTACGTGGTGACTCATCATGTTGGATAACTACTGGTTCTCCACGCTTTTGTGGAACATTAATTGAAACAATTTCTTCTGAAAATTTACCATCTTCCATCGCTTGAATTGCCTTTTCATGACTTCTTAACGACCATTTGTCTTGTTGCTCACGTGTTAATTCCAATTCCTCTGCCGTTGAATTCCCGTAAGTTCCCATATGAACGCCAGTAAAGCAGCAGCTTAATCCATCATGGATCATTAAGTCTTTAACCGCTGCATCACCCATTCGGAATCCCCAGCGTGCTTTTTGCATAATATAAGGAGCATTACTCATCGACTCCATACCGCCTGCAACGATCACTTCTTCATCACCAGAACGAATGATTTGATCGGCTAACGTTACACTTCGCATACCAGAAGCACACACTTTATTAATGGTTTCTGTTTTCACACTCCACGGTAGGTTCGCGTGGCGTGCGGCTTGACGCGAAGGAATTTGTCCTTGACCACCTTGTAGAACAGATCCAAAAATCAGTTCATTTACTTCTTCTGGTCCGACGCCTGCTCTATGAAGCGCCTCCGCTACTGCGAATCCACCAAGTTCAGATGCTGTAAACTGGCTTAAAGCACCACCGAATTTCCCAAAAGGTGTTCTAGCTCCTGCTAAAATAACCGTTTTCCCCATGCAATCCCTCTCCTTTATATGAATCTATGGTTTACATACAAAATTCCCCTAAAAGTGACGGAGCGACTGAACGCTCGCTCAAAATAATAAGTCAAAAAAGAAATCCATTTCCCCACTGCACTGGATAAAGTTAAACTTCCATCAGTTGAGGAGCTTACTGCCCGTTATGTTGGGGTAAATACACAATTGTAAGCGCTTATCATCTATTTTACATAAAAAATAGTAGAAATTGAAACACTTTACACAATATTCATTTAAATCAAGTAACTTGTGCATCATTTCAACTTCTACTATTCAATATAATGGTTCTAGCTTTAACACTTTAACGCACCGGGGGTCTGACCCCCGATACTTTAAAGCGTTAATGTGATGGGGGACTGACCCCCATCGCTTTAGTGTGTTAAAGTTTTGTTTTCACCAACGACTGCTTTTTCGAGGATTTCTGCGACGTCGTATGTTGCGACGGTTTCTTCGACTTCTTTAGCTTTTGTGCCGTCTGATAGCATTGTTAAGCAGTATGGGCAGCCTGAGCTGATGACTGATGGGTTTACTGCAAGTGCTTGTTCTGTTCTAGTTACATTGATTCGGTTACCTGTTTCTTCTTCCATCCACATAAGTCCACCGCCAGCTCCACAGCACATTCCTGTTTCGCGGCTTCGTTCCATTTCCACAAGCTTCACGCCTGGGATGGATTTTAAGATTTCACGAGGGGGATCGTACACTTCGTTGTAGCGTCCTAGGTAACAGGAGTCATGGAACGTAATCGTTTCATTCACTTCATACTTCGGAACCAATCTTCCCTCTTCCACTAGCTTCGCCAACACTTCCGTATGATGGTAAACCTCAGCCGTTAAGCCAAAATCAGGATACTCATTTTTGAAAATATTGTACGCATGCGGGTCAATCGTAACGATTTTCTTGACCTCTGCTTTTTCGAACTCTTCGATATTTTTTGTCGCTAAATCTTGGAAAAGGAACTCATTTCCTAGACGTCGAGGTGTATCTCCAGAGTTCTTTTCTTTATTTCCTAAAATCGCAAAGCTCACGCCAGCTTCATTCAGTAGCTTCGCGAAAGATAAAGCGATTTTTTGACTGCGATTATCATAAGAACCCATGGAACCAACCCAGAATAAGTATTCAAACTCTTCGCCCGCCTTATTCATTTCCTTCACTGTTGGTACATAAACATCCTCACGAGCTTCACGCCAATCTTCACGCTCTTTACGGTTAAGACCCCAAGGGTTCCCTTGGCGTTCGATATTCGTCATCGCGCGCTGTGCATCTGCGTCCATCTTACCTTCTGTCAAAACTAAATAACGGCGCAGGTCGATAATTTTATCTACATGCTCGTTCATTACTGGACATTGGTCCTCACAGTTACGGCAAGTTGTACATGCCCAAATCTCTTCTTCCGTAATGACTTCACCAATAAGGCTGGGGCTGTAAGCTAAACCAGCAGCTGATTCCTCGGCGCCTGCACCGCCAGCTGCTAAAGCAATTTGGTTCCCTTTCGTACCGGAAAAAGCAAACGTCGGTACCCAAGGCTGCTTCTGCGTAACGGATGCACCATGCAGTGTCAAATGATCACGAAGTTTAACAATTAAGTCCATTGGCGACAGCATTTTCCCTGTGCCTGTGGCTGGACACATATTCGTACAACGTCCACATTCTACACATGAGTAAAGGTCAATTAATTGATATTGCGTAAAGTCTTCAATTTTTCCAACCCCAAAACTCTCTTGTGACTCATCTTCAAAATCAATTTTCTTTAACTTACCTGGGTTATCCAAACGATTAAAAAACACATTGGCAGGCCCTGCGATTAAGTGGGCATGCTTGGATTGCGGTACATACACTAAGAAAGCTAGTAGGAAAATTAAATGAATCCACCATGCGATGTAAAAAATAACAACAGATGCCGTTTCACCAATTCCACCAAAAATAGTTGCAATGACCGAAGCAATTGGCTCTGTCCAAGTCGCCTCATGGCCATGCCAAATCATTCCCATTCCATTACCAACTAATACCGAAAGCATTAAGCCGCCGATAAATAATAAAACAAGACCCGATTTAAAGCCTCTTTTTAAACGTACAAGCTTTTCAACATATCGACGATAAAAAGCCCAAACAACAGCAATTAAAATCATCAATGTCACGATCTCTTGGAAAAAAGTAAACCCAGCATACAATGGACCTAACGGTAAGTGGGAGCCTGGCTTAAGACCCTTCCAAATAAAATCGATCGCTCCAAACTGAACAAGAATAAATCCATAAAAAAACATAACATGAATGATTCCGCTTTTTTTATCCTTGAGAAGTTTTTTCTGTCCAAACACATTCGACCAAATTTTCTCTAAACGATCTTTCACACGATTATCAAACTCTACTTTTTTTCCTAGCTTGATAAACTGTAGTCGTGTTTTTACTAAATAAACAAATAAACTAACTGCGTAAGCGGTTACAAGCAAGAACGCAATGAGATTGACCCATAATAACATATTTATTCTCCTTCCCCGAGACTATTAGATGTAAAATTTAAAACCAAATAAATCTTCTGAATAATATACCTACTTTTATTATATGATGAATGAGCATTCAGTCAACCATTTTATTTTCAATCTTTTTTGTTTGAGAATAAGGAGTTCACGGGAATACTGTCATTATCAGTATTTTAGAAGACAATGGTCGAGGAGCCGATAATCTTGAATGTTCTTTTCAGTGTTTTAGGAGTTATTTTCTTATTATTCATATGGCTAACATTAGACTATCAGCTAGGGAGAAATAGGCATTTAAACCATTTTGTTTTTCCAAATGCCCCAAGAAGGCAAAGTCATATCGAGCTTTTCACCGATGGCGAAGTGTTATTTCAGGATTATTTCGGAGAGCTCAAGAAGGCCAAACATCATATCCACATTTTATTTTATATTGTTGCAGACGACTCGTTCAGTAAGGAATTTTTTCTAATATTAAAACAAAAGGCGGCTGAAGGAGTCGAGGTTCGCCTTCTGTTAGACGCGTTAGGCAGCTTGAAGGTCGACCGAGAAATGATCGGGCAATTAAAAGCAGCTGGAGGACAAATTTTCTTTTGTCATATTCCTAAACTCCCCTTTCTCTTTTATTCTTCACAAACGAGAAATCATCGGAAAATTACCGTTATTGATGGGGTGACCGGCTATCTTGGTGGATTCAATATTGGTAAAGAATATGTCAATCAAGATGAAAAACTCAATCCTTGGAGAGACTTCCAATTAAAAATCTCCTGCGAAGGCGTTCATGACCTGCAACGAGAGTTTTTAAGAGACTGGCGTGAAAGTACGAAAACGGATTTAATACAAACTAAAACTTATTTTCCAGATCTTGAAAAAGGGACAGTGGAGCATGAAATTATTCCATCCGAAGGGGTTTATCTTGAAAAAACCTATGTGAAATGGATTCATTCCGCTAAACATACTATTATGATTGGTACTCCTTATTTCATTCCCAGCAAAAAGGTTTTTCGTGCCTTACGTTTGGCTCTTAAAAGAGGAGTTTCCATTATTATTCTCGTTCCGAAAATATCAGACCATATTCTTGTGAAAGAAGCATCCTTTCCTTATTTTCGAATGTTAATTCCTGAAGGAGCCACCGTTTATCAATATTTAAAGGGTTTTTATCATGCAAAAACCTTTATGATCGATACTCAAGTTTGTGATGTTGGGACAGCTAATTTTGACAAACGAAGCTTCTTTTTAAACCATGAGATCAACTGCTATATGTACAATAAGGATTTTATTAAAAAAGTGAAGGAGATTTATGAACAGGATTTGCTGGATTCGAAAATTCTTACCCTTGAGGAATTGAATCGGCCAAATCTATGGCGCTCGATAAAAGAGAGGATAGCTACTGTGTTTTCGTTGTTTTTATAAAAAGGAAAAGGGAGCCCATTGTGAGCTCCTTTTCCTTTTACATTTTCTCAGGTGCCGATACTCCGATTAATGCCAAAGCATTTTTCAAAGTAATTTGGACTGCCTTAATTAACGCTAAGCGTGCTTTCGTTCGTTCAGGGTTCTCTACGTCTAATACCTTATCCGCATTGTAGAAGCTATGGAAAGCAGAAGCTAATTCAAAAATATAATTCGTGATGCGGTGCGGCACTCGTTTCTGCGCTGCTTCGCCTACTGCTTGTGGAAATTCACCTAATTTTTTCAAGACATCGATTTCTTTTTCTGTCTCAATTAAGGAGAAATTGGCATTTAGGTCTGGGGCAAAGCCTTGCTCTTCCCCTTGGCGAAGTATGCTTGAGATTCTAGCATGTGCATATTGCGAATAGTAAACAGGGTTTTCATTGGACTGAGATACTGCCAAATCCAGGTCAAAATCCATATGTGTATCCGCACTTCTCATTGCAAAGAAGTAACGTACTGCATCCAGTCCGACTTCCTCGACTAAATCACGCATCGTTACAGCCTTACCTGTTCTCTTGCTCATCTTCATTTTCTCGCCGTTTTTATATAAATGAACGAGCTGAATAATTTCCACTTCAAGTGCGTCACGATCATAGCCTAAAGCTTGAATCGCTGCCTTCATACGTGGAATATAGCCGTGGTGGTCTGCACCCCAAATATTGATTAATTTTTCAAAGCCACGTGCAAGTTTATCTTGGTGGTAGGCAATATCCGGTGTTAAGTACGTATACGTACCGTCTTGCTTAATGAGGACGCGGTCTTTATCGTCACCTAGCTCCGTTGAACGGAACCAAGTTGCCCCACCTTCTTCAAAAATATGGCCATTCTCTTTTAAAGAGCTAAGGGCCTTATCAATTTTTCCATTGTGATAAAGGGATGTTTCCGAATACCATACATCAAAACCAACACGGAAGTCCTCTAAATCCTTTTTAAGCTTAGCCATTTCATATTTTAAGCCGTACTCTCGGAAAAAGTCATAACGTTCTTGTGCATCTACATGTACATATTTGTCACCAAATTCTTCTGCCAACGCCTTGCCGATTCCGACAATATCCTCACCATGGTACCCATCTTCTGGCATCGCTTTTTCAAGACCAAGAGCTTGGTAATAGCGAGCCTCCACAGATAAGGCTAAGTTATTGATTTGATTTCCAGCATCATTTATGTAGTACTCTCGGCTTACTTCATAGCCCGCTTTTGCTAAAATATTGCAAAGAGAGTCACCAACCGCCGCTCCACGAGCATGGCCAAGATGCAGGTCACCTGTTGGATTGGCCGATACAAACTCAACTTGGATTTTTTGATTGTTTCCGACTGTTGTTTGTCCGTACTGATCCCCTGCTTCTAATACAGTTGGAATTAAATCCGTTAAGTACGTATTATTCATATAAAAATTAATGAAGCCAGGTCCAGCGATTTCCATTTTTTCAATCGATGCTTTTGATTGATCGAAATGTTCTACTAAAAGTTCTGCAATCATTTTCGGTGCCTTTTTCGCCACACGCGCTAATTGCATCGCCATATTGGTCGAATAATCTCCATGTGATTTATCCTTTGGGATTTCAAGGATCACATCTGGAATTTGGTCTTCTGTGGCAAGTTGTGCTTTTAATACAGCATTTTTTACTTCTTGCTTAAGCTTGTTTTGAACTTGCTGAGCGATGTTCATCTACTTCTTATCCTCCTTGTATTTGATTTCCATATGATAGATTCCAGCCACATCCCCTTGCATCGTTAATTCATAGACAAGGTTAAGTACGCCTTCTTTTTCATTTGCCTGTCGGTGCTCTATTTTTTTCGTATCGGTCATTGCGTCCATTGAACCGTAAGGTGAATCATAGTGGCCTTTCATTTGGTACTGATTTTTAAAAGAGAGGCGCATATTTAACGCTCCACTGCGAAGTATGACCGCCTCATCCGTCGAAAACTTCACCGTTGTTTTAACATGACCAACCTCTAAAACTTCCTCATAAAGAAGGTAGGTAGCCTGTCCCTTTTTATAATATCGACCAAAGGTAGTTAATTCAAAAGTTTCCTGCTCGTTCCCTTGAAGAATCGTTGTTCTTACGATTACCTTAACTGGTACTTGTTCCGCTGCTTCACGTCCCAACGGCTTCACTTCCTTTAAAAGCAATAGAAGGTGACAGTAATGGAACACTGTCACCCAGTTTATTTCTTATTTTACCCAGCCTAAAATCATTTCTCGAATGAGCTTGCTAGCTGTGTTAGCTGTTTGTTCAGAGTTGTCATAGATTGGAGCCACTTCGACAAGGTCCGCACCAACAACGTTTACTTCTGAGTGGGCAATTTCATGAATCGAAGCAAGTAGTTCTTTTGATGTGATTCCACCACAATCTACCGTCCCTGTCCCTGGTGCATGTGCAGGATCTAAAACGTCAATGTCAATGGTCACATAGACAGGACGACCTGCTAGTTTTGGTAGAATTTCTTTTAAAGGCTGATGGACATCAAATTTTGAAATGTGCATACCGACGCTTTTTGCCCATTCAAATTCTTCCTTCATTCCTGAACGAATGCCGAATGAATAGACATTTTTTGGTCCAATTAACTCAGCAATTTTACGAATCGGAGTGGAGTGGGACAATGGCTCTCCCTCGTAATTTTCACGAAGATCCGTGTGGGCATCCATGTGGATAATCGCTAAATCTGGATATTTTTTAAACACAGCTTTCATCACTGGCCAAGAAACTAAATGCTCGCCACCCATTCCAAGTGGGAACTTTCCATCTGCCAATACTTTATCGACAAATTCTTCAATAACGTCTAAGCTTTTTTGCGGATTCCCGAAAGGAAGAGGAATATCGCCAGCGTCAAAATATTTCACATCTTCTAGCTCACGGTCTAAATACGCACTGTATTCTTCAAGACCAATGGAAACTTCACGAATTCTCGTCGGACCAAAACGGGATCCAGGACGATAGCTCACGGTCCAATCCATTGGCATTCCGTACAATACAGCCTGACTTTCTTCATAATTAGGATAGCTTTTAATAAATACATTGCCTGAATAGGCTTCATCGAAACGCATATGGGTTCCCTCACTTTGCTTTACTGGGTGTCAGGCACCATGCAAATAGCGGATGATACCTGTCACCTCCCAATTTTTATTTCAACAAATCTCCAACAAATTTCGGTAACACGAATGCTGCTTTGTGAAGCTCTTTTGTGTAATATTTCGTGTCAATTTCATGGAAACGATCTTCACTTACTTGAAGTGGATCATATTTTTTCGAACCTAATGTAAATGCCCACATTCCACTTGGATACGTTGGGATATTGGCAATATAAAGAGTTGTAATTGGGAAGATTTCTTTTACATCCTTTTGAACATTGCGGATTAAATCTGCTTTAAACCAAGGGTTGTCTGATTGAGCAACGAAAATTCCGTCTTCTTTTAATGCTTTAGAGATTCCTGCATAGAAGCCTTTTGTAAATAAGTTTACAGCTGGTCCAACAGGCTCAGTGGAGTCAACCATAATAACGTCATATTTATTTTCACTTTGAGCGATATGCATGAAACCGTCATCCACTTGTACATCTACACGTGGATCTTCAAGCATTCCAGCGATAGAAGGTAAATATTTTTTTGAATACTCGATTACTTTTCCATCAATGTCTACTAGAGTAGCTTTTTTCACACTTGGGTGCTTTAATACTTCACGGATAACTCCGCCATCTCCCCCACCAACAACTAATACATTTTCTGGATTTGGGTGAGTGAATAATGGAATGTGCGCTACCATTTCATGATAGACGAATTCATCTTTTTCAGATGTCATAACCATGTCATCAAGAAGAAGCATATTGCCCCATTCTTCTGTTTCCACCATATCTAATTTTTGAAAATCCGTTTGCTCTGTATGTAAAGTTTTGTTCACTTTCATTGTGATACCGAAATTTTCTGTTTGCTTTTCTGTAAACCAAAGACCCATAATCTGATCTTCCTTTCTATTTTCAATTTATATTCTAAAACGTTTTCTATCATTAACCATTAATATTTCCCTATTAACTTAAATACAAACACGATAAAAAGTATAGAGGAATCTAGCAAAAATACAAGAAAAATTTGTTTTTTTCAAGGTAAATGTTTAAAATCCTTCCATTTTTTTCATACTAATACTATCTAAGCTTCACCACACCAACGTAGTGGGGGTCAGTCCCCCGCCACGTTAACGCATTAAACCAATGGGGGACTGACCCCCATTGCGTTAACGCGGTAAACCAGCGGGGGACTGACCCCCAGCGCTGTAAAGTGGTAAAGCAACTATGAATTGATGATATGGTGGTGAATGGTATGGAGCTGATGACGGATCAGCGGTTTCGGAAGACGTTGAAGTATTTGCGTGCTTTGTTTTTTATTAGTTTAATTGGTATATCCTTGTCGTTCCTGTTTATCGCTGGTGTCTTGATTTATGCCAAGATACTTGGCCCACCACCGATTGCTGTTCCACAATCGACTCTTTATTATTCCGCCGATGGATCAATTATCGGAGAAAGCAATAACGGTCAAAAGCGTTATTGGGTTTCAATTGACAAAATCGCTGAACCAGTGATTCAGGCGACCGTAGCGGTTGAGGATCGAAAATTCTTCAATCATAACGGCTTTGATTATAAGAGGATTGCAGGAGCGGTACTTGCGGATATAAAAGCCCGAGCTAAAGTACAAGGGGCTAGCACAATTACTCAGCAATATGCTCGTAACCTATATCTCGTTCATGATAAAACATGGAAACGAAAATTAATGGAAGCCTTCTATACGATACGCCTTGAAATGAATTATTCGAAAAAAGAGATTTTAGAAGGTTATTTAAACACCATCTACTATGGCCATGCGGCCTACGGAATTCAAGCAGCCAGCCAATATTATTTTGGAAAAAACGCCGATGAATTATCCATTGCAGAAGCTGCCCTACTAACAGGTGTACCAAAAGGTCCAGGCATTTACTCACCCTTTAATTCATTAGAAAAATCAAAAAAACGTCAAGCCATCATTTTGCAAACGATGGTACAAAACGGCTATATCGACAAAGCGACTGCAAAAGCAGCAGAAGTTGAACCACTTCAATTTATTGGAAAATATCCACATTCTAAAAAAGAAATTGCACCTTATTACCAGGATGCCGTTCGGAACGTCCTTAAAAACAAGTTGAACTTAGATGATCGCATTATTGCCTTAGGTGGATTAAAGGTTTATACGACATTAGATACGAACCAACAGAAAATAGCTGAGCAAACGGTGTCCAAAATGATCGCAAAGGATTCCGAAATCGAAGTGGCACTCGTTTCAATGAATCCTAAAAATGGCTATGTCAAATCAATGGTTGGCGGACGCGATTATGAGAAAAGTCCATTTAACCGAGCTGTCCAAGCTGTCCGTCAGCCCGGCTCAACTGTAAAACCGTTATTGTTTTATGCAGCACTTGAACAAGGCTTCACCCCATCAACGATGATGCGTAGTGAGCCAACGACATTCAAATTTCAAGATAATCAGCCTGACTATTCACCACATAACTTTAATAGCCAATATGCGAATGGTGAAATCTCACTTGCTCAAGCTCTTGCGCTCTCCGATAATGTCATTGCAGTGAAAACGCATTTATTTTTAGGTGAAGAAGTGTTAATTGACACCGTAAAGAAATTCGGGATTACTTCAAAAATGGCCAAAGTTCCATCACTAGCTCTTGGAACATCGGGTGTTCGTGTGATCGAAATGGCCAATGCATATAGCCATTTTGCAAATGGCGGAAAAAAAGTAGAGCCTGTCTTTATTACTCGTGTGGAAAACCATCATGGAGATGTCATTTACGAGGAAAAGTCCAAGCATGAAACAATCCTACGTCCTGAAGAAGCTTATGTCATGACACAAATGCTGACAGGAATTTTCGACCCTAAGCTTAATGGGTATGCAACTGTTACTGGAAGCACTGTTGTGAAAAATATGACACGTCCCTATGCGGGAAAATCCGGAACAACAGAAACGGATAGCTGGATGGTTGGTTATTCGCCTCAGCTCGTTTCGGCTGTTTGGACTGGATATGATAAAGGCAAACCGATTGACTTAACTGCTGAAAAAATGTACGCAAAAAACATTTGGATTCATTTCATGGAAGATTCTCTTAAAAATGAGCCCATTCGAAACTTTAAGTCACCTAAAGAGGGTGTAGTAGGAGTCTATGTAAATCCAACAAACGGTAAGTTAGCCACTAAAGATTGTCCAGTGAAACGATTTACATACTTCGTAACTGGAACCGAACCAACTGAATATTGTACTGACCACTTAAACCAATCCGAACTCGATCATAAGAAAAAACCTGATAAAACGCAGAAAACACCGTGGTATAAGAGGATCTGGGGATTATAGAAAAGCGGAAGCGCTCTTGTAAGCCCCGATAAAGAAGACTGGTCGATTGGCGAGAGTAGCAAAGCCAGAGACCTAGTTGCACTTATGCAAACCGTTCTTTGGTTTGCCAAGCAAAGCTTGCCCACCAAGAAAGTCGTTCTTTGACTTTTTGGGTGGCGAACATTTGACCTCGAGGGGCTAGGCGCTGGAGCTAGACAATTTTCGAAGTCTAGAAAAATTAAATTTTTTTAATTTCAAAATGAAAAACCTCGGGAAAAATCCCGAGGTTTTTCGTGTCCTAGTTCTACATGTACTC
The DNA here is from genome assembly GCF_042683745.1 of Bacillus sp. CGMCC 1.16607. NCBI lineage: Bacteria > Bacillati > Bacillota > Bacilli > Caryophanales > Bacillaceae > Bacillus > Bacillus sp. CGMCC 1.16607. The sequence goes on from NZ_JBHUJX010000036.1 coordinate 130,594, forward strand.
TTAAAGTCCACGCTGATAATAATTTTACTTTTTTTTAGAACAATCAGCAAGTACTTATATTTTTCTACAAAAATATTTCACAATTACAATTATTATTCTACATTTAATGAATTTTTCAAATCTTCAGAAGAGTGGTTCCAAAATTCTTCATTATGGCTTTTCAAAAATGTTGCTAAAATCTTTTTAGACTCATTGTCCATATGTTCTACAATAATTTTTCGTTTAATGGACTTATCCAAATAGTTGACATGCTCAGGTAATGACTTGTATCCCCTGCGGATTTCACGGTCCACCGTCATCTCACATGCCGTAACTCCCGCATAATATGGTCCCTCAGCCTTCCGGTCAATCGTTACCCATACAAGCCAATACAGTTTTCCATTCGGAACTTGGGCTTTATCTGCAAGAAATTTAATTCCCTTTTCCACATCACTTCGCGCATGCATCGCACCAATTTCAATCGAAGCCGTTCCTGATTCTACATCAATAATAACAGGTGAAACATTATTTAAACTCAACGCTCCTACACCAAAACCACCGTGGCCATCTGTCGAGTCATTTTTAATAATATTAAAGCCTACTTTTTTCTTTTTCTCTTCCATTTTGGAAAAACTCCTTTCATTTAAGGTCTGAATATCTGATAGAAAAACTCGTTTAAACTACCAGCAAGAGCTGGAATGATCGTTTGAAAAATTGGATGTATCGTATATTGATCTAACGGGGTCAAAACAAGAATTAAAAAGATCAAGGACCCGTATGCTTCAAATTGAGTCATTTTAGCCCGAATGTCATTAGGTGCTAAATCCTCGATAATCCGGTACCCATCCAGTGGTGGAATCGGAAGTAGATTAAACACGAATAAAACTAGATTCAATTCGATAAACACTTGAAAGAATTCTGGCAAAAACGATGGCATAGTGACTCCTGTTGAAAGAAGTAAATACCAAACTAAATATCCGATACAAGCCATAATCAGATTACTAATTGGTCCCGCTACGGATACAAGAATTCCGGCAAGACGTGGGTTTTTAAAGAAAAAACGATTGACTGGAACGGGACGTGCCCATCCAAAGCCAACGATAAAGATTAATAAGGTTCCAATTGGATCCAAATGCTGGATCGGATTTAACGTAAGCCTGCCTTGTCGCTTAGCCGTCTCATCGCCAAATTTATAGGCAACAAACGCGTGTGCAAATTCATGGATCGTAAAAGCGATGATGAGTGTAATCGCAACAAAAGGTATCCTTGATAATGGATAAGCAAGAAATTGTTCCACTTCTTTCGCTCCTTTTCGTACATCTTCCTTGTGTCAAGTATACATGAAAGCAGAAGGAAATGAAATTTCTGTGAATGCCAAAGCTTATAACCTTGCATTCTCCATAAAGATATGAAAAACTACAAACAGAAATGTCCAAACATAGGAGGAAAAGAAATGCCATACGTAACAGTAAAAATGCTTGAGGGTCGCACCGAAGAACAGAAAAAAGCACTTGCTGAAAAAGTAACTGCTGCAGTTAGCGAAACAACAGGTGCACCGGCAGATAAAATCGTCGTCTTCATCGAAGAAATGTCAAAAAACCACTACGCAGTTGGTGGTAAACGATTAAGTGATGAATAGAAAAGCGGAAGCGGCTTGCTCAGCCCCGATAAAGAAGACTGGTCGATTGGCGAGAGAAGCGAAGACAGAGGCCTAGTCGCACTTATGCAAACCGTTTTTTGGTTTGCCAAGCAAATGCTTCGACAACCAGAAAGTCGTTCTTTGACTTTTTGGATGTCGAAGCATTTGACCTCGAGGGGCTAGCCGCTGGAGCTGGACATTTAGAAAAGCGGTCGACAAAAATACGACGTCCTGTCGCATTGTCGACACTAGGACATCCTGTCCGTCGGAAGCGGCTTGCTCAGCCCCGATAAAGAAGACTGGTCGATTGGCGAGAGAAGCGAAGACAGAGGCCTAGTCGCACTTATGCAAACCGTTTTTTGGTTTGCCAAGCAAATGCTTCGACAACCAGAAAGTCGTTCTTTGACTTTTTGGATATCGAACATTTGACCTCGAGGGGCTAGCCGCTGGAGCTGGACATTTAGAAAAGCGGTCGACAAAAACGCGACGTCCTGTCGCATTGTCGACACTAGTACTTCCTGTACGTCGGAGCTTAGACGCTTTCGCTGGACAACTAGTAAAGCTAAGCCCCTTTTCAATGGAGCTTAGCTTTTTCTCTTAATAAATCAATATAGGAATGAGCTTCCTCAATCTCTTCTTCCGTATAACGCTGCTTGCTTTTTAGAGTGAAAACTTTATCTTTTACTTCTTCTAAAGGTAGATTATCAAAATATAACACCGTCGATACGAGTTCAAGAAATCTAGCATTTTGTTCGTTCATATCTAGTAAGCATTCCTGTACCAATGGCATGTCAACATCATGCAATTGGAGAAACTCTTTTCCTGCACCGGTTAACATATAGCGGTATTGGAAGTATCCACCTTTTTTCTCTTTTACCTCATCAATAAAGCCCATGTTACAAAGCTCCTCCATTCTTAAGGTAAGTTCCTCAGAATAAGGTCCGTAAAAATGAAATTGAAATCGCTCTTGGAATGGAAACGAAAGTTTTTTAGCAATATAAATGATTTTTTGAAGCTTTTTTCGCCCGGTAATTTCTCCTGCTGCTTCAATTGCGTTCAATAATTTCGCGTGGTCCTTCAGCAATGCTCGTCACTCCATCTTTTTAAAAATTACCTATAGTCCTAAAAGGGTGATAATTTGTTTTTTGGCATTCTTTTTCGTTGAGAAATCATAAAGAACATCAGCTGGATAATATAGCTTATGATCGGTCCTTCTTTTTCCAGATATCGCATCAACAATCTCTGACTCCCTCGATAACTCACGAATTTCGCCATTTTTCATTAAAAGTTGAATTGGCAGCCTCTCTTCTTCTTCACCAGGTCGGTAAAAATCATACGGTAAATCAGAGGATGAATCGACCACTAAATAATAGTCAGGGTCAATTCCAGCCTTTTTAAATAATAAACTTAACTCAGCCATTTTCTTATATTCTTTTGCTGGGTCAAATTCAACATATTGGAAAAGATCTCGATTCATAAAGCGGCGACATAGATCACTAAGTATAACATCCTCTTCTTCTTGCCAAATTTGAAAATAAAATAGGATGACAGACTCATCTAGTTTAAGATAATCAGCTAGGGTCGTTTCCTCTTCAAACAAGGAATAAAAATGAATCGGATGGTGTTTAAAAGAATAATATTGTTGGTGCAGATGCTTCGCTCGGTGTAAAATTTTCGTCAAAATCACTTCCGCACTACGTGACACAGGGTGGAAATACACCTGCCAATACATTTGATAGCGACTCATGATATAATCCTCAACCGCATGCATCCCGCTTTGCTTAATCACCACTTGATCTTCCCGAGGCCGCATCACTCTCAAAATTCGCTCCATATCAAAATGGCCGTAGCTAACCCCTGTATAATAGGCATCCCGCTGCAAATAATCCATCCGGTCCGCATCGATTTGACTTGAGATCAAACTAACCACTTGTTTATTCGGAAACGTTTTCGCAATCACTTCCGCTACCTGCCTAGGGAAGTCTACCGCCACTTTCGATAACACTTGATTGACCTCAGTATCCCCTAATATAATCTCCTGGGTAAAGTGCTCATGATCTAAATCAAAAACCTTCTCGAAAGAGTGAGAGAAAGGACCATGTCCTAAATCATGGAGTAAACCCGCACAAAGACAAAGCAGTCGGTGATCCTCTACCCATCCATGTCGACCTTTAAAAATATCATCGACAATTCGCCGAATAATCTCGTAAACTCCCAGAGAATGATTAAATCGGCTATGCTCAGCTCCATGAAAAGTTAAATATGTTGTTCCAAGCTGTTTAATCCGACGTAGCCTCTGGAATTCCCTTGTCCCAATTAAGTCCCAAATGACCCGATCTCTAACATGGACATAACGATGCACCGGATCTTTAAAAACCTTTTCTTCACTCAGCTTTTCCGTAGCATACCCCATCGTTTCCCCTACTTTCAGCCGTAACATCATATATTTATCCGTCATTAACGGGCAGTAAAACCCCCACCTCAAGGTTAAAGGTTGTAACCGAAAAAGACTAGGTGTGGGCTAACTGCCCATAAAAGCCCGATTGGTTCAACTAACAATCAGCGGGGGAGAAACAACCCCCACTGATTGAAGTTTCACTTTATTATAACCCAAAATTTCTCCAAATTTCACCAAAAAATCACCTCTACCAACAAAAGGCAAGGTGATTTTTACTTTCCGAACATTATTTTAATTTCTTTTGAATTTTCTCGATTAATTCTTCTTCCGATAAAGCAGCAAGTGGACGATTATTGACAAATGCAAACGTCTTTTTACGGCCTGGTCCGCAATAGGATTGGCAGCCAATCTCAATTTTTGCATTCGGATCCAATCGCTCTAATCGGGGAATGAGTGTTTTTAAATTAACCGCCTGGCAGTCATCGCAAACACGAAATTCGTTTGCCATCTCTATTACAACCCTTTCGGTGAAAAAATATCTCTTTATTTCTACTGTCTAGCTCCAGCGGCTAGCCCCTCGAGGTCAAAAGCCACTTTCAGGATGAAGGTAAAGAACACCTTCTTCCTGAAAGCGTCTTTTGCTTGTCGGGGCTATGCGAGCCGCTTCCGCATTTCGATTCCTATGCGTATTTTACCCCTTCTTTCCAGTCATTGCAAGTGCAGCCAATACCAACGAAACCCTCTAACTTTTAAAAAATCTATTATCCTTTCAGCCTGATTAGTATAAAACAGAAAAAAGTTGGTGATGATAAAAATATCAGAAAAAAGAAACCTTTTATTCTCACTAGATTAGCAACTTATATAAGAAAAGCGAAAGCGCCTCGAACAGCCCCGACAAGCAAATGCTTCGGAACACAGAAAGTCGTTCTTTGACTTTTTGTGTTTCGAACATTTGACCTCGAGGGTCAGGACGCTTGCGCTAGACAATTTTCGAAGTACGAAAATGTTTACTTTCTTATCTTTTAAAAAAGGTATCTTGAAACATATCAATTTATTTGAATAATGAAGGAGTGTCTAAAAAATGAAGGTTAGACAAGATGCATGGACAGACGAAGATGATTTACTATTAGCAGAAACAGTATTAAGACATGTGAGAGAAGGAAGCACACAATTGAATGCTTTTGAAGAAGTTGGAGATAAGCTAAATCGAACTTCCGCAGCCTGTGGGTTCCGCTGGAATGCGGTAGTGCGCCATCGTTATGAAAAAGCTCTGTCTCTTGCGAAAAAACAACGTAAGCAAAAAAATCGTATTCTCGGAAAAGAACAAGGTGGGAAGAAGAAACTATTATATAATCCACCAGTACCAGCTTTCGAAGAGATTGAGACAATGGTAGAATTCGGCGAAATGGATATGGTAGAACCTATTGAAGTGAATCAGGGAGAACCTGTACTTTCTGAAACGACTAGATATCCAATGCCAACGGAACAACCAACTGTTCAACCACAGTATGTAAAAAGTGAAACTTCTCCTTTATCAATGGACATGGTCATTCGCTATTTACAAAATCTAGGGAATTCTTCGTTACAAAGAGAAGCATTCAAAATTGAGAATGAAAGATTATCACGTGAAAATAGAGAACTTAAAAAGCACAACGCAGAATTGGAAGCAAAAATCGAACAACTAGAAAAACAAACCGACACCGTGCAAGAAGATTATGAAACATTAATGAAAATCATGAACCGCGCAAGAAAACTCGTCCTATTTGAAGAAGAAGAGCGCCCAGCAACAAAATTCAAAATGGATCGCAATGGAAACCTAGAAAAAGTAGCTGAATAAATAGATAATCATTCGGAGAAGAGAACGCGCAACATCCCATATTAAAGAGGGTCTGTCCATTTATGACAGACCCTTTGTCATCCTAGATTTAACATTTTCTCATTTCTCTCCACTACTCTTTTAAAATACCCATCAAATAGAGTTAATTCTTCTGGAGTTAAAGACCCTGCATAAATTTTTTCACTATTTTTCTTTAAAGTTGTTAAAAAGCGCAGCATGACGTCCGAAATCGTAAGCTCTACACCTAACAGCTCAGTTAATGACGCCATCACATCGGGATTAATTTCAGGGAAAGCATTCTTTATTTGCTCATTCCCCTTCGAGATAGAATAAAAGTCTTGAATTAACTGTGCTCTCCCACTACCGCTCCCATTGACACATAAATAAATTTGAACAGCGACACCGTTTCTTAACCGCCTTTGTGATATCCCTGCAAACTTTTTACCATCTATACTTAAGTCATAGCTACCCGGACAATACGAACCGACTATTTCCTTCGCCTCAATCTCTACCTCAAAATCCGCAAACATTTCCTTTACACAATCCCACATTGCATCATAGCCGCTATTAATATCTATTTTTCTTTCCGTTTCTTGAAAAATAAGGGTTAAATTTAAAACTCCTTCGTCCAAAACTACCGCCAATCCACCCGAATTTCGAACGATATATTGATAGCCTTGCTCCTCAACGTATTGAAGCCCTTTCTCCAAAAAGGGCAGCCTCGTATCTTGGATGCCAAGAACAATCGTTTGATAATGCACCCACGAGCGTGCTGTAGAAGGAGATTCACCACTCCCTACCGCTTCGCATAAAGTATCATCGGTTCCAAACGATTGTAAGGCATGAAAGTGTGAACCAGCACTAGATTGGTCAATAACTCGCCATTGTGTTTGATGTAAAAGGTGATTTTCTGCCACCATCAGCCCAGTCTCCTCGTTAAAAACTATCTTTACATTATAACATGATAGCCATGGAAGATAGACTTCCGTTCCCCTAATATCTCAACTATAATGCCTGAGCAGCCGTAATTAACGCCAGCTTATACACATCTTCCTCATTACATCCACGGGATAAATCGTTTACCGGCCTATTTAAGCCCTGAAGAATTGGTCCCACTGCTTCGAATTTCCCTAACCGTTGCGCAATTTTATAGCTAATATTTCCAGCCTCTAAGCTTGGAAAAATAAATACATTTGCATCCCCCTGAATAACAGAGTCAGGCGCCTTCGATTTTGCTACCGACGGAACAAAAGCCGCATCGAATTGAAATTCTCCATCAATAATCAGTTCGGGATTGCGCCGCTTCGCTTCCTCTACCGCAGCAATGACTTTGTCCGTTTCAGGAGACTTTGCCGATCCCTTCGTTGAAAAGCTTAGCATCGCTACTCGTGGTTCAATGTCGAACATATCCGCCGTTTTTGCACTTTCAATGGCAATCTCCGCTAAATCCTGACTATCTGGTGAAATATTAATTGCGCAGTCAGCAAAAACATATTTTTCATCGTCTCGAACCATGATGAATACACCAGAAGTTTTGCGAACGCCTTCCTTTGTTTTGATAATTTGCAAAGCCGGTCTTACCGTATCCGCTGTGGAATGGGTAGCCCCACTCACTAACCCATGTGCTTGATTCGTATGTACGAGCATCGTTCCAAAATAATTACCATCCAGTAGAATTTTCCTAGCGTCCTCTTCGGTCGCCTTTCCTTTTCGTCTCTCCACAAACGAAGCAACAAGCTCCTCCATCTGTGGATGAGTTTCAGGATGATGGATTTCAACCGCATCCAAAGTTACTCCCAGCGTTTTCGCTTTTTCTGAAATCTCACCTTTATCACCAATTAAAATAGGTGTTAAAATATTTTCAGCAGCTAGTCGACTTGTCGCCTTTAAAATTCTCTCATCCATTCCTTCAGGAAAAACAATTCTCAGCCCTTTTCCACTCACTTTTGATTTTAAAATTGAGAACAAATCACTCATTTAGTTACCCCCTTTTATTACGTTCACCCATTAAGCATACTATTTCATTATGAAAATTCAATGTCATGAACGTCTACATTTCAAATGTTCACTTTTTCGTAAAATATTATCCCCTTCCAATGAAAGTACCATCTAATTATGAAAAATTAATGACAATTATCCTTAGATTTCTTCACCTGATGGGTTCATAAACGTGACTCTTGGAAAAACTATGATATAGTTATGATGTTACATAGAATTGATTTATAGGAGTGATTGAAGTGTCTGAAGTAGCACAAACATTTGAAGGCTGGTATTGCCTACATGACTTCCGTTCAGTAGATTGGACAACATGGAAAATGCTTTCTAGTGATGAGCGCCAAGCAGCCATTCACGAGTTTCTAAATCTTGTTGAAAAATGGAATAGTACCCAAACTCGCAAAGAAGGCAGTCATGCTCTTTATACAATTGTTGGCCAAAAGGCTGATTTTATGATGATGATTTTACGACCTACAATGGAAGAATTGAATGCCATTGAAACAGAATTCAATAAAACAAAATTAGCAGAATTTACTGTTCCTGCTCATTCCTATGTATCGGTTGTCGAGTTAAGCAACTACTTACCAGCTGGACAAGACCCAATGCAAAGCCCAGAATTTTTAGCTAGACTGTATCCTACATTACCAAAATCAAAATATGTTTGTTTCTATCCTATGGACAAGCGCCGCCAAGGAAATGATAACTGGTACATGCTTCCGATGGAAGACCGCCGTAAAATGATGCGCAGCCACGGCATGATCGGGCGTTCGTATGCTGGTAAAGTGAAACAAATCATTACTGGATCCGTTGGTTTTGATGACTATGAATGGGGAGTTACCTTATTCTCTGATGATGTCCTTCAATTTAAAAAGCTTGTATATGAAATGCGTTTTGACGAAGTAAGTGCTCGTTACGGTGAATTCGGAGCTTTCTTTGTTGGAAACCTATTGAATGAGGACGAAGTTTCTAAGTTTCTTTATGTTTAATTAACATTGCTCATAGCACCCGCTATGGGCATTTTTTTTGTGCTCCGACATTACTTTTTCGACCAATTGTCATATCTTTTCTTCCTTCTTCATATTTATGAGTTAGTGGGTCTTTACGATATATCTGCAAATAATAGGAGGGAAAAAAGTATGTATCCAAACAATTATAGCGGGTTTCAACCTTACACAGGAGCGGGTACCCAATCTCCATACTTCAATACTCAATACCAAGCCATGCCACAGGCAGGAGGTCCAAACCAAGGCCAAGTACCAGTGCCCTTTCCACAAAATGCCCCTATACCTAAAGGTCAAGGGCAAGGACAACAAATGCCAGGCATGCTTCCCATTGAAGAATCCTATATTGAAAATATTTTACGCTTAAACAAAGGAAAGCTCGTTGAAGTTTACGCCACTTTCGAAAATAATAGCCAATGGAATGCAAAAATTTTTAAAGGAATTATTGAAGCGGCCGGAAGAGATCATCTCATTTTAAGTGACCCACAAACTGGTCAAAGAATCTTACTTCCAATGGTGTACTTAGATTATGTTACATTTGAAGAAGAAATCGAGTATGAGTATCCATTTGGTGGAGGAGCCCCTAATTTGAGTAGTTACCCACCTCGATAAAAGAATGGGACCAGATCATTTGGATCTGGTCCACATTTTTTTATAAATATTTAACCGCAGCCACTATTAAGAGTACCCAAGCCACCAAGAATGCAATGCCTCCAAAAGGTGTAATAGCCCCTAAAATACTTATTTTCGTTACACTTAAAACATACAAGCTTCCTGAAAATAAAATAATTCCAATAAACATTAACCATCCCGACCAGGATAATAGTTGATTAGCAGGAATCTTCCCTAAAAGAACCCCAATAATTAGTAGTCCAGTTGCATGGAACATTTGATAAGTTACCCCTGTTTTCCATGTTTCTAAATATTTCGGTTCCAGCTTTCCTTCTAGTCCATGCGCTCCAAAAGCCCCAAGTGCTACAGCTAAAAAGGCGTTTAAAGCACCTAAAATAATAAATACCTTCATTATCCAAAACTCCTCACTTTAAAAATCAAATAATGACTCTCCATTTGCTTCCTCATCCATCTCCAACTTTTTGGATGTAAGAGAAGGCGAGGATACGACCTGGGAAATCTGCTCGGTTGAAAAAACAACATCCTTCCGATTTACACTTGTGTCGTTCTCTTCTAGCAAAAGCTCACATAATATTTTTATCGAATGGATGTTTTCCCGTACTTTTGAAATATTCTCTTCCTGTTTCGCTTTAAATAATTCACTTTCCATTTTCCTTAAAAGGTGACTAATCGAAATACTCATTCACATCATCCTTCATTCTGTCTATTTCTTCATTTAACCAGTCAAAATATTTGATGAAAAATGACACATTTTAAATGTTTCACATGAAACAGGTCGAAGTTTGTCAAAAAAACTAACTTCTCTGGCCTCATTAATTACCCTAATATTCTCTGATAAATCGCCTTTGCGTGTGTAAGGTCCTTTGTCCCGTGAATTAATGCTCTACCATCATTAAAAATGACCAGTCTATTCTCTTCCCACTCTACCGATAATAGATACGGGTTTCCTTTTACCTCATACCCTAGTCTTTTTAACTGATCGGCTAATTCACTTAAAACAAGCTTTTGTTCTTTTGGCGGACGAATTTGAACGGTGTCCCGACCGCAAAGCACCGTCGTTTTTGTATGATTCTCTAGCTCTAAATAAGGATAGGTTGGCTGTTCGCCACAAGAAAGACAATGAGGCTTCTTTGCTTTTGACATTTTCATAGACGAATACTGATTTCTCCACATATCAAAACTAACAAATGAAGTCCTTAACGAATCCCAATCCTCCACTAATATTTTTAGTGCTTCTGTCGTTTGATGGGCAATCACCATTTGGACAGTAGGACCAATTATTCCACCCGTATCACAGGTCATCCCTTGTATCGGAATCGATTGAAGAAGACAGTTTAAACAAGGGGTTTTTCCGGGTACGATCGTAAAGCTCATGCCAAAGCTTCCGACACAGGCACCATAAATCCATGGAAGCTGATGCTTTTGTGACAGATCATTGATCATCATTCTTGTTTCGAAATTATCAGTCGCATCAATGATTAAATCAACGTCTCCCAATAATCCCTCCAGCATTTCCACATTAGCATCACCGATGATAGGTTGAATGTGAACAGACGAATTAATCGCAGTTAGTCTTTTAAAGGCAGCTGCCGCTTTCGGCAACTTCTCGAGCACATCTTCCTCTGTATATAATTGCTGGCGCCCAAGATTACTCGCCTCGACATAATCGCGGTCAATAATCGTTAATCTTCCTACCCCTGCTCGCGTCAATACCTCTGCATTCCCTGATCCAAGGGCTCCAGCACCAATTAATAGTACATGCTTCGAGCGGATTTTGGCTTGCCCGTCTTTACCGATTGGTGAAAAAAGCTCTTGTCTAGAATATCGATCGAACATATTCAAATCCCCCAATCATTTGCCATTAACCGCCACTCACTGGTGGAATAAAGGCAATTGTGTCTCCTTCTTGAATCATTTCCTCATCCGTAGCAAATTCCTCATTAATTGCAGTCATCACTGTATCTAACTTTTGAAAACCAAATTGGGCAGCAATATCATGTTTTAATTGAGCGACTGTTTTTCCCGTTGCCTGAATATCGATGGATTCACTACCAGTGATATCACGTAAATGGGCAAAAAATAGCACTTTATTCATTGAAATCGCCTCCTTCTGGTTTACCACTTGGATACGCAACCGTTTCTAATTGATTGCCAATCCATTCCTGTCCATCTTCCCAATGTTCCTTTTTCCAAATTGGAACGATTTCCTTAATTCGTTCAATCGCATAACGATTCGCTTCATAAGAATCTGCTCGATGAGGAGTGGAAACGGCAATTACAACAGCTACATCAGTAATATCTAGCTTCCCAACTCGATGAGTAATCGCAACTTTCGCACCGCTCCAGCGCGTCTCAATTTCTGTACCAATTTGTGCAAGCTTTTTAACAGCCATCGATTCATATGCTTCATAAACTAAATAAAGCGTCTTTTTTCCATAGGTTAATTCTCTCACAGATCCAATAAAAGTCGTAATCGCTCCCGCTTCCCGTTGAATCACTTTATCAATAACCGATTGAATATCAATCGGATCTTTCGCTATTTCAAAAAAATTCATTTCCTCACCTCATCGGGATCTATTCGTCTGTTTTTCTCATTCATTTTATCGTATTGAATGGCTTTTTCATATTCTTCTGGTGTATTCATATTAAATAACGCCATCTGAAGCGATTCGTCATCTATAATCTTCAATTTGATTCGATCAAGAAAGGATCTCATTTTAAGCTGGTTATCATCTAGTGAATGTTGAATCTCCTCTAGGCAGCTTTTTCGATATGCCGCAAATAGTGGATTTAGCTTGCCTTCTATCCTTGGTACAACGGCATCAAAATGCTCTAAATGTTGGATAAGTGTTTTGGCTAGAGTTTGGGAAACAAAGGGCATATCGCAAGCGATAATTAAATTATTTTCATTAGACGATGCCATCAATCCAGCTTCTAATCCAGCTAACGGTCCCATATTTTTTCGTAAATCTGCAACAAGTGGCAAACCAAGAAACTCGTAATCTTCAAAATGATTCGTGACAACGATTAACTCCGTCGTAACCGCCTTCATCTCTTCAACTATTTTTTCAATAACCGTTGTATGATCAATCCTTAGTAAGGCTTTATTCGTCCCCATTCGACTTGACTTTCCACCAGCTAAAATAATTCCCGTTACGTTCAACTTCTTCACCTCGACCACTTCTTTTGCCAATTATAACACTCACTATATACTTTTTAGCAGTGAAAAATACTGATATAATCTAATGACGAGGAATAAAAGGAGGAAAAACGATGACATTAAATAAAGTCTTAACCATTGCTGGATCAGATACAAGTGGCGGAGCAGGGATCCAAGCCGATCTGAAAACGTTCCAAGAACTTGGTGTGTATGGAATGACAGCATTAACGACCATTGTGACGATGGACCCAAAAAATGGCTGGCATCATAACGTGTTCCCACAGGCGATTTCTACTTTAGAATCGCAATTAGAGACGATCCTTTCTGTTGGCGTTAATGCGATGAAAACAGGTATGCTCGGCTCAGTTGAAATCATCGAATTAGCAGCAAAATATATCGACGAACACCAATTAAAAAATGTAGTCATTGACCCGGTTATGGTTTGTAAAGGCGAAGATGAAGTTCTTCACCCTGAAACAACGGATGCCCTTCGAGAAGTGTTAGTTCCACGTGCGACCGTTGTGACTCCAAACCTTTTTGAAGCAGGACAACTTGCCCAAACTGGTCCAATTCGTACACTAGATGAAATGCAATTGGCGGCGGAAAAAATCCATAGTCTTGGAGCCAAGTATGTGCTAATTAAAGGTGGAAGCAAGCTAAACCACGATAAAGCCGTTGATTTGCTTTTTGACGGACAAGAGCATATATGGTTTGAAGCTGAAAAAATCAACACAACGTATACACATGGAGCTGGATGTACATACTCAGCTGCAATTACGGCAGAACTAGCAAAAGGAAAAACAGTGGTGGAGGCCGTTCAACTAGCGAAGGATTTTACAGCGGCAGCCATTCGTCACGGATTTAAGTTAAATGAATACGTTGGGCCAACAATGCATGGAGCATATCGCACCTACGGGGAAAAATAAGAACATGGAAGAAAAAGAGTCGATTTGACTCTTTTTTTATTTGAGTAGAGTCTCCTTTTTCGCTTTTCTTTCACTTTTTTTGTAAAATGGAGGAACGGAAAAACTTTAAAGTAGGGGGAAAAGATGTGGAAACGGTAAATTTGGAGCTTGTTCAGCAAGCAATCAATCAATTTGCGAACGAAATGGTTTATGTTCATTTAGAAACTACGAATGGCGCCTATGCAAACCACAATGATGAAACGTTTTTCTCCTCAGGTGCGTATATTCGAAATGCTCATGTACACCTAGAACATGGCAAAATAACTGGGCCTGGTCCTTTCCGCGCAGGCATAAAAATTCCACTCGGCTGGATCTATGCAGAAGGAATCACTCATTACACAATCGATGAAAAAGGACGACTTCTCTTGGCTGGATATGATTTTAAAGGGAAACTCGCCGTTGCACTTGAAGTAAGCAGAACCCCTTTTGAATAGGAGATGATCACAAATGGAAAAAGAAAGACAGGTACTTGTTGTATTTCCACATCCTGATGACGAAGCCTTTGGTGTTTCTGGTACGATCGCTACTTACGTAAACATGGGAACTCCTGTTACATATGCATGCCTTACCTTAGGGGAAATGGGTAGAAATATGGGAAATCCATTGTTTGCTAATCGGGAAACACTACCACTCGTTCGGAAAAAAGAGCTAGAAGAGGCAGCATCCGCACTTGGTATTACCGATTTACGAATGATGGGTATCCGTGATAAAACAGTTGAATTCGTGGAAGAAGAGAAACTAGTTGGAATGATGACCTCCTTGCTTGAAGAGCTAAAGCCTTCGCTTGTCATCACCTTCTATCCCGGATATTCTGTTCATCCTGATCATGAAGCTTGTGGCGCTGCAGTCGTGAAAGCGGTTGGTATGCTCGCGGAAAACGAACGACCTAAGCTCCACTGCGTTGCTTTTTCAAAAAACTGTGAACAGGAAATTGGAAAGCCAGACATCGTGAACACAATTACCGATGTATTGCCGATTAAACTTGCGACATTGCGCGCCCATCGCTCTCAAACAGAGCAATTTACGAAGGATTTAGAGCAAAAACTCGAAACAGGTGACGATCAAATCTTAACTTGGCTGCAAAACGAGCGTTTTTGGACATATAAATTTTAATTTTAAGGAGTCTAGCGTGGGATAGCGCTAGACTTTTTGCTTTTGTGAGGTATTTTTCACCATCAAAATTTAGTGGGAAAACTTTATCCGTCCAAATATGTAGTTTATCCGACTTTTTCAGTGATATATCCGACCCTTTTCTTTATATATCCGCGCATATCCCAACTATATCCGCCGATTTCACATTTCTGTCACATTATTTCATTTTCAAATAACTAGTTTCACCCCGCCTCACTACTTTACACTCAATTGATAAGCTCGCCCCTTCCCTTTTCCTATAGCTTCTAATCCACTCATTCTAAGCATTTTTGTTGCGATATCAGGACTATCAATATGAAGAAATCTTCTAAATTGAGAATTCGAAATAGTAGGATGAAATAATAGAAAATAATCTTTAAGAGCCTCTAGATGCGCATTTTTATAGCTTTTCCCACATTTAGGGCAATACCATTTTCCTGCTTGGTAGGTTAGTGGTAAGAATTCACAATCTGGACAATGAACACCTGTTTTTAGTTCTGATTGGTCTATTTGATATTGTTGAAGAATTTCTGAGGACAGAGGAGTATGCGATTTTAGGAGCATTTTACATAGTTTTCGAAGTTCTTTGTCATTGATTTTTTCAGCTAGGTATTTTTCACTTAATTTATCAATTTCCCATGTGAGCCCAGCAATACTACAGATTTTTTTTGCATATGAATGATTTTCGGAAGTGACATGAATAATCGTTTTTGGATGGCTAATGGTCACGAGGAATTCGATCGGTAATTGAGGAAATTTGTGCTTTTTGAACCATTTCGTTAATTGTTGTTGGTGCATTCTAGCTTGGGAAACTGGATCTGAAAATGCTTCAATCCTACCATCATCACTTTTTCTAGTTAACTGATGCTTATCAAGATCGAAATATAGAGTACCAGAAATGTTTTTTGCTTCAATGATAAGTGCAAAGCATGGGGAAAGGACAAGTGTATCGATTTGAAAAAAGTGGTCACCGATTGGGAGACGTAGATCTCTAAAAATATAAAAGTCTGTTTGAGAGATTCGTTCTAATTTCTTATCTACCTCTCTTTCTCCTCGTAGACCTGCAATCCTTCGATAGAGTTCCTGTTCGATTAAATGCCTTTTCGGATGACGAATGGGCACTCTCCTTAGTAAAGCAGCTAATAGTAAAATTTTTTCCGGGATTAACCGATCTTTTATGACCAAACTGTATCACCTCTTATACGTTTTATGTAGATTTTCCACAAAAGGGTGTCCATTCCTACTAGAAAATGTGACAAATTGAAGAACTTTTGCAAAAAAAGAGGCTAATCACATCAGCAAGGATTTATATCCGACCTTTTTAACGATATATCCGCGAATTACCTCATGATATCCGACCCTTTTCTCTTTATATCCGCGCATATCCCAACTATATCCGCCGATTTCACATTTCCTCCACAAACTCTGACTTTTTCCACAGAAAAAAGCCGACCCAGACAAGCTAGGTCGACCACACACTTTAATACCCTGGCTTTATCAACGAACAAAACAAACACCAGTCTGTAATAATAATTTT
This sequence comes from Bacillus sp. CGMCC 1.16607, assembly GCF_042683745.1. Lineage (NCBI taxonomy): Bacteria > Bacillati > Bacillota > Bacilli > Caryophanales > Bacillaceae > Bacillus > Bacillus sp. CGMCC 1.16607. The sequence goes on from NZ_JBHUJX010000036.1 coordinate 146,869, forward strand.
TCGTTCGCGCAAATCGATAAATCCATCTTTTTTCAATTTTGAAAAGACGCGGCTAATGCTTTCTCTGGAAACACCCACAACCGTCGCAAATTCTTGTACATTCAAAGGGATTTCTATCGGGTCGCGCGAAAATAGATCTCCTCTAAATTTCTGTGCAAGACGCTCTAACGTTTTAATCGTTTTTGTATAGACATCCAGTAAAGCGATATCTCTTAAAGTAGCTGTAAATTCCTGCAATTGTTCGCTCATATAACGGATCATCTGGATCGCAAGCTCTGGCTGATTTAACAGCTCAAGTTCTAAATCCTTCTTATTCAAAAAAGCAATGTCCCCATCCTCCAGCATAGCTGCCGTAGCTGGGTAACAAGTACTCGACTGATTAAATAAACAGGCTTCAGCAAAGATTTCGCCTTTTTTCTTAATACAAACAATCATTTCATTACCTTGTTCATCTTGTTTCGTTAGCTTAACTGAACCCGAGAAGACGAAGAAGACCCCTTCTGCCTCTGTCTCTTCCTCGATAATGCGTTGTCCCTTTTTATACTTGGTCCTTTTAATTCTTTGAACAACTCCAGAAAGGACGGCACTAGGCAAATGCTTGAATATCTCAATTTTTCTTATAAATGGCTCCAACTCAGCGAATGTAATAATTGCTAAATGAGGCTCGATCATTTCCTGACGGTACATTTCCTCACCTCCATTACTTTCTTCTTAAGAAAAGAGTAACGAATATAAAATGATTTCGAAGTGATATTTTTCACAATAAATACACAGAATTATTTGGAAAAATTCAGTTTCACAAAACCTTCACAGAAAACACACAATTCCTTCACAGATATTTCCAAATCATGTGCACTATATCACATTCTCTAGAACTCTTAAAACGTAGGATAAAAATGTAATTCGGATAATAGGAGGGATAAAAGTGCAAAAAGCCATTATTCAGTTTGTCATAACAGCTTTGCTAGGTTTAGGAATTGGATACCTTGCTTTCGATATCATCGGCGGAAAATCAAGCGATGACCAAGACGTTGCTACTACCGAGTCCAATACCCCCGACAAACAAGCCACTGAAAGCAAGGACGAAAACACAAACAAAGAGGAAAGTACGGAAACAGTTGCTGCCGACGGAGGTATTCTTTCTTCAAAAGGCTGCCTAGGCTGTCACTCCGTTGACGCCTTAAATCTAAAGGGCGGAGCAACAGGTCCAGATCTTTCACAGGCTTTTAACAATGTAGAAGGCAAGCATGGTAAACCAATTAACGAATTCCTAAAACAACCTACATCAGCTGTTATGTCAAGCGTCATCGGTGGTAGTCCACTATCAGATGAAGAAATTACACAAGTCGTTGATTTATTGAAAGAGGCTTCATCTAAATAACAGTAGTAATAAAAATTTTATAAATCATTAAGGTGGTGCTTTATTAATGAAGAAGTGGATTCCGGCTGCATCTGGCTTAGTTGCTGGGCTAATGGCAGCGACCGTTTTTTTCGCGGATTTCTCACCAGGACCAAAGGGCGAGGCTGCCAAGGATAACGGAAACAAAAGCAATGCAGAAAAGGTATATGTACCATTCGGGGAAAAAGATGATTACTATTTATTTGCCTCTGGTGGTCACTCTGGTCAAATGTTCATTTACGGTGTTCCGTCCATGCGCCATATCCGAACGGTTCCTGTCTTCTCACCAGACTCGGCAACAGGTTACGGATTCGACACCCATTCTAAAAAAATGATGGGCGGCTACAATTGGGGAGACCTTCATCACCCTGCTTTCTCAGAAACAGATGGTGATTATGATGGAAAATACATGTTTGCAACGGACGTCGGAAATAGCCGTGCTGCAGTTATGAACCTAGAAACTTTTACTACTCGGGACATTATAAGTGTTCCGAACACAAGTGGTCCTCACTGTGCCGCTTTCGTTACTCAGAATACTGAGTACATGTTCTTACCAACACGTTTTGCCGTGCCGATCGGTCATGAATATGCACCGTTAGATGATTACAGCAATAAATACAGAGGCGTTATGTCCGCAGTAACCTTTGATGAAAAATCCGAGAAGCTAAATATTGCCTATCAAGTCGCCCTTCCACCTTGGTCCTATGACCTTTCTGACGCTGGTAAAAAGATGTCAGGTGACTGGGCTGTTATGACTACATACAACACAGAAGAAGCGACAACAAATCTTGAAATTAATGCTTCCCAAGCCGATCGCGACTTTATCGTTCTTTTCAACTGGAAAGAGCTTGAGAAAATGGTGAAGGACGGTCAATACGACGAAGTCACAGGTCAAAAAATGATTTTCCCAGAAAAGCATAAAGGCGGAATTTACTTAGTTCCTGTTGCGAAATCACCACATGGCGTGGACGTAACTCCTGATGGAACACGCTTTATCGCCTCTGGAAAACTTGCACCAGCAATGACAGTCTTCTCTTTTGAAAAGGCATTCAAAGCAGTTGAAAATAAAGACTTTGCTGGCGAACGTAATGGGATTCCCATTTTAAACTATGATTCGGTTGTAGAAAGAGAAGTAAACCCTGAAAATGCGCTCGGACCTCTTCATACACAATTTGATGAAAAAGGAATGGCCTACACAACCATGTTCATTTCTTCTGAAGTTGTGAAATGGGATCCAAACACAGGTGAAACATTAGACCGCGTACCTGTCCAATATTCACCAGGTCACTCTGTTGCTGCTGAGGGCGACACGGTTGCTCCTGATGGAAAATACTTAGTCGCATTAAACAAAATTGCGAAAGATAGCTATTTATCGGTAGGACCTTCACATCCAGAGTCGATGCAATTAATTGATATTAGCGACAAAATGGAAGTCATCCAATCCGCACCGGTTAACCCAGAGCCGCACTATGCACAAATGATTAAAGCAGACAAGATCAAAACAATCACCGTTTACCCGAAAGATGAAAAGAACAAAGAGGCGGTTTATAAGCAAGATCAAACGAAGATTGTTCGTAACGGTAACAAAGTAGATGTATACGGCATTGCGATGCGTTCGAAATTTATCTTCGATTCAAAAGCGAAGCGTCCAGATACAATCGAAGTAAATGAAGGCGATGAAGTGACGATTCACTTAACAAATATTGACTTCGACCAAGATATCACTCATGGATTCGCCATCAATGGATACGACTTAAACATCGAAGTCCAACCAGGACAAACAAATACAGTTAAATTTACAGCAAATAAAGCAGGTACCTTCCCACTTTACTGTACAAACTTCTGTTCAGCCCTGCACCAAGAAATGACTGGATACTTCTTAGTTAAACCTAAAAATTAATGATCATAAGAAAAGCGCGACGTCCTGTCGCATTGTCGACCATCCTGTACATCGGGGCTAGGACGCTTGCGCTGGACAATTTTCAAGAAGGGTATCAATCATCTTGATACCCTCCTTCTCTTAAATGAAAGGTGTGGTTCCTTTGAATGGCAGTAAATTATCTATCACATCAAGTATATTCATTCTTATTGCAGCCGGATTAATCGTCGCATCCCTATTTTTCCCATGGTGGGCTATGAAATTTATTGCTCCCCAATATCCAGAAGGATTAAATATTATTGTCTACCCAGATAAATTAAAAGGGGAAATTGATATCGTTAACGGTTTAAACCATTACATCGGTATGTCGGAATTTAGTGAAGCCAACTTTCCAGAGCTGAAATATCTTAAATACTTAATTGGCGGTTTAGCAGCACTCACAGCTCTTACAGCCATATTAAGAAAAAAATCGATTCTTTTCGGATTAATTGGAATGTTCATCATTGGTGGTGCACTTGGCGTTTTTGACCTTTATCGTTGGTTAAAAAATTTCGGAACGAATTTAAGTCCCACCGCTCCTATTAAAGTGGACCCATTTATCCCGCCGATCATTGGGGAGAATACTTTAGCTAATTTTGTCACTTACAGTACTTTAGAAATGGGCACTTATTTTATTATTGCGGCCTTTGTACTATTATTAATTCCTTTATGGAAGGATCGAAAACCGTCATGAAAAACATAAAGCTCTTTCTTTTCATCATTCCTTTTTTAATCTGGTTCTTCCCATCTGCAACGGAGGCTGCTGATAGATTACAAGAGAAAATTGATGCAATGAAAGAAGGAGATGTATTAAAGCTTGAGGGCAAAACGTATGAAGGAAATATTGTCATCGATAAACCAATCGAAATTATCGGCACTGATCAAACGGTTATTAAAGGCGATGGAACAGGAAATGTCATTTCCATTAAAGCGCCTGGGGTAAAAATCAGTCACTTAAAAGTCACCCACAGCAGTATGAACAGAAACTCCCCAGAAGAGTTTGCTGCCATTAAGATTCACTCTAACGGAAATACGATTGAGCATATCATTATTCGTGACTCTTTTCACGGAATCTATTTAAGTCAGGCCCATGAAAATAAAATCCGATATGTGGATATTAAAGGTTTAGGAAAAGGGGAGATTGCGGGGCAAGGAAACGGTATTCACGTATATTACGCCAATGATAATTTGCTTGAACATAACACCATTGAAGGAACCCGGGATGGAATGTTTTTTGATTATGGCAACGGCAATGAAACAATTAAAAATTCCATTACAAAAACAAGATATGCCCTCCATTATATGTACTCTGACGAAAATCGCTTTATTGGCAATACATTTACGATGAATACAGGCGGGGCTGCTATTATGAACTCAAAATCAATCGAGTTAAAGGAGAATCATTTTTTATTTAATTATGGCCACCGCTCCTTTGGAATTCTACTATTATCAGCCAATGACATTACCGTTGAAAACAATACCTTTTATTTAAATCAAAGAGGTTTATATATTGATCAATCAACTGGAAACACAATTCGCAAAAATAAAATTATCCAAAATCAAATTGGAATCGAGCTTTGGGCAAGCTCCAACGACCAAGTTTTCACAGAAAACCAAATTACGGAGAATACCATCCCAGCGGTTGCCCTTGGTGGGCAAGGGAAAAACAGATGGAGTGGAAATGGCAAAGGAAATGACTGGGGAAGCGATTTTCCATTACCAGACTTGAATCAGGATAGATTAGGAGATTTCCCTGTCACATATCGTTCCTCCCTTTATCAATTAATGGAGGATCAAGAACTCACCTCTTTTTTCTTAAAAAGTCCTGCTCTCAAAATTTACGAAAAAATGAACGAATTTTTAAATGGAGATAAAGTCATGTTTGAAGATGAACATCCACTTATCTCCTCCAATGAGAATGAAAATCGATTAGGCTTGTATGGGGTTATCGGATTGGCTCTATTAGCCATTTTATACAAAGGGAGACATCAGCTATGTACTATATTTGGAAGGAATGGAAAGAAAATATAAGAGGTAAAGGACTATGGCTGGCGATGGGCATTATCGCCCTATTATCCATCAGCATGATGTATAAATCGTCTGTTCTTGCCGTGGATCAAGGATTTTACTTTTTACTTTTACATCTATTTGATACACTTATTTATTTCATTCCCGTTCTCTGCCTCTTCCTTGGTTCCTTTTCCATTTTCCAAGAAAAAGAGCAGAAAACACTGATAATGCTACTGACGAAACGAGAAACCTTTGCCAGCTTTTTATGGAAGAAAAGTGTGAGCATTATCGTCGTGTTTCTTAATCCCGTTCTCATATGGTTTTTCATTTATTTAGTTCCTTTAAAGTTTTTACTCATACTAGATGTTAAAAGTTATTTATTTTTTCTTACTGCACTATGCTCGGTCATGATTGTTTTCCTAATGCTTGGAACATTCATTGGAAGCATTAGTCGCTCCCGGATGCAGATTGTTGGGTTGACGATTTTCGTCTGGTTTTACTTCTTCTTTTTACATGACTTTATGATGCTATCGTTTTTGGAAAAAGTGACATATGAAAATGTAAAGCTTTTCTCCCTTTTTTACTTTTTAAATCCATTTCAAGCCGCCCGTATCTTTTTGGAAGGTGGAATTGGGGTGGTATCCGTCGGTCATATGTCCAAATTACTGCAAAACTTTTTATGGGCAAACCCAGCCGTCTTTTTACTTGGAAATATAGTGGTATGGGTCATGATTTCTTATCTTCTGGCATTGATCTTCCATCGTAAGGAGGGTGTCGAATGATTAAAGTTGAAAATCTTACACAGTCCTTCGGGAAAAAAGTGGTACTTGATCGTGTTTGTTTGGAAATTGAAACGAATGAGGTTTGTGCACTCGTCGGTCGAAACGGCGCTGGCAAGTCAACACTATTAAATAGCTTGCTTGGTCTCCTCCCTGTGAAAACAGGTGAGATTACTATTAATGGTGCCCTGCAAAGGCACGGTCGTGATATTTGGAAGAGCGGCATTGCTTACTTGCCTGAAAAATTTGCCCTCTACCCTACTTTAACTGGCTATGAAAATATTGTTTTTTTCGCTAAGGCTTCGAACGGAAAAATCAATGAAGAAAAAATAGAAATGGTGCTAAAATCCGTGCGACTGTGGGAAGACCGCCTGTTCCCAATTAAAAAGTATTCAAAAGGTATGCTGCAACGTCTAGGACTTGCGATTACACTATATCAAGATTCGAACATTTTAATTTTAGATGAGCCTACAAGTGGACTTGATCCCATCGGTCGAAAAGAGATATTGGAAGTATTAAAGAATTTAAGGCAAAAAACGATATTATTGTCTTCCCATCACCTTGATGAAATTAAGCAAGTCTGCACCCATGTTGCCTTTTTAGACAACGGAATTATCAATAAATATACTGTGGAGCAATTTTTAAAAATTCAAAAGCTTGGAGAGATGGAATCATGAGAAATTGGCTCATTATTAGCTTAATCTCTATGTTTATTTTGCTAGCTGGCTGTAGTGCCAAGCAAAATGTCGACATCGAAACAACAAAGCCATTATATTTTTCAAAAAATAAAGAAATGCCCTTCGAAATTAAAGTGACAGAAGATAGAAAAGTGGTGAAAGGTTTAAAGATTTCCGCTGAGTTATCGATGGTCGATATGGATCACGGAACAACCGAAGTAGCCTTTGATGAGGGGAAAGATGGTATTTATGCAAGTAAAGTGGAGCTACCAATGGAGGGCGACTGGGAAGTTGTTTATACGATTGATCGCGACGGGAAAACATTTGAAAAAGTCATTCAATATAAGGTGGAAGAAAGCCCTGGGGTGGCAATGATTAATGGTAAACTCATTACATCTGAAGATATCGAATTTTACCGCTTCATTAACACGCTTCACATTGCCATCAGTCGCAAGGTCGACGAGGCGAAATATACTGGTAAAGAATTAGAGAATTCCCTCGCTTACTGGGATACCCAAGAAAAAGCGAACGAAAATCAAAACCAGCTGTTAACGCAAATTATTCGCCTTCGAGCAATGGCGCTATTAGGTGAGGAAAAAGGGCACAAAGCAACAGCGGAAGAAGTGGACTCTGCACTAAAAACCGTCCGCGAACAATATGACGGCCATGAGATTGCCAAGAACATGATTAAAGAATTCGGCGAAGAAAAGTTTTGGGACATTGAAAAACGGCAATATGAAATGATCGTCCTTTCACAAAAGGTACAGCAAGACTTAATCGCTGATGTCAAAAAGAAAAATCCAAAAGTAAATGACCAAGAGATCTCCTATTTAGCGCAAAAAGTTTATGAAGAACTACTCGTTTCACAAGTAAACTCACTCGATATTGAAATATTTTAACTCTGTCTTATTTTAGGGCAGAGTTTTTGTATTTTGGGAGGTGAGGTGGATTAACGAACACTTGCGACAGAATTGTGAAATTGGCGGATATAATGCGGTTTTAGACGGATATAAATGTGCGATAGACGGATATACTTCGAAAATAGACGGATATATCTATAAAGTGCGCGGATATATCATTTATTGATTATCTTTTTCCGCGTGATCGACCCTTTTTGGGCACCGTTCCCACTCTTTGATTATCTTTTTCCGCGCGGTATCCCCTTTTTTCGGGCACAAATCCCTCTCCTTGGTCACCTTTTTCCATGAAGGCGACCCTTTTTGGGCATCAAATAAATTCGTTGACTCTCTTTATGGATGACAGACTTTTTTCAAGCGTCGCCTCCTCTCTTTCTTTATTATCTTCAGCAAAATAATGTCGAAAACTTATCTATTTACAAATATAGTAACCAGCCTTATTATAAAAGTGAGTAATCACTCACTACCTAAAATGAGGTGGAAAGATGGAATCTATCGTTTCAATTCAAAATGTATCAAAAGTTTTTGGAAAACAGACAGTTCTGCAAGAAATAAACTTAGAAATTAAAAAAGGCGAAATTTTTGGATTGCTCGGCCCTTCTGGTGCTGGGAAAACAACTTTAGTTAAACAACTAATCGGACTCGACTTCCCGTCGGAAGGCCAGATTGAACTTTTTGGAAAAAGAATGCCTTCGTTGCAGCTTGTCCAAAAGGTTGGATATATGTCGCAATCAGATGCGCTTTACACGGAATTATCCGCAAAGGAAAATCTTGAATTTTTCGCGACTCTTTATGGCCTTAAAGGAAAAGAAAGACAGAAACGAATAGAAGAAGCGATGGAGATAGTGGAATTAAATGAACATCTCCATAAACTCGTCTCACAATATTCGGGTGGAATGAAACGCAGACTTTCAATTGCGGCAGCCTTACTGCACGAACCAGACCTCGTCATCCTTGATGAACCGACTGTGGGTATCGATCCTGTCCTACGGCAAAATATTTGGGATAGTTTTTACGATTTAAAGAAGTCTGGAAAGACACTTATTGTCACCACACATGTGATGGATGAAGCAGAAAAATGTGATCGTTTAGGAATGATTCGCAATGGTCGGTTAATTGCCGTCGGTACACCGGAAGAATTAAAGGAGCAAACAAAAGCTTCAAGTATCGAAGAAGCATTCCTCATTTATGGAGGTGCAAGAGGATGAGAGTTCAAGCTTTAGTGATTCGAATTTTGCGTCAATTTTTTCGTGATAAACGGACGATGGCTTTAATGATTGTCGCCCCTATCCTCATTTTAACGATGCTAAATCTCGTTTTTAATGGACCTGATTATGTTCCAAAGGTTGGGCTAGTAGATGTCCCTGAGGTAGTTGAAATTCAATTAAACTTAGAGAATGCACAAGTTATAAATTATGAATCTAGTAAACAAGCAACCGACGATTTGAAGGAGAAGTCGCTTGATGGATATATCCTTTTTAAAGATGGGAAACCTTCAGTCACACTTGAAGGTAGCGATCCAACCGTGAATCGGGCAGTATTGATGTGGATTCAAGATGCCCTAAAACCATTAATGAAGGAACAGGTCTCTAATCCGTTAGCTATTGATTATTTACATGGATCTGTCGACATGGGGCAATTCGATTATTTCGGTCCTGTTTTATTAGGATATTTCGCCTTCTTCTTCGTTTTCTTAATTGCTGGTGTATCCTTCTTAAGGGAACGAACTAGTGGAACGCTGGAACGACTGCTATCTAGCCCATTGCGCAGATGGGAGATTGTAACCGGCTACACCATCGGCTTTGGTATTTTTACAACGATTCAAGCAGGAATTATTACTTGGTATGGGATTTATATTTTAGATATGTACATGGTCGGTTCGTTCGGACTCGTGCTATTAACGATCTTACTTCTTTCTTTTTCAGCTTTAACATTGGGGATTTTCCTATCAGCCTTTGCCAACAATGAAATGCAAATGATACAATTTATACCATTAGTCATTGTGCCACAAATTTTCTTTTCTGGATTGTTTAATTTAGAAACGATGTCCGATTGGCTAAGCTGGATTGGCCCATTAACACCTCTATATTATGCGGCAGACGCCATACGTGATGTGATGGTTCGCGGGTATGGATGGAATGAAATTTACCTTGATTTATTGATCCTTTTTGGGCTTTCCTTATTATTTATGATTTTAAACGTAATTGCATTGAAGAAGCACCGTAAAATATAAGAAAAGGAGCTACTCATGTCTGATTCTGAAAATATGATGGAGAATCTTTTAGGGGAAGATGAATCATTAACTGAAAAACAAAAAAAAATTATTATCGCTGCGATTGAATCTTTTTCCGAAAAAGGCTATGCCAGCACGTCGACAAGTGAAATAGCGAAAAAAGCCGGCGTCGCGGAGGGAACGATTTTTCGCCACTACAAAACAAAAAAGGACTTATTAATTTCGATTGTGACTCCCATTATGTCAAAGTTGATTGCCCCTTTTGTGATGAGAGACCTTAATAAAGTACTAGACACGCCCTTTGAACGGTATGAAGATTTCCTGAAGGCAATGATCATTAATCGGCGGGATTTTCTTCAAAAGAACTTCCCGATTTTAAAAATTATGCTTCAGGAAATTCCGTTCCAACCAGAGCTGCGCGAGCAATTTAAGAAGCATGTAGTGAAAAATATTGGCCAACGCCTTGATGCACTTGCGAAACACTATCAGGGAAAGGGAGAAATTATAGAGATACCTACACTTAATGTCATCCGATTTACAGCTTCCACCATCATTGGGTATCTTCTTTCGCGCTATTTATTCTTTCCTGAAGCCGATTGGAACGATGAAGAGGAAATCGATCGCACAATTCAATTTATTATGCATGGGTTATCTGCGAAGAGAGATAATTAGTTAACGCCCGAAATTTTTATCAACCGTTATCAAATTTCCACGAAAAAAAGGCTTGGGTTCTCCCAAAGCCTTATTTCAATTCACTCAACCGAATCTGAAATAATTTATCATCATTCGGCGCCGGATTCCCGCGGCCATCGGTATTATTACTGATAAAATAAACATACTCCCCATCGATTAACACATCGCGGATTCTACCTAAACCCGTAATCAGTTCACGACTTTTCTTCGTAGCTAAATCAACCTCTCGGAGTGCTTCGCCTCTTAATGTAGCGACATATAGTTTTCCATCATGGTAAGCAATCCCTGATGGTGCCCATGTCACATCACCTGTTTGAAAAATCGGTGTCTCCATGCCTTGTTGTTTTTCATTTCCTTGAATAATGGGCCAACCGTAATTCATTCCTGCTTGAATGCGGTTGATTTCATCGTGAGCCGATTGACCATGCTCACTTTCATAAAGAGTCCCTTCTTCATCCCACGCTAGCCCTTGAGGATTACGATGCCCGTAGCTATAAATATAGGAGTTCGGGAACGGATTATCACTTGGAATGGAGCCATCAAGATTCATGCGAAGAATCTTCCCAGCAAGCGTCTGTAAATTTTGGGCATTTTCAGGATCCGATGCATCCCCTGCTGTGATGTACAACTTATCGTCTGGACCAATTTTTAAACGACCGCCATGATGAACTTGTCCACTTGGAATACCATCCAACAATAGCTTCGTTTCACTCCAAACCTCATCTTGTAAAGTTAAAATTACGACACGGTTAAAAGGGGCTCCGTTATTATCATAGGTGTAATAGGCATAGGCTTGCTGATTTTCTTGAAAATTTGGATCAAGTATAAAGCCTAATAAACCAGCTTCCGAAACATCTGATAATGTTTTTTCCACATTCACCTTCTGCCTCGTTATCTGCCCATTTTCTACTTTTACAATCGAGCCAAGGCGCTCACTCAAATAAAATGTGTCATTGAGTTTCTGAATCGACCACGGAATCTGTAGATCCTCTGCTATAACGGTTGGTGCCGCTTGTACAATAGCCGCATTCTTCGCTTTCAATGGCTTGTCATCCGGTTGGCTAAAAATAAAGTAACTAACAGACCCTCCTATCAAAAGGATTCCAGCTGCTAAAGTAATTCCTATCGTATTTTTCCGAAAAAATTTGATGAAAGGATTTGCTGTTTCTAATTCGACATCCTTCAAAACTCTTTTTAGAATGGGCGAAGGGATTTTTTTAAGTTCTTTTTTTGCTTCCTTGCTTTTCCAAATAGAATTAGGGTGCGAAATTAAATACTCCTTTAATCCTGCAATGTATCTCTGGTCTCGAAATTTTTTCGATGTCCAATTGATAAAGGTAACCATCATTTTTTGATCGGTAGAGGCAGAAATATAGTCAAATAACTCTACAAAATCATAGTTTTGATTCCCCTTATCAAAAGCAATCATGATCTTGCTAAAATTTTCAACTGTTACGTCATTTTTTAAGATCCTTTGAAGTACCTGTTGAAACTTAATACGCATTGCAGAAGTCATCGATTCAAAGTAATGATGGTCTTCCATTTTTTTATAATAAAAGACTTCATATAATTTATTCATAATCATAAGAGAATCGCTTTGCCCGGCTGATGATAGCCCTTGCTTACCTTTAGCAATTTTCTCAAATTTTTCAATATCTTCAAGCGTGACTTGTTCCAATTTTAATTGTTGAAAAGCAGCCTTGGCTATTTGTTCATCCAAAACCTCTTGAAAGCGACGGAAATCCTGCTCATAACCTGCCAATTGGAAACCTTGTAATGATTTTTGAATATTCCAGGCAGCTTCAATAGAATTTTTGCTACTAGAAATATTTGTAACAAGCTTTGCGATCGCTTTTTTTAGGAAGAAATGATTTCTTATTAAAAATGGTGCAATGGAAAGGATATTTTTGAAAAAGTGAATCGCCTTTTCACTATCATTAAATCGATTAAACTTTTCAGTGAAATAAACTTCCAAGCTAGTTTGGTTCTGCGATGTAAGATATTCCAATATTTGTTTATAAATAGGCTTGTCCTTTTCAATGATGTTCCATAGTTCACTAAACAATGAAACCGACTTTTCTCGGTAAAGCTCTAACGTTTTGGAGATAAATTGATTCGTTATGACATGATTCGGATAGGCTTGATTAAACTCGATTAGGCATTTGAAAAACTCCGTAGCGGTTTCTTGGTCAGTTGCCCTTTCTTCCTTTTGGATAAGCTTTAGAAAATTTGCAGCGAGCTCCTTCTTTTGAATCGCTCCTGTTTGCAAGTATTTTAAAAAGCTATGAAGCATTCCAACTTTGTTCTGCTCAAAGGAGAAGAAATCTCCAAGACATACATGAAACATCGCTGTAAGCTGATAATAGCTTGCTATTTCTAAACCTTGCTGTTCATCCAATCCTTGTAAAGCATTTTCTGCAAATTCAAAAAAGGCATCCAGACGTTGGCCATCCCTCAGATTCTTCCATGCAAAATCTAAATATTCATGCTTGCGCCCTTCCAGGTCAACTCCTGATATCCGCTTATTTGGAAAATCAAAAATGAATTGTTTTTCAAAAGAACGATCAGTTGAATGCAGACTGCCAGGCTCCACAAAGATGATATGCATATACTTCTTGCTTTCAGGTTCATTGGAAAAGGTGGTAAAGCCTAGCTTTCTACGAACAGCATAAGGAAGATAGTGGTACAATAGCTCAAGTAAATGAATAGTTGCTTCCGATTGCTCATGTAGGGCAACATCTAGACTAATAAACACCTTTTTCTTTCCTGAAACAGCGGATATCACAGCAAAGAGCAGTTGTTTAAACACATTCTCGGTCATACCTAGCTTTTGAAGAAGATGACTGTTCCCGGCCAAACGATCGACAGACTCATAGGAAATATCTTTAAGTTCAGCTAGTTCATGGCCTGCAGTTAAATCATAGGATTCTTTAAAGCTATTAATTTGAAAAATTTTCTCTGGCTTTCTTATCCATTCATCTTTTCGCTCCGAAGGAACAACATAGTTATGCATAAAAAAGGTACTACGTTGCCCCGTGAAATCAGAAGGAACAAACACCGATTGCCCAATAATCACGTCACCCGTTTCTGGCTGAATGACCGTCATCGCCTTTGGATATTGAGCCTGATCATCACTTGCTTTTAGAGAATTAGGTGGATTATACACACATATAGGATGTAAGTACTTTTTCACATAATTTTTATCCAACCCACTGGAAATAGCGATCGTATCATAGCCGTCTGTCGCGTGAAAAATTCCACCGCGCTCCCTCGTATACAATTGCTGTTGAATGCGTTTTTCGCTCACTTTTCATATCTCCCCTCAATATAGCCCAGTCGATATAAAAGCCAAATAAACGGTTCATCTACTCGGGTAGGATCAATAATTCCATTTACCTGTCGATCAATTGGATTTCTACCAAGTGCCGAAACAGCAAAATAAGACGTATCAGTAAAATAAACATCTAACGCATTCACAAATGGAATATCTACCTTCTCCAAAAATCTTCGAATCTCGCCATTAATATTTTCGTATTCATTTAAATTCATATATTGTTTATGAATAATATTACGGAATACATTACTATTTGGACGAATATATTCCCCGTTCTCATCCTTTAGCGCATGTAGCAGATCACTCTTAGTGAGAACAACAGCGGTCGGGATATTTGTTTTATTATTTTCTTGATGAGCGATAAAATCACCAAACAAAGAAATGATTACTTCACGAGGTTCATCACCCTGGGTCACAATTTCCCCTGGATTATCGCCCATTTGATGAAGAAGTCTCGCGCGAATGGCTCGAATTTGCATCGGATCGACTAAAAATAAAATACCTGCAGAATTTTTAATATGTGCGGCATGAAGCTTTAAATAATCTTTATCGGTCATTCCTTCTCCCGCTACATCAAAAAACACAAGGGTTAACGGAGCCTTCGTCACGTCTTTGAAGACAAATTGAAAAATAAACGGCTCCTGACGTTTTGTCCGATTGGTAGAGCCTAACATTTCTCCGTTTTCAAACAGAGGGATCTCATAGTTCTCTCGGAAACGTTTACTAATCGTTGGATCGAGTGGCAAGCAAGCGGCGGAAAAATTATTTGCCGTCGTATGCTGCAATGTATGAATCAATGATGTCATGTACACCGATTTACCAACAGAGGTAGCCCCTACGATGGACACAATATTACTCGGATATTTCCCAGCCGTTACAGGAAGCTCATTATGGCATTCTGGGCATAGGCGATTCTTCGTAATCTCGCTATATTTGTCCGAAACACCCGTTAAAACACGGTCAGAATAAATCTTGTTTTCATCTGGAATCGTTGATGGGTGAATGACCGCCTCCAATTCATCAATTGCATCCAGTCCGAATTTGTCGCGGTATTGGTTGAGTGCCATGTCTTCTTGTAGGGCAAATTCTTCATCATCTTCCTTATCATGTGACGCACGAAATACAACATCCTCATGATGAAACTTAGAGAAGCAATATGGACAGACAATATCATAAAAAGGCAGCCTTTCCTTTGGCGCCTCTTTCTTTTCAAATAAGCTCTTTAATATTCCAAACATCATGTTCCCCCCTATTTTGGGATTAGCTCATAATGATGAGCAGCAGATTTTCCATTTTTGAAGAAAATCCGAATGTATTCATTTTTCTCTAATTCAATTTCTGGTAGCACCGTTTGTCCTGCGGTAAAATCACGAATAAACGGATACAAAGTCCCATCATCTATCGACACTGGCACGGCACCGTTTTTCTTTACATAGCACAGGACGTCATGTGGGACAGGAATTTCTGACATGATTGTCATTTTTACATTTTTACGAGACTGAAATAGTTTCTTTTTATAGGCAATATCATAATAAATCTTAGCGCGGCCTGTAGAGAAAAGGAGGAGATTTTTCTCATCTTCCTGATTTAAAAGAATCAGCTTTCCTTCTTGTTTCATACATGGATACACTCGGATCGCAAATCTTCCAATGCCATCCAAGCTTTCCTCGTAGCCTTTTTTTACCTTATATTCTTCTTTCGTATATAGCTTTAAATCACCTTCATTAAGCTCGTCAAGAGAACGAATATCATCAGCAGATGTTTTGTAAATATAAACAAAATCGACTTCCTTTGGCCAATACCAGTTAAAGCAAATGGTAGAGTCCCGTAACGTAGATTGAAGTTCTTTTATCTCATATTCGTTAGAAGGCATATGTTCCCATTTCATCCGAGTCTCTCCTCTTACTCTATGGCTCTATCAAATTTGTCCGTTGATTGCAGCACGCGGGCACTTGCTTTCCACGGGGAGGGATGGGAGCCTCCTCGGCGTACCGCCTGCGGGGTCTCCCATTTCCCTCTATTTCCCGCAGGAGTCAAGTGCCCTCCGCTACAATCAACTCCGATTGTTAAAATTAATTCACTCTAAAAAAGGAGCACTCTTTAAAATCCCTTTTTCAACGGATCTTTCTTCGTGAAGCCTTTTCGTGATGGTCTTTCGGCTGCTGCCTGTGAGCCACTAAACTTTTCCTTCACCGGTACCATTAATGAGCCAAATCCGATGACAACAGCGAGTACCACATCGGCTAATCCACGATGGATAAAGGAAAGAAAAGGGGCATTTTCTAGTCCTAGTTCCAGAATAAAACCAGCTATTAATCCAGAGACGATTCCGCCTATGGCATAACTCTTTGCCAAATAACGATTATCAAAGATCATCCCGAGGGCTAGCCCCATGAGTGCTCCAATGATCGTGATAAAAAGAACTCTTAACGTGGCCAAATATAAGCTATCTTTAAACATCCCTTGACGATCACTGATTAATAGGCGATCTTGATTTCCAATATAAATTTCTTTAAATACGGCCTTTAATTCATCAGCATTTTTTATATCATAAAAATAGCCATCTGTTTCTCTAGCAATCTTCCGTAAAAGGCTAGCTCCTTCTAAATCAAAACGACTCATCCCAATTGTATTAACTGTTATATTTTCCCTTTTATAAGAAGCGAGTGTCGATGCTACATCAAAATCACTATACCCATCAGAAAACAAAATGACCGTAGGCTTACGACCCAATTTCTTGTTCTCTTTCATATGCTCCATAGCAGTATCCAATGCTTTGCCAATGTCGGTGCCACCACTAGGTTCCAGTTGGTCAATCCCGTTAACCGCATTGGTCAACTCACTTTTCTGACTAATTTTAAACATAGGCTGAGTAATGGAAGCGTCATTGTTAAAGGTAATGACTGCTGCACGATGGGACTGGTCCATATCCATCATCAATTGTTTAGCAGCCTCCAAACTTTTCCGTTCCTTATCTGATTTCTCCATACTTCCGGAAATATCCAAGGCTAACACAATATCATTTGGCGGTTTAATGGTCGTGATATTAAGAGAATACAAGAACTGAAATAACATTCCTGTTAAAAATAAAAGGCCAAATGTCGCGGGAACGAGCACCTTCCAGGATAGTCCAACATACTCCATTCGCCAGCTACGTCCATTAATCACTGGTGACAGGACTTCTGCCAGCAGGCAAAACAAGCCTACAAATAAGGCAAGCTGTCCGAAGTAAAGACCGACCAAGACGACATTAGGTAAAATCCCATAGTATTGTTGATATAAATACTCACCTGAAACAAAGCCCACAATTCCAGCTAAAATACTAAAAATAAAAAAAAGGAAACTAAATTTTCGAATATACATTCTACCTATTTCCCCTTATGTTTGGTTAATTTTCTGTAACTCTTGACCGTGAAGTAGAAAGCCATTTTCGAGGTAAAGCTGATAATACTTTTCTCCGTTTCGATAATACATTAAATCCTCTAGCTGAAAGCCTCCCATGATTGAGAGTTTCTCTATTCCACTGCTTTTCTTTTCATGAACACTACCGATTTTACTTCGATTTGATTCTGTTTCACGATCAAGCGCAAATTGCATAAATTGACTGCTAATATCTCCAAAGAAATACTTCTCTTCATACCTATGCTTTTGTTTAAAGTTGTAAATTTCAATATTGACAACGGAATTTTCAGCTAATCGCCGATAAAGCTCTTGGAATAAATCCTCTTTTGAGAGTACCTCTTGATTTCCATAATGAACTTGAACATTGGAGCGATCTAGCAACTCATCCTCAAAGCTACGATGAAATTCCGCTTCGGTTAAAATATCTTGGCTACACACTTGAAGAAGCCTTTCCAATAATAACTCGCCATTTGATGTAAGGAGCGAGAGAATATTTCCAAAGTATCGAGAACTATTAAAGAAGTTTTCTCCTCTTTTGTCCTTTAATCGATTGATAATCTTCACAATCACTTCATGATAATAATCGGATAGATTCTTAGCTAAATAATCATCTTCCTCTTGAATACCTTCCAAAACAGCCTGTTTCAGCAAGCTTTTGATTTGCTCGACACGGTCATACTTACTTCGAAGCTGCATGTGCTCTTCGTCTAAGGTATCTTCATATTTTTTGAGAATTTCAAGCTTCATTTGCAAACGAACCATTTCATATTTCGTTCCATATACCGTTTGGAATAAATACTGCTGAAAATGACGAAGATTTTTTTTATCTGAAAAAGGTAAGAAGACTTTATGGAAGTCGCTTGATTCCACCGTTTGCTGGTATTGTTGTTCAAGCATCGCCTCCGTCTCAGCTAACCTTTTCTTACATTCCAAGATCAATCGGCGCGTTTCACGAATGGCGTTAAAAGAGCTCGCATCCGAATCTTTCGTCCATACATAAGCACAAATAAAGCCATAGTTGTCATGCTGGATAATTTGTTCTTTTATGCATTCCTTCATAATAGAAGCTAAAGGAAGTCTATGAATTGCATCCTCTGCCAGTTCATTTACGTTAGCGGAGAAAAATTGCTCCATTCCACGGTCGTAAAGTGCTTCTTCCGCTTGTTTGACAGACAGCTTCTTGATTCCTTGATAAGAAATTCCTGAGCTCATTAACCCCGCCATATCTTCTAGCTTTTCTCTTCCTGGCATGACCTCATTTAAGTGACTCTGTAATGAAGTCTCTGTTAATCCCAATAACTCCAACAACTTTTCACGTGGCTGATCACTTTTTGACTCCATCCAAGTTAACCACTCTTGGTAAAAGTGGTTCACCGCGTAAAGGGCAATGCTTTTATTCGGTCTTTTCACCTTTGCAAAGCCCGCGGTAGCATATGCATTCGCATCAGACCCGCGAATCGCCTTTTGAAACAAGCTATTATTATAGCCATCAATTTTATCGTTATAATCCGATAGCATTTTTCGATTTTTTAATAGATTCATGGAGCTTATGATTTCAAGATTTCCTTCATCAGCCGTATTTGTGATTAGACCATTTTCATTTTTATCACTTAATAAATAGACGAGATCAAACAACGGCATGTTCGTTTGCGAAACAGGTAGTCTAAAACCATCTTCTGTCACTTGTATTTCAGATTGAAAGGAGTAATCACTGCCTTGATAGAAATCAAGCTCCTTAAGAAAACTCATCCCTAATGAGGCTGAATAGGCAAACGTTTCTTCTTGATGTTTTTCCTTTAATAAACCGTATAAATCTATTTCAATCGCCTTGAAGGATTCTAGTAAAATATTCTTTAACAGTAAGGTAAACTCTTGAATTAGAACATTTGTCGGGTCATCCACTCTAGTCACGACGCAGAGATTCACTTTTTGCAAGGAGCTATATAGCTTCCCATACTCTGAGATATTGGAAGAAAGTTTACGAAAAAGACGATTCATTTCAATTAATTTCTCTTCACTTTCATAAAAGGCCTCATACAGACCCTTTCGCTCCTGTTTTCGATCATTTGTCTTCACGGGCAACTGAAAGCTAAGAACATTAGGATGGGAATAAGACTTTTCCTGGAACACATGTACATATTGCACACCTAAACTATTGTTCCATTTTTCTTCATTTATTTTTAACATCGTTGGCAACGAATCTGTAACCTTATCACCTAGGAAAAGAAAGATGACAGGGTTATGGATACTTCGCTGCTGGTCATCTTCGAAGGTTCTCTTTTCCTGCTGAATCGAAAACTCCTCAGCGAAATGATGCAAGATTGATTTCATTTGTGCTACCCTCCAAAAACAAGATGCGGAAGCGCCTTGATCAGCCCCGACAAGCAAATGCTTCGCCACCCGGAAAGTCGTTCTTTGACTTTTTGGGTGGCGAACATTTGACCTCGAGGTCGACAAGAACGCGACGTCCTGTCGCATTGTCGACACTAGTACATCCTATACGTCGGGGCAGGACGCTTGCGCTGGATTAGAATGAACTAGTTCAGAATTGTTCATATTTTTTTAATGCCACAAAGCAATTCCTGCCTTGTGGCTTTGCAAAAACTATTTACTTTAACCCTCTAACAATACTGTTCACTTTAACCATGACTTCTTTATAAAATTCATACATTTCTTCCCCATTCACGAAGTCATCACGGTCGTAATCAAGGGTTTCTTTTTCTTTTTGATACGTGGCTGCCATTTCTTCTAATGAAGCAATTAGTTCAGACGCATCTTCCTTACTCGTGAGCTCATCACTTCTTTTATTCGCTTTTCTTACTAGAAGTGACATTTGCTTTCGATCTAAACTAGTGAAAACTCGATACACTTCGTAATCAACAAATTTAGAGGTTTTCATAATATTGACAAATGGATCCATCGGATCTTCATCTGGTTCTTTATCATACACATACAAAGCACCCTTCTTGCGAATCGTCTTCGTATATAATGCTTCAATAAACTGGTTAAGAAGCGTTTCCTTATCCTTTTGAGAGTCGATGTATTGTTCGATCTCTTTCATCATTTCTTCTACTTGACTGTATTTCAGCACTTCCGCTTTGATGCGCTCAATGAGCTTAGGAGAACGGATGAAGTTGTCCTTTGCCAGCTCCTCACTCGTACTTCCGAAAATGTCGCTTACGCCATCTGATTCCATATTCCCATCAAACATTTCCTTCAACACTTGAAGACAGCGTTTTAAATCCCCAAGACTTGTTTTCTTCAAATCTGTCGGATCAACGTTATGATTGGCTAAAATAGTAGATAACGAGACTGATTTCGTAAACTTACATTGATATCTCGCCGTTGTATTACTGTCCGCATCCTTTTCAGCAATAATTCCAAACTCTTTTGCCCGATCAAATAGGGATCGTACATGATCATTGTATTTACGAATTCGATCATTCTCATACGTATCGCCCCATGATTTTTCTGGAATTGGCGATGGCAAATACGCCCAGTTTTCGCGATCCGTTTGAACAAGATGTCGACCAACACCCTCTTGATCAAGAATGGTTTTTTCATAAGCCTCTTCGTACACTTTAAGTGGCGAGTAAGCATAGAGTGGAACCCCATTTTTCGTGTTCAACCAGAAAATCCGGTTCTTTAACTCACTTTCCTTAATCGTAAAATGGGAATGACTTAGAGCATGTCTTTGATAATTTTTAATCCCATTTAAAATATTTGGAGCTTTAATCGGAACAGAAACGAAGCCCCACTGTGGTAAATGAAGATTACCCGTACTGTTTTCAAGATGGAATACAGGTACTGCATCTTGGTCTAATCGAGCAGCAATTTTTCGCTCAATAATTTGATCAATCGACTCGTCTTCACCGTATTTCAGCCTTAGGAAATCTTCCATGGACTTCGTAATGATTTCGCCAAATTGATCAGTTAAGAAGGCTGATACCGTCCCAACAACATCGATTTCCGCTTCTTTTACCCAATTAGCGGATTTTTCGACAAGCATTTGCGACCAATGTTGGACAAGTAATTCTCCATCTTTGGAATCAAACATTCTTTCCACTTCTTTTGCTACATCTGGAACGCTGACTAAATGCCAATAATACGTCACATCATTCTCGCGTTTCACTTCTTCCCCATTCACGAGAATATCAGCATTTTTCTCGAAGATTCCTTTTAATGTTTCTAATATTTCACGATATACTTCATAGATTTTAGAATTCTCCGTATTTAATAGGTTCAATAAATCCTCATAGAATTCAATCATCTCTTCAATTCTTGCTTTTTCAGCACGTACATAATACTCTTCAAGCTTTGCCTCGATAAAGGCATTCTTCTTTTTATCCTTTGAAATGAAGGCACTTCTCGCATCCTCTAAACGACTTGCTGCGGTTTCCTGCTCACTTTGAATTTCTCTTGGCAGTCGCTCTAATCGGTCTTGCAAGCTTTCAATATACACTTGTATTGTCTTTAATAGGCAGAATCCACCGTTCGAATAAATAAGTCTCGATGTATAAATCGGTCCTTTTTTCGGATGTAAGAATAATCGTTCCATTTGTTCACGAAACTCTTGCACCATTTCTCCTGGAAGCTGCTTTTTGCATTTTCGATATTGATCCTTTGCCTTAGCAAGAAACTCCTTATCAAGCTCTTCATCAATATTGACAACGGCTGTCTTAATGACATTGTTATAGGAAAAACGATCGCTATTTTCAAAGCCAGACAGTGGCTCTGGAACTCTTTCATTAAAACGCTGATGAACCGAATCTGGATCGATTCGTAGCTTCTGCGCCAGCTGCTCGACATCACTTTGGGCAGGATTAGCTTCAAACATGCTATTCATTTTCTCAAATAGTTTATAACCAATATAGGTC
Source organism: Bacillus sp. CGMCC 1.16607 (assembly GCF_042683745.1). NCBI lineage: Bacteria > Bacillati > Bacillota > Bacilli > Caryophanales > Bacillaceae > Bacillus > Bacillus sp. CGMCC 1.16607. The sequence continues at coordinate 169,108 of NZ_JBHUJX010000036.1, forward strand.
GTCATTTCTTCAAGAGGAATCTCTGCAAGCGAAGCCCCAATAATATTGTAATGATAGTTGGCCGCATACAGCTTTTGCATTTGCGCAATATTTGTACGGATATTGCTTATATAATCATGAATCGCAAATTCTTCACCAGACTGCTTCTCTTCACTTGCCATAAAGTTGGTAATATTTTCGGCTGTTACATTCATGCAATAATCATAGGCAGAATCAAGCAGTTTCCCCTCAAGATTGGTTGCCGAAATTAAGTGACATAAGTTAAATGGAGGCATTGGCGAATTCACCGTTAAGGCATTGCCGTACTTCATTTTGAACCGTTCATTTCTCTCGTCGACATTCATCCAATAATCAAGCTCTTTTAATGCTGCATAACCATTTTTTTGTATGTACTCAACCGTATGGGAGCTAAGTCCCTTTTTTGATAAATTCACATCAGGGGTAAAAAGGTAGCCAAGCATACTGATTTTGTCGACGCCAGATGAACCGTATTTACGCTCAATAATCCCTCTAACAATATAGGAAATATCGAGGAAGCAGCCACTTCCTGTTCCGCCGGAAAGTCCAGTTAATATAAACACAAACAGACGTTTATTCGTTCCTTCTAGTAGACTTTCAATTTTCTTCTCAATATTTTGAACAACCTGGTTAATTTTCGTAAATAATAATAATCTTCCTGCTTGTCGAACCCCGGAAGCACCATTAATACCGTCTGTTATTAATAGTTCAGGAGATAACCAGTCTGTATAATGGGATTCTAAAATACTACGATTTTGTAGAATTCCACCAATCTCAGGATTGGATAGAAGCACGAATTCTTTTATTGGATCTAAACCAATCCCTTTATATCGTTTGTTTCGATCATGCTCATTTGTTTCAAAGGCTAAATACTCGACATTTTTAGGTTTTTCTCGCTTTTTCTTCGTTAACGGATCTTGTGGCAGCTTGAAGCGACGATTGATTTGGTGCTTTAGACGTAAGAGTGCATCAATCCCTGTTCCTCCTAGCCCGATGACGAGCATCGGATTATCAATCGTATCCACGCGAATTTTCTCTGAAATAATTCCTCCACCTAAGGAAACGTCTAACTGTTGAATATGCTCTTTCACCGTTGCTTTCATAATCTAAATTTCCTCCCTAGCTGATATATTCGATATATATAGATTTATTCACTTGTTTAAGAACAATTCGTAACCGATCATTTCGTTTTACTTCAAGTCCTTTGCTTGCATCCATCGCTCGACCGCTTTTTTCAATCGTACAATTTGATTCATTCAATAGAATTAACGCATCCCCGCGGCCTGGTTTGATGATAAGCTGATTGGTCTCGCTAAATTCTGGGGCAAGTGAAAGCAGTTGATGAACCCTCACCTTACCTTTAAATGAATTGAGCTTTTTATATTGTGGATTGGAGCGTTCACCTGTATCCTCATCCTTGATCTCAATGACCATTTGACCACTAAAGCCACGATTCGCCTGTTTCACTTTGGATAGGACGAACAGGATCATCCCAGCGAGTAGAAGTAGACCTAGTACACTCAGAACAACAATAGTCCATGGAAATGCTTTTTCAGGATCTGATTTTGTTTTGTTCACTTTAGAGATGACAGTCTGTAATTTTATTTGAACCTTTTCAGTTTCACGATAAAAGCTATTATCCTCTGCCTTCGCTTGAATTTCGTAGGTCTGGGACTTTCCGAGTGTGAATTGGCCAGTAAACCCATTGTCTCCAGGAGTTAGTTTAATTTCCTCGCTACTTCCTTTATCTATGTCCTTCACTAATAAAGTCGAACCAATTGATTGATATAGCTCTTTACTGTTCACCCGATGACCATTATCATCGAAAAAAGCTTCAATCTTGACTGTGTCACCTGATTTGTAGCCTGTATTCGGTAGACTTGCCAGTTTTAACTGAAGATCATAGTTAAAAACTAGATTAATATCAATTTTGTCCTCTTTTACTCCCTTTACCTTCAAAGTCCATTCCCCTTGAATGGGATTGATCAGTTTTAACATGGAGTAAGATTTAGATTTTGAGTACATAATTTTATCTGATGGGATGGTTTGTTCCTTCCCTGTAGGATCAATAAGCTTTACATCCACTGGTTTACTCGAAATCATCGAAATATTAGCTTCCAACACATTTTCATTTGGAATATCAATTTTTATATCCTGATAGTTCCCATTTGCGACTAAAGAATCGATCGGGATCACTTTTAATTTCAAATGGTCAGCGAAAATGGAGCTTAAGATTTCCGGAAGACGATCCGCTGTACTCGTTTCGAAAAATTTACCATTCGTGTCAGCGGCAATATTTTTCAATATTTCTTTATTTAGTTTTCCGTCCGCATTTAGTCCGATCGTATAAATCGGGTAGCCATTCGCTTTTGCAGAGCTTATAGCTTCCTTAAGATCTGTGTTCGACTCCTTCGCCGTTCTTTTTTTCAAATCATTATTCCCATCTGCGAGTAGGACAATGAGTGGAAAGTAATCTTCTTCATGACCAGCGTCCAAAATTCTGACGGCTTCTTTTACACCAACAGATATATCGGTATAAGGATAACGTCCTAATGAATCAACAAAGTCCTTTAAATCCTTCTTATCTTGTGTGGTACGCATTTTCACAAGCGCTTTTTCACGTATGACCTCATCGGTATAAGCAACCACTCCAATTTTGTCGCCTTGTAAAGAGGCCATATCAATAAACATCTTCATCGCTTCATTACTTACTTTATTTTTGTCGCTATCCTTCATCGAATTACTTACATCGACCACTAGTACCCCTTCAATTCTAGATGCTGAGTTTCCTTGTTTAGAAGTTTCCGCCAAAGCATATGTAAAGGAGCCATATATTAAAAATAAGGCAAATAAGCCACTAACTATTTTCTTAAACATCTTTTGCCATCCTCCAAAGTCTGATTAACATTTTTTTATTGTATGGTATCGGTACCTATTTCTTCCTATAATGATATATGTCTATTATAGTAGAAAATGGGAACAAAATGAAATTCTAGCTAAAGAGATCATAAAAGGGAGAAAAAAATATGTACGGGATTATTTTTACAACTATTCTTGTTATTATCTTAATCTGGAATGCAATTAAATTATTCAATAATAAAAGAAAGATGGCTAGTTTTGAAGAGATCGATGAATATTTACTAGATATCTTAAATGAAGGTGATCACCTTGAGTAAACAAGCTGTTCAGCTATCGAAGAAAAAGAGAACTAAATACCGGTTCCAAAAGATAAAAATGTGTAAAAAGTGTAATCGCTACTCTGTTTTAAAGGACGATTGCTGCCCTACGTGCGGGTCAAGCTTTTTACCGATTGAATCCATTGCAAAGTCAATGTTTAAAAACAAAGTATTGACCGACGCCATCTCCCTATTGATCTTTGTTTGCCTTGGGATTATCTTTGCTCCAACGTTGAAAACCTTATATTTCTCCTTATTTGCCGGTATTCTATTTTGTATTGGCTATGTTGTGATGAATACAATTTTCATTAAAAGCGAGTACTACTTCCAGCTTAAAAAGCTGATTCATTTGGATATTTTAAAAATGAAACAAGGCATCTATGAGGATAGTGAGCTAGCAAAGAAGGATATAAAGGAAGCCCGAGCTGTTCATGCTTATGAAAAATTACGAGAAATTGGTGATTTTATCATCAATAATGAAATGAAAATACGAAGAATTATGGTGTTAAATGACTTGGTTCTGAGAAAGGATATGGAGCTTGAGCTAGATACCCTTGTCCCTACTAGCTATGATAAAGATTTTGTCAAATATACATTAGACGTCATGAAGGTGAATCGTTCGCTCGTCACAAAGAAGGTCATCTCCTACTTTGTCCTTCATCGAAATCAGATTTCTGCGGATTTTGGAAATGAAGCATTAATCTCCATGGCTGGGAATGCTACACGGATGAAGTTGTACATTCTCGAATTTTCGAGTTTCATCGAAGAATACATTGAATATTTCCCTAAAGATCGCCTAATCAAGCTTTGTCGTATTCTTACTTCAAATCCGACGGAGGGTTGGGAGAGCCTTTACCAAAAAACACGAGATTTAGTAAAAAGGAAATATGATTTTGACCCAGACTTCCATCGTTTTTTCTAGAAAGGATTCATATTTATGCTGAAACTCACTGCTTATAAAAAAATAAGCCTATCCAGAAACATCTTAATCTTGATTCTAACAATCTGCCTCATTGGCGTTGGATTAAAAATAACCTTTGCCCATCAAAAGATTTCCATCTATAAAGAAGCTGTTCGGCTTTTTAACTCAGGTGAATTGATTTCTGCTGAAGAACGCTATCGCAAGGCAAGAATGAACCCTTTTGTTATTGACCACAATAAAGAAATCGATCAAAGACTAAGTGTTCTTTCTCCTATAAGAGAGTCGATGCTTCATTTAGATATGGAAGCGAAGGAGGCTAACAAAGAAAGCAATCTTCCTAGCTTAGTAGAAATATATAATGAATATCAGAGCCGAAAACAGGAATGGCAAAGAGCTACAAATATCCATCAGGATATGTTTCATGAGATGGCGACTAAAACAAAGATAGAAAAAGACTTACAGAAGTATTTTAAAAGCTTTAACAGCCATTTACATGCTTCCTTACAGGAATCAAAGAATCAAACCAATCAACAGGAAACCATTTTTGGCGATCTCTCTTTAATTCCTGCAGAATATTATGGTGGAGAAAAACAAAAAACAGCGGAGATTCATCATGCTTTTATTACCTATTTTCAAAAGAATTTGGACGAGATGATGAACGGAAAATCGTTCGTCGCAACAACGAAAGAAGGTAAAAGGCAATTTCAATTTTTAAAGAAGTTTTCCATAAATACAGATTGGCTACAAAAAATACTCAAGCCATACTTATTTAGTGAAATTCAGAAAACGTTTACTTCAGAGCAATATGAATTATTTATTAAGCAGGCAGTTGCGGTTAAAACTCTTGAATCTTATTTGAAGGAAGCAGAAGTATTTTCCTATATCGACAGAAGTGTGGATAAATTATACAACAAAGCTTCAAGAATGGTCTCCGAAAGCCAATTCGAAGAGGCCATACATTTGTACGAGGCTATCGATCCTTTAGAAGATACATCAGAGCTTGTCGCAAGTGTGGAACAAGAATGGGATTTACATGAACCGCTCCGTGTTTTACAACGCCAGAGCCCTGGAACTAATTTTCAGAATCATGTAAGTGGACGGAATAATTGGGGTGCAGATAGTTTTATTGCTGCCATTTCAGCAGACGGAATAATGTACTTTGGTAAGCAAAATCGAGGCGAGGAAATGCTTGTTACTTCTACGACAATTGGAGATACAACATCCGTAAAACATATTCAGTTCTATAACGAGTTAAGCAATAACGGCAATCCCGTCATATATTTTGAAAGTGACTCCCAGTCTAGAAAGCATTATTATCAGGCATATGAGGTTTCCGATTCATCACTGATAAAAATTCTCGATATAGAGGCCGATGGACTAACTATGGAATCTGATCACTTATTGCTTATCGATAATCCAGTTGGGGAAGGTGAAGGAGAGCTTGCATATTTCGAGCCTACCTATGATGGAGTATACGCTTTTAGTAGTGTACAAGTCGATTACGTGGATATTAATGTTGCTGACATTCAAAGCTATACAGGAGAAAAGGTTCGTTTTAATGCTTATATCGAATCTGCCGAGCCTGGTTGGGCATGGGTCGTCCTTTCGCAGGAATATAATAGCTTAACAAATGAATACGATACGGAATACCTATTATTACGGGGCCAATTCGAGTTTGAAAACGGTCGTTCTTACACGATTATTGGTACATACAACGGCGAGGAGACAATCACCTTCAGCGACGAAAGTAGTTCAAATGTCCCAGTAGTAGATGTCATTGAATACGAGTAAAGAAGATCCTTGGCAGATGCCAAGGATCTTCTTTCATTCCATTGCTTCCATTATTGCTTTACCTACGCCACTTTCCTCATTGCTTGCGGTAACAAAATGACAAAGAGCTTTAATTTCATCGACTGCATTTCCCATCGCGACCGCACGACCCACTCTTTGGAACATGGACACATCATTATAATTATCACCAATCGCCATCGTTTCCTCTAACGAAATCCCTCTCTCCTTTACAAACTGAGAGAGCGCTACACCCTTTTGAGCTTGGATACTTGTCACTTCTAAATTTCCCCTTGCAGATGAGCTGATGGCGATATTTTGGAATGCTTCAAGTACCTTGCCACCAGCAGCTAATTTTTCCTCTTCAAATGAAAAAACGAGTAACTTAAGAATTTTATGCTCCTCATTTTGAAAAAGAACATCGTAATCTTCCACGACATGGACATGACCCTCTTCAAATCTCTCCATCGAGGCTTTCATAATAAAGTCCCTATCGGCACTAGGATTAATACTTAAAAAGATATCAACAATGAGAGAAAGTCCTTTTTCGCGATTATTCGTATACGTCCCTTTGCTTGTATATACCTCAAAATAAAGATCTAATTCATGTAGACCTTTTGCTATTTCGATTGCTTCTCGTTTTTCAATCGGATTTTCGCCAATTAATTTCCCTTCTTTTGTTCGAATTTCCGCTCCGTTCACAAGGATCATTGGACATTCTAGTTCAGCATCCTTCAAAATAAAGCTTGCTTCCTCGTAAGACCGTCCCGTCGCAACAACTACTTCAATTCCCTTCGACTGCGCTGCTAAAATCGCTTCTTTATTTTCCTGGCTGATAATATGAGCACCTGATACCAGTGTTCCGTCCATATCTGTTGCAATACATTTAATCATGCTGTCACACTCCATATAATGGTATTTACAAGTGTACTTGAATTAGTTTATCACGGAACTCACTTTTTTACTTATTGCAGTTTCACCAAACCCCTTCTTAATAAAATTCTTTGCATTGGGTGCTGGTTAGTGTAGCGAGAAACAGGTATTTTAGGTATTTAGTCGAATTAATTTTATTAATCGAATTACTCTTCATTTTATGGAATTTTTAGATGTTAAAGACCTTGTAACAAATGGGGGAATTACTCTTGTTTAAAAAAATTAATCATCTCCCCACCGATAAAAGTATCGCTGGGGTACATTGCATCCCTATAACTGAAAATGGAATGGTCGTTATGGCGTGGGACAAAGAAGAACAGGTGATAACAACGATTGGTGGAAGAATCGAAGGAAATGAAACGATCGAGGAAGCTCTTGACCGTGAGGCTATGGAGGAAGTTGGAATGATCCTAGATACAAACAGGATACCCTTTGCTTCATGGTATTGGCCATCAACAGATACCTATACTATATGGGTTTTAGTAATGGTTAAAGAGTTCATCTCTTATTCTTTCGATTTTGAGAAAACGGGGTATATTATTTTTAATTTTGAAACCGCTAGGCAAATAGTGACTAAAGTCGAGGGGAGAGAAGAACGTTTACAATTATTAAATATTGCAGAGCAACGGGCAATGGAGCTAAGGTGGATTTAAATATTTTTACTGCGACTCGTCCTGTTTGCTTGATTATAAAATTAAATATAAAAGAAAGACAGTCATCAAATACTGTCTCCCTTTTAAAACATAATATCCTTTGTTTCCTTCGTATCCGCAAACCATTTTAAAACCTGATTGTGATGGTTTATGATCTGTTGTGCAGATAACTCCGAGGATTTCCACGTGCTATGAGCGTCTGTTACTAAAGTAACATCATAGCCTAAACTAAATGCTTTTCTACATGTCGTATCTACACATATTTCGCTTTGTATGCCAGTCAGTACAAGATGGTTTATGTTCTGTTTCTTTAGCTCCTCATCTAAATTGGTATTAAAAAATGAATCTGGCGTTGTCTTCTGAATAATAATATCGGTTGAAGTGGGATTTACTTCATGATGTATTTCCCACGCTTTTGTTCCATGTTCTAATCCACTAGGTTCATTATGTTGTATGTAAAATATAGGGGTATTACTACTTCTTGCGGTTTCTATAAGTTGTTTTAAATTGAGGATCAATTTCTCCGAATTGAATACAGGATCTTCTTCAAAAAACATACCGTTTTGAACATCAATGATTAATAGAGCAGTATTTTTCATATCGTACCTCCAATTTTTATAGGCGAGCATTATTAATTAAATAATAGAACATTTGTTTGTTTTTATCAAATATTAAGAGAATACTAAAAAAGGATTTGCGGGAGTTAAAAATGAGTTTGGATCAGTAGATTCCAAATAGAAAAACCAGTCAAGCTCGACTGGTTTTTCTATTATTCTTTCTTACTCCAATAGCATTAACTCACAAATTAGTATTTTCTATGATTTCGATAAGACGCTCTTTAATCTGTCCTGTACAAACTCCCCCATGGTAGGTAATTACTGTATCTATTTCGAAATCTAACAGCTTCCTTAAAGAGTTTAATGCGGTAACTGTGTCAGACGTGAATTTGGGATCAAATGGCATAAGTATACCTTCTTGAGAAGTTAGTGCATCTCCAGAAATTAATGTCTTGCTTGGTACATGATACAAAGAAATATGGTCTGGGGTATGACCCGGTGTAAAAATAACTTGAATTCCCCCACAATAAGGAAGAACATCCCCATCCTGAAGCGCGATATCAACCTTGACATGGGGAGCAATTGCTCCACTTTTAATTAAAGGGACTTCCCCAGCAAGGTATGGTACTCCGATTTCATGAGATAGTACAAGAATTTCCCCCTCGGAGGCAGCAACTAATTCAGGTAAACTACCAATGTGATCCCGATCTTGATGGGTAATGATGATTTTCGTCAATCGATCAAAAGGGATTGAATCCCGTTCAAGTAGTGTTCGAATTAGATCCAATTGCCCTGGGACACCCGTATCAACAAGGACTACCTCATTCTCATCCCATAGCAATGTTGCATGGACTACAAATAGATTTCCTTCAATGTTCATTTCTAATTTTAGTGCTTTAATTCCATTCAGTCCTGTCAATATAACAACCCCCAACATTTTCAACTCTAAACTATATTAATTAGACAAAAGGTAATGGAAACCTTTATTATCTTTTAAAAAGGAATTGACCGAGTTTGGCGGGGAATTAATTCTACTGCTCCATTTTCCATTTATGATAAGTAGCCATTACAATTTCAACAATATATTTTGAGCTTCTTTCCGTAAGAATTTATCACCTTGGTATCCGTCTGTTTCTAATAATTGGCTCATCATTTCTTTATATGAGACATCGAATGCTTCTTTATGGTTCACTTCAACGTCTGGTTGAACTCCTTTACCTTCCCAGTTATCCTCTGTTTCGGTATTGATTGCCCTACCGTGAGAAATGAACGCTTCAAAACGAGAGTGAATTTTATGAAAACGTCCAGGTTGGGCTCCTCCTCCTGTAGTTTCCCCAACAATAGTTGCCCTTTTTAATACTTTAAAATTATAGGCAAAAGATTCCGCCGCCGAGAATGTTCGTGGACTCGTTAAAATATGTAGTGGTTTATCTAGATACTTCTTCCCTTGAACATAATCAGTCGTCCAAAACTGAATCGTACTATTATTTGATCTGTTATAAAACGTGGTATGGTGAATCGATTCCTCTACAAAATAACTCATCAGAAAACTCACCATGTCGGGATCCCCTCCCCCATTTTCACGTAAATCTAGAATCAATCCACTTGTATTGGATAGAAAGTTCATCGCTGCTACAGCTGCCCCTCCGCCTGTTTTTGTTAAATCAAAGAGATTTAATTTTAAGTATCCAATGTTTCCAGGGAGCACCTCTAATTTAGAAAATCCGAAATTATTTCTCCAAGTGCCCTCTTCATATTCATCCTCTTCCTCTTCTTGTTCCTCTGGGTCCTCACCCATTGCATCGTTCTTTAAAACCAACCTTAAATGTTTATCCTTCGTTTCGTTATACATTATTTTTGTAATAGCCTCGCAAAATAGTTGTTCATCACAAAGATCGTAAAAATTATGGGTTTGCCCGAAATCCTCCAATTTGCATCTCATACTCTTGGCTAACTCTGGAAAAACATAATGTTCCTCCAGTTTTTGTATTAAAGTGTTCATAACCTCATTTTTTATGTCATTTGATAACAAGTTTTCTTGTGAAAGTACCATCCTTGTATTCTCCCTTTTTCGTAATTTTTTACTTGTCAGTAAAAATTGACAATGTTAATTATTAATCTATAGCAATTAGCAAGGAAAGTAAATAGTATTCTGAAAAATAAAAAAATCCTTCAGATCGTTCCTTAAAAGGAGTCTGAAAGATTTTTTATTTCACTGGGTTTACTGTGATTGTAATTTCCCAAAGATTCGTTTGTTCCTCTTCTATATTTGTTACTTCGAACCACTTAGATAAGAAAGTTTCTAAATCCGCTTGTAATTCTTTTTGTTGTGTTTCGGATAAGTCTTTTTTCAATCCCATAATAAATGGGTTTTGATGTTGCTGTGGAGAAAGTTGATGTTGTTTTAATGCAGCTAAGTACGCCTGCTTCTTCTCCTCAAGTATCAGTTTATCCAATTCGTATCTTGTTCCTTCTATATTTTCACTTATATCTTCTTTAAGGTTGTACACAATTTTATTGGCTACAGGGAGATAGTACTTTTCCTCAAATCCACCCTTCACCTTTTTATCTACTAAAATGATTAGACCTGTCTTCTCTAGATCCTTCATATGATAATGAACCTTATTCCTTGGCTCATTCAGCAGTAGTGATAACTGTTGCGACGTTCTGGGAATACCCTCCTCTAGACAATTGAAGATTTTCCTTCTCAAGGGATGGGTCAATGATTTCATCTGTTCATATGAGTTAATTTCATAGAAATCGTTAGTCATGAGCGTATCTTTCACCTCTGATATTGCCTAATGTTTTAGAATAATCATATTAAAAATGATTTTGTTAAGATATATTTGAAATGACATATTCATTTTAAATAATAACATAGTAAGCGTATTCCTTATTAAAATTAAGACTAATTAATTAAAAGGTTTCTCTTAACCATTTAACTGCTTCCTCCAAGTCATTAGCGATAAAATCTGGTCTGACTTCCCTCCAACGACCAAAGTATTCTTTATTCGCATACTTATAAAAGGCTTCGCCACCAGCACCCGTTTTCACTAAAATCTTGATGCAACCAGCTTCTTCAGCTGCAAGTAAATCTGTCCATCGATCACCGATGACCACGCAATTTTTTAAATCTAAATTATATTCTTTCGCAGCTTGGCTTAGCATTCCTATTGAAGGTTTTCTGCAGAAGCACCCTTCATGATGTTGATGGGGACAAAGATACACTTGATCAAATCCAAAACTGGCCAATTCTTTTTCAAATCCCTCTCTTTTTGCCTCACCTTTTGAAATACCAGGTTGGTTTGTAAAAGAGAAAACTAGTGCCCCTGCAGCTTTTAAGTGTTTGATAGAATCTAAAACATATGGGAATAATTGGAAATCTCCTAGATAAACAACTTTATCACTGCCCCCAATTGTTCCATCTCTGTCAATGAAGACTGCTTGTATGGTCCCTATCATTTAAATATTACCTCCAATCACATCACTCAATACAAAAGACTATGCCTGTTCTTCATTTGAAAGCCCTGCGTACATGAAGTTTTGTTGCTATCATACTTTCTGATCCGGTTCTTTCGTTTCAGCTTGACTTGTTTTTAAGTTTTCGATAATGCTCTGAATAATTCTCATACTTTCTATATCCTTTTGCCGTGGTTTCCGACCTGTACCATTCTCGTAAACTTGCTTTTCTTCTAGTAATTGTTGCGGACTCAACACATAGGATCCTATTCCATTCAGAGTATAGAGTTTAGTAGGGAGTGCGTCCGATCTCCATTCCCAATCTGTTATTCCGTTTGCCAATATCCGCCCATCACTTGCTCGGGTCAAATATACAATACTAACATCCACATCATTTTTAAAAAAATCAGTTTGCAGTTCGCTCACAGGTTGTTTTTTATAACCCGCTTCCACAAGTGCACTTTCTAATGGAATACGATGATTAACCCAGGTAACTAAATCAATATCCGAATGAGTCCGAGTCACTCTTCCTAAAAGAAAATCAATCGCCCATCCCCCTCTTAACCAAAAATTTGCTTGAACTGATGTAAATATTGTATGTAATTCGCTAAGTAAGTTTAAATGGCATTGGGCTTGATTATTGATTTGATCCATATACTTATTCCCTCCTCGTTAAGGCACAGGCTCATTTTTTAATGACCTTTGTTCACTTCCGCTCATTACCTCTTTTAAAATTTCCAGTCACTTTTGCTAATATTAATTGCACTTCCCTTTCATCTGTAGCGGCATTTATTTTTTTAAGAAATTTCTCAGCTTCCTTGCCTTTTAAAATCTTTACTTGTTTCCCAAAATAATCGAGAAAAACCGTATTATCCTTGGTCACTCGATAACTAAAGGGCTCCTCATCTAATCGGTTTCGCTTATCAATATTGTTCATTTATTTTCCTCCAAATATATAACCTTAAAAAACAATCAGTTTATTAAATTGACTAAAAAAGTCTTTTTTTACTAATTGATATTAATCTGCTTTATATTAATTCCAATTAATCTTCATAAAATATTCCGTAAGGTCTTATCAAGCGTATCAAAAGTAAATTGATATCCTTCTCTTTTCAATCGTTCTGGCAAAACCCATCTACTTTTCAATACCAATTCCGTTTCTGTTCTTATGACCATTGAACCAAGTTCCAGCATCCATTTGGGAGCAGGCAATCCAAATGGTACCTTCATTACTTCTCGCATTTTCTGCATAAGTTCCCGATTACTAACTGGTTCTGGTGCTGAGCAGTTAAATGTTCCATTTAGATCTTCTCTATCTCTTAAGAAAAGGATAATTTCAAATAAATCTTCGATATGAATCCAGCTGAATTTTTGATTTCCTGATCCTTGCACTCCGCCAAGACCAAACTTTACTAAGTTTTTATAGGGTGTGATTACTCCACCGTCTTTACCTAATACAATTGCTATCCTTAAAGCTATTTGTCTTGTACTCGGCAAATTGAAAGAGTAAAAGGCTTGCTCCCAATTTGTGGCTACATCCACAGAAAACCCTGACCCAATTTCTCCATTTTCTTCTGTCATCGGGCGATCCTCTGCATGTCTATAAATCGTTGCCGTACTAGAATTCACCCATAAATGAGGAGGATTTCTACAAGCGAGTGTTGCTTCTCCAAGGATTCTAGTTGTTATGAGCCTAGAATTCATGATTTCCTTTTTATTCGCTTCGTTATATCGACAATTCACTGACTTTCCAGCAAGATTGATCAGAAGCTCTGCACCTTCTAATGCCTCAATAATGGCTGATTGATTATTCCAAGAAATATGTTGTGGCTGCCTTGAAATGATTTTCACCTTATAGCCAAGCTCTTTAAACTTATGCTCTAAATATTGGCCAATAAAGCCTGTTCCCCCAGCTAAAATCACTTTCTTTTTCAATTTCCTCAGCACCTTTCGTGTAATAACAGTCATTAGAAAAAGAATACTCAATTAAAAATACGAATCATTTTTAAATAGATTCAAAAATCGGTACACCCAACATTCCATTTATTTAAGCTATCTCTCATCACCGCCATCACGAAACAGCTCTTCAAGAAATTTCTCTCTTCTATTCATAAAACCCATGGTTATTTGATAATGTTCTGTATCTTCATAATGAATATCTTGAATTGGCGAAGAATCGAAGTTATAAATCTGTGCTTTCGGATAACCCAACAGAATTGGGGAATGAGTAGCAATGATAAATTGTGCATCACCCTCAAGAGTAAGATCGTGAATGATTCTTAAAAAGGCTAATTGGCGGGCGGGGGATAATGCTGCCTCAGGCTCATCTAAAAGATAGATATTCCTTTTGCCAAAACGATTAAGGAACAAAGATAAAAAAGCCTCCCCATGAGACTGTTGATGGAGTGATTTTCCACCATATCCCTGAAAATTAAAAGTTGGATCTTCATTTGCCAACTCATCTAAATAAGAAGCAAAGTGATAAAAGCTTTCAGCTCTTAAGAAAAAGCCCTGATTAATTTTCGGAAGCCAAGAAAGTCGAATATGCTCACCTAATGCAGATTGGGAGGCTTCTACAGAATACTGATTATTCCTCCCACCACCAGCGGTATTAAGTCCACATTGATAAGCAATTCCTTCAAGTAAGGTAGACTTTCCCGACCCATTCTCTCCTACAAAAAAGGTAACCGCATGATTGAAAGAAAGTGAATCCATACCCCTTAAACTAGGAATACAGAAAGGGTATCTTTTACTATCTGAAATCGTTTCATTTAAGAGTTTAACACTTCGCAGAAACAAGTCATTTTTCACCCCTTTTATATGAAAAAAGACCTAAACTAGGTCCATGGTTTTACTGATTATCAACTTCACTGTTCTTTAAAATAAAAAGCTCTCTGACAAATGCACCTATAGCCATTGAACAGCCGATCACTGCTATTAACATTATACCTCTTACGAAAGGGAAAGGAGAAAAAACGACTTGCAAACTTCCGGTTATAATTAAAATCCCGAGTAAAATAAAACCGGAAATTAGTTGCTGTTTACCTGCTTTTTTCACCTATTTCCCCCTCCCTCGCTAAATTGATTAAACTCTATACCGCTTTAATCGACGATTTCATATGAAATGTTTGATAAACGACTTCTTCACCATCTTCTATTTCCAATGTTTCCTCATAAGCAATTTGAAATTGCTCATAAATCTTTTTCCAAAAAGCTACCGCTCGCTTGTTGCTTACTAGCTGAGACACATAATAACTGCCTTGTTTCTCTTTGAAAATCATTTTTACTGCCTCCACCGCTAGCCCATTGCCTCTAAAATGATTATAAATAAAGAAGTCATTTATACAAAAATCTACTTTCTTTGTAAATGGTGCTTCTAATAATAAGCAAAAACCCACGATCTCATTTTCTAATTTGAACAAATATGGTGTAAGACCTTCTTTTTCCCAAATAAGATCAAAAGAATCAAACTCAAATGAACCGTCTGCATTTGGTTTTAACGAGTAACTAAACGCGGAAAGATCATGTAGGTAAAAAGAATACAAGTTTTTCAATAGTGCTTTATCCTCTATTGTTGCTTTTACGAATTCCATCTGTATTTCCCTCTCTTTTCCAATGTAATTATTGTATTCTACATACTCTTGAGAATATCCTTTTTCCACATAATAAGTTAAAAATTAGGCAAAATAGTGTTTGATAATGAAGAAGGGAGCGAAGGCAATGACTAAGAAGAATAATAAAGGTAGTAAAAATCAAAATGCCCCTACGACTGGTGGGTCCGGGTTCATAAGTGGGGACAACAGCAAGGGGAATAAGAGGAACAAGGATCAAAGCGATAAGACGGATATGGATTAAGTAGAAAAGTCGGCTATCGAAAGCCGACTTTTCTTTTATAACAATTATTATTTTCCATTATATTTCATCTTTTTCTCGGCCGTGCTCATTTTCGAATTTCGATTAATATGCTCCACATCTTTATCCTCAATTGCTCTTTTTAATTCCTGACTTGCCTCTTCAGAGTTAAGTTTTTTATCCATACAAATACCTCCTAATTTATCGATAGTATTTGTAAATTAAAAAAGAAAATGTATGAATATTTCCCCCCGAAAAACCTTTCTAGGGACCATAAGCTCTTTATGGGGACTGCTTTTTCTGTTTTTGAAACTTGCCGGGCACCATGAACCCTTTATGAGAACCAATTTTTCCATTTTGAACTCGTGACGGGCATCATTGAATTTTATAAGAAATACAAAGGATAAATTGAATAAGAGCGGGGATTTCCCGCTCTTTAAAGCTAAACTGTAACAAGTGACTCCTGCCCAAACCCTTCCTGATAAATCCGACTTATAATTGATTCGATCGCTGGTTCTTCGACGGTTAAATCTGTAATATTGTGGTGCTGGGTAATTCGGCCAATCAATTCAGAGGCTGAAATTTCATCACGGTTAAAACGTAGCCAAATTCGCTTGCCTTCCTGTTTATAAACCTCTGCTCCAGCAATTTCAAATCCTGAATTTCCGTTTTCAACATCGACAACCAGTGTTCTTATTTTACCAAACCGTTCCTTGACCGCTGCAATTTCCCCATCATACACCTTTTGTCCATGATCGATAAGTACCATGCGGTTACAAAGCTTTTCAATATCCTCCATATCATGGGTGGTTAAAATAACCGTCACTTGGCGCTCGCGATTGATTTCTTGAATGAATGTACGCATTTTTTCTTTAGCTACGACATCTAATCCAATGGTCGGCTCGTCTAAAAATAGGATCGGTGGATCATGCAACAGTGAGGCAGCGATATCAGCCCTCATCCGCTGACCTAATGAAAGTTGGCGGACAGGAGTATTCAGAAATTCATCTAGACCTAAGATCTCTTGATAAATGTCCATGTTCTGTTTGTATCGTTCATTACTCACCTGATAAATCTCCTTTAAAAGCTCAAACGATTCAATCGTAGGCAAGTCCCACCATAGCTGTGTGCGTTGTCCGAATACGACACCAATATTTTTTGCATTTTTTTGGCGTTCTTGATAGGGGATAATTCCATTTACTTTGATGTCACCACTAGATGGAACAAGAATCCCCGTCAGCATTTTAATTGTCGTCGATTTCCCTGCACCATTTGGCCCGATATAGCCAACCATTTCCCCTCGTTCAATGGAAAAACTAATATCTCTAACTGCTTCTTTTTTTATAAATTGACGTTTAAACAGGCTGCGAACGCTTCCCATGACGCCTGTTTCACGCTTTGCCACCATGAAATCTTTATTTATATTATTTACTTCGATAATTGCCATGATTGTCTCCCCCCTTATAACTTGTCTAGCTCCAGCGGCTAGCCCCTCGAGGTCAAATGTTCGCCACCCAAAAAGTCAAAGAACGACTTTCCGGGTGGCGAAGCATTTGCTTGTCGGGGCTGAGCGAGCCGCTTCCGCTTTTCTTATGAACCAGTACTCTTATATCGATTCAACCCCGCCATCCAAAACCAATAGGATAGTAAAAAGAAAACAAGCCCTACTAGTGGCGATAAGTAGCCGATATAGTCAGGAAAAAACGGTGTTTCTTTTTCTAAAATAACGGTTGATGGGAAGTAATTCACGAATCCAAATGGAATGATAAACGCTGTAATCATTTGAACGAGCTTCGGATATATCACTAATGGATAGTTCGTTAAATTACGTGCTGGGTACATCGCTACCCAATAGAACTGCTCGGACTTCGTCGTCCAAAAGGCAAGGGCAGAAATGATCACAAGCATCCCCCCTTGAATCAATACCCCACCAATCACTGTCGATATTAAAAATAAAACCTTCCATAAGCTCCAGTTAATATCAAGGGCAAAACTCACCCAAAGGAACACGATAATCGAAAAAAGAAACTGTCCCATCGCAGCAATATCAAACTTCATCGACATAAAGTGGAAAAATGGATGTATCGGTCGTACGAGAAACCGATCAAAGGTCCCGTTCACGATATACGTATCTAAACTCTTAAAATGGAAAAATAAAACGACACAAAATCCCCAGGAAACAACGGCCAACGCTAACAAAAACAACATCTCATAGAAGCTCCATCCTCCAAGGGCATCAAAACGATAGAGCATTACCCACATCGTAACCGCCATGCCCGTGTAAGCTGTAATCAGTCCAATAATCCTCATCACGAAGGCAAAACGGTATTGAAGCTGGGCTCGTACACCTGCCGAAACAAGTTTCACATATAATGGTATGTAATTCAGTGCTGACCTCAAAGTTTATCCCCCCTGTACAATTACTTTCTGTGATGCCTTATGCCAAACTAATCGTAAAATTCCATAACAAACTACAAGCCAAAATAATTGAACAGCAATGGAAAGGGCGATTTCCGTTCCAGAAATTTTCCCGATAAAAATCGAGTTTGGTATAAAATATATTCCCTGAAATGGCATATAGATGGCCACTTTTTCAATCCATTCTGGAAAAAACCAAAGTGGAATAACCGATCCTGATAATAAGGACATCGCAAAATAAAAGACATCGACAATTCCCCCGGTTTCAACTAAGAAGAACGATAAAAGGCTAAATGACATTTCTATACAATAGCGGATTAAAAAGCCGATAAATGCCGCGATGAAAAAGAACACCCACGTTTCCCATGATGTTGGTAATGTTAAATCAATGAATAAGAATACTAAGACATACACCGGTAATAAGGCAAACAGAAAGTAAAAGGCAACACTGCCAAAATCAGCAAATAAGTAACGAAGTGGAACATCAAATGGTCGCATTAATTCAAGCGCGATATCCCCTGTTCTTACCTTCTCCTGCATTTCCCATAGCGGCGTTCCTGCCCCGTTCATCCCTGATAAAAATTGACTGACCACGATATAGGTCAGCATCGAAGTGAAGGTTACCCCACCCGCTTCCTCTTTTCCTGCATAAAGAGCTGTCCATATCGAGCCCCACATTAATAGAAAAATAAGATTGTAGCCCATCCGTGAAAAAACATCGAATCGATAAACGGAAGAGCGCAAGAATGCCTTTTTCGTAAACGTCCAATACAATTTTGTTCTAAACATAAGCCACCTTCTACTAATTTAGTGATTTTTTAGACTATTTATAATATTTTAGCATATATTGGTTTTATTTTTTACAGTAAAAAGATCTGTCATCATGATTCGATAACAGATCTTCGTCTTTAAAAACATTGAAAGGATTGAATACTTCTTAAATTGATACCAAAGTATACCCAGCCGAATCTTCTACTCCATCTCCAGCCAGCGACGGAAGTTCTTCCGACGAAGGTTGGAAAATACCAGAAGCTCTCACCTGTGTTTAACCAAACATACGTATTTCGGAATAAGCAGCCACGGATGCCACCTGGATCTACAGCAAATGCTTGTGCACTAGTTTGCTGCGGTATAAACGATGGTGGTGGACTTGTAGGAGCTCCGCTTTGACCTCCACCTCCACCTGGGAATCCTTGTTGACCTCCTGGGAATGGAAATCCTTGCTGTCCACCTGGGAACGGAAATCCTTGCTGTGGTGGAAATTGACCAGGTGGTGCAGAAGGTGGAAAGCTTGATCCACTTGGAAAGTTAGGAAATTGTCGATAATTCAAGGCATTTGTCCTCCTTTAAATCTATATATTCCTTGTAGGATATGCAAAATACCTATAAAAGTGCTTATATAACATTAGAATAGTAAACTTGAATCCAATCCTAATGTTCTAAACTAGGGTTGTTCGACAAGGTTATAATGGAAGAGAGTTTTATCCGTCTATTTACCTCTTATATCCACTCAAAATGTCCGTATATCCGTCTTTTTTCTCCTTATATCCGCGCAAATTGGAAATATATCCGCCCTTTTCACAAATCCGTCACAAACTATGACTCTCTTTCCGCAAGCTTCCCAATTTCCGCTTGGATTTTATCCTGAATTTCATCGACTACACTAAAATCCATGGCGCCAATATAAATTTTCTCAAGATCATCATGCAATGTTTTTGCGTTTGCTAAATGAGAGGTAGCTTCTTTCATTTTCTCTTTATAGCGGTTGGAAATGTCCCCTATGTCCTCAGCGAAAATCTCATCCGTTCCAGGTGCAATGAGCGATTCATACATATCGATAATTTCGTCTGAATCATTACTTGGAAAATATTCATGTGGCGCGGTGCTGTCAAAAATGGCTAAGCCAATTTCTCTAACAATGACCATATCGAGACTGTTTGGATCAAATCCACAGTGATATACCTCGACATCAAACCCTCTCTCTTCAGCGCTGGCTGCTACTTTTTTGAGCAGGGTAGATTTTCCGGAACCCGCTCTACCTTTTATAAAATAACGCTTAGCAAGATTCTCTGTTAAATTAGGAACAAAATCAACCGCTCCCTTTGGCGTAGCTGCTCCTAAAAAACGATGGCGCACATCCCCCGTTTTGTTTAATTTCATTTTTCCAAAAAACTTCTCAATTAAACTATTAGTCAGACTGTCCGCCTTCTCGAAGTCCATACTATTAATATAGATTTTTTCCCATTCATCATGAATTTTTAATGCTTCGGCAAATGTTGCATATGCGGTTTTAAAGGACTCTGAAATTTTTCCATTCAATTTTAAAATATTGCCTTTTTCTTTTGCTAGTTTGTCAGAATCCCATGCCTCACCTAAATTTATATACTCTTCAATCGCTCCAGCTGCAGTCGGCTCAATGATATGTGGAGCTGTACCATCAACAACCCCTACCTTTAATGCAGGAATAATCACACCATCCACCGAGTCATTGTCTGATGAACAATGTAGCATTTCAATGTCATAACCTTTTTTTGTCCACTCATCACCAATTTTTTTCATTAAGGAGGATTTCCCTGTTCCAGGACCGCCTTTTAAAATAAATAGTCGATCCAACCCTTTTAAATTGGAATCATACAAACTATGAAAACCACGAGCGGTGTTTCCACCTGCGAAATAATTTTTTATTTTACCTGCCACTTTAAACTCTCCCCTTTCGGTGACATTTCTTCACCAACTATCTTATGCAAGGGGCTGTTATAGGTGAAAGCCTATTATTCTTTTAAAAAAGTAGGCTTGCCTTAGTTTTCACTTTATTTTAGGTCCTTTATTTAGCTGTAGAGGTTCGATCAGACAATGGGGAGATTTCAGAAAAAAAAACAAGTGCAGGCAGAAAAAGACTGCGTGCACTTGTTTTTTATTCACAAGAGTATACCCTTGTTTCGTAAGGCTTTAAAGGAATTGATCCAGACTGTTCATTCACTGCTACTGGGTAATTATTTAATAAAAGTTGTTTTAGCTTTAGCTCTTCCAAATCAAATGTGGCTTCCTGATTGGATAAGTTTGAGATCACGACAATCTTTTCGTCCTCTCCTGTACGTGTGTAGGCATAAATTCTTGCATCCTCTTCTTGGAGCAGCTCATACACTCCGTAAGTAAAGACTTCATTTTCTTTTCTCAAGCGAATCACTTTTTTATAAAAAGAAAGGATGGACGTCTCCTCTTGTTCTTGTTTTTGAACGTTGATTACTTCATAATTTGGATTTACCTTCATCCATGGGGTTCCCGTTGTGAAGCCTGCATTGGGCTCAGCAGACCATTGCATTGGCGTTCTGCTGTTATCACGGGCAGATGCCCAAATGATTTCCATGATTTCTTCGTGTGGAACCCCTGCTTCTCTTTTTAGTCGATACATATTTTTTAGCGCTACGTCGTCATAATCTTCAATGGATGAGAACTGAACATTTGTCATCCCAATCTCTTGACCTTGGTAGATGAATGGTGTTCCTTGCATGAGGAAATACATGGCAGCCATGGAGGTTGCACTTTCATACCAGTACTCGTCATCATTCCCCCAAGTGGAGACGACACGTGCTTTATCATGATTTTCAATGAATAGCGCATTCCAGCCGTCACGTTCAAGACCCTTTTGCCAGCGGGTCAACGTCTTTTTCAAGCCGACAATGTCCAAGTCTTTTTTCTCCTCTGCATCCCAAAGTTCAAGATGCTCAAATTGAAACACCATATCCATCTTGCCTTTTTCCTCACCAACCCATAGATGAGCATCCTCGGCTTTTACACCATTCGCCTCGCCAACGGTCATGACATCATATTTTCCGTATGTTTCATCTTTCATTTCTTGTAAAAATGGATGAATTCCCTCTTGATTCATATGCATCTCAAAGGAGGAAACATATTTCTCATTTTTCGGATTTGGCATGTCTGGTAAACCTGGACGCTTTTTAATATGGCTAATCGCATCGATGCGGAAACCATCAATTCCTTTATCGAGCCACCATCTCATCATACCGTAAATAGCTTCACGTACTTCTTTGTTTTCCCAATTTAAATCTGGCTGTTTCTTTGAAAAAAGATGCATATAATATTGTTCCGTCTTCACGTCATATTCCCATACAGAACCACCAAAAATACTTTCCCAATTATTTGGCTCGGCTCCATTTTTTCCATCTCGCCAAATATACCAATCTCTCTTTGGATGGTCTTTCGAGGAACGGGACTCGATAAACCATTGATGCTCATCACTTGTGTGATTTGGAACTAGGTCGATGATGAGCTTCATTCCTCGACTGTGGACTTCAGCTAAAAGCTGTTCGAAGTCTGCCATCGTTCCGAAATCCTCCATTATATCTTGATAGTCTGAGATATCATAGCCATTATCGTCATTGGGTGATTTGTACATCGGGCAAACCCAAATGACATCAATCCCTAAGTCTTTAATGTAATCTAAGCGGCTGATGATCCCTTGTAAATCTCCAATTCCGTCTCCATTTGAATCTTGAAAGCTACGTGGATAAATTTGATACCCGACAGCTTCCTTCCACCAATTTTTTTTCATAGTAAATACCTCATTAGTTTAATTTGTGCAACCGATTGCACTTCGCTATATGCTTGTAGTTTACCGTTTTAAAACTTATTTTTCAATTATTATCCAGACTAGTGAATTTGCGCTACTCATCTTTTGCCAATTTACACAAGAAATAAGTAGCTATTATTTTCATATATATAATGGTGAGCAGTTACCAGGAAAGGAGCATGCTTTTTGGGTATTATATGGGGAGTGGATTCGGCTGCTAAAGTAACAAAAGATCTATATGATTGTGTATTAAGTAATTTTGGAAAGCCAAGCTTTTGGGGTAGATACTTAACAAGGGTGCCTAATGCCTCAGAGGAATTAACAAAGGATGAAATTGAATTATTACATGCAAGTGGAACGAAGATAATGCCCATTTATAATAATTTTCGTGAAGCCCTTGGTTATGATAAAGGGAGAGTTGTTGCTCAAAATGCGGTATTCCAGGCAAAACGTCTTAGTATTCCAAAGGGAATTGTCCTTTTTGCCAATGTTGAACGATTTTTTAATGTGGATAAAGATTGGATTAAAGGCTATGTTGATGCCATGTTTCCGAGTGGTTATAAACCTGGCCTCTACCACGATCCTTTGCAGGGCGGATTTTCTACTGCCTATTGCCAAGCTGTTCAGGATAATAAAGAAGTAGCAAACCAAGCCATTCTTTGGAGTGCAGAACCCGAAAGTGGTGTGACGAAGCGAAGGCAAGCACCTGCTTATCAGCCTAAGAAACCTCCTTGTAAAGCGAATGTGTGGGGTTGGCAATACGGACGTGATTCGGAAAGCTGCCCAATTGATACGAATTTAATAGACTCCAGACTCTTTAATCAATTGTGGTAATATAATTCCTTAAGGCTAATCAGCGTGATTAGTCTTTTTTTCATTCGCTAATTTTTCTGCTTAGAAGGATGCCCCATGGAAAATTGTCGTAAATTATGATATATATACAGTTATCGAATGCTTTCGTAGAAAGAGGTTGAGAAAATTGGAACACAATCCATCAAATTTTATACGTAATATTGTCATTGATGATTTGAATACTGGAAAACGAGACAAGGTGATTACTCGATTCCCTCCTGAACCGAACGGATATTTACATATTGGACATGCAAAATCGATTGTCATCAACTTTGATTTAGCTGACGAATTTGGCGGAAAAACAAATTTGCGTTTTGACGATACGAATCCTTTAAAGGAAGATACGGAATTTGTGGAAGCCATTAAAGAAGATGTGAAATGGCTTGGTTATGATTGGGACGGATTATTCTTTGCCTCTGATTATTTTGAAGAAATGTATAGCCGCGCTGTTTTATTAATTAACAAGGGACTAGCTTATGTCGACGATTTGAGCATTGACGAAATTCGTGAATACCGTGGAACATTGACGGAACCAGGTAAAGATAGTCCATATCGTGGTCGTTCCATTGAGGAAAATCTTGAGTTGTTTGAACAAATGCGCAGCGGTGCTTTTCAAAATGGAGAAAAAGTATTACGTGCGAAAATCGATATGTCTTCTCCAAATATTAATTTGCGTGACCCTGTGATTTACCGTATCTCCCATACGGAACACCATAATACAGGAGACAAATGGTGCATTTATCCGATGTATGCTTTTGCACACCCATTAGAGGATGCCATGGAAGATGTAACTCATTCCATTTGTACAATTGAATTTGAAGACCAACGTCCGTTCTACAATTGGGTGGTTGAGCATTGTGATATGAATAGCCAACCACAGCAAATTGAGTTTGGTCGCTTAAACTTAACCAATACGGTCATGAGCAAACGCAAACTAAAACAATTAGTCGAAGAAGGCTTTGTCGATGGTTGGGATGATCCACGGATGCCAACGATTTCTGGTTTAAGAAGAAAAGGATATACGGCAGATGCAATTAAGACATTTGTTCGTGAACTTGGAGTGGCCAAAACAGCTGGTACTGTTGATACCCAAATGCTCGAGCATTTCATGCGTGAGGATTTAAAATTGAAAGCACCTCGCACAATGGGTGTCATTGCGCCACTTAAAGTAGTCATCACGAATTATCCTGAAGGACAAGTAGAAATGCTTGATGCGGAAATCAACCCAGAAAATCCAGATATGGGGATTCGTCAAATTCCTTTTTCTCGTGAAATTTATATTGAGCAAGATGACTTTATGGAGGATCCACCGAGTAAATACCACCGTCTCTTCCCTGGAAATGAAGTTCGCTTAAAGCATGCTTACTTTATTAAATGTGAAGAAGTCATTAAGGATACAGATGGAAATGTAGTGGAACTTCGCTGCACCTACGATCCAGAAACAAAGAGTGGAACAGGTTTTACAGGTCGAAAAGTAAAAGGAACGATCCACTGGGTGGAAGCAACTCAAGCCGTTCCAGCAGAATTCCGTTTATTTGAGCCATTAATTTTAGACGAAACAAGTGAAGAAGAGGACAAAACCTTCTTAGACAAGGTAAATCCAAATTCTTTAGAGATTATCCAAGGCTTTGTTGAGACGAACATGAAAGACGTTCAACCACACGACAAGTTCCAATTTTTCAGACATGGTTACTTTAATGTCGATCCAAAATTAACGAATGCCGACAAAATTGTCTTCAACCGAGTCGTTTCATTGAAAAGTTCGTTTAAATTATAATGTAAAATGCCCTAAAACCTTAGTTGGTTTTGGGGCTTTTTTAAATAAAGTATTTTTAATGAAATAGAAAGCAGTTTTAACCCTCACAAACAAACACGATTCAACATTTCAGCCAATTTAATACTCTCTTTTAAAAAAATCGGTGCAGTGGGGTGACTTAATATCTCCTCTGTAGTCAGCCATAATACCTCTTCTACCTCATCTGGACTTTTAGGAAAGGCTTCACCAGAATCATGTTCACAAAGAAACACAATATCAACCACATTTTCACCGGCATCCGTCACGAAGGTTGTACTATGTACATAGTGTAATTTGTCTTTTACTTTCACACCGACTTCTTCAAAAATTTCACGCTTAACTGTTCTTTCCAGAATATCAGAGGTATTTCCTTCGATATCGACTTTACCCCCAACAAGTGAAAGCATACCACCAGCATGTTCCTCTTTTTTACTTCTTTCAATAATCAACCATTTATCATTTTTTCTAATTGCACCCTCAACATTCACGATAAACATTTTTATGTGACCTCCTTATTCGTTTATATAATTCAAAACTTCTTGGATATAACTTTCCAAAGGTTGTGCAGTATCTACTACCAAACAATTATATTCATCAGGCTTTTTACTATTCTCAATCGTGAATGTAAAGGCTTCTTTCAAATCGACCTCTTTTATTTGGCTTATCTTTCTTTCACGATTTTTTAGTCTAAAATTGATTTCATGTATATCATTAAGGTAACATTCAACATATTTGTATTTTACATTATACTTTTTAGATAATTCAGTTCCTTTTTCAACCATTACTTCATATAAACAAGGACTATCAAATATCACAGCGTGCCCTTGCGATAAATGAAATTCAATTAAAGACCAATCAATATTGTAGGATATCTTAGCAGCAAGCTTTGCATCAATAGGTGCTTCCTCGACGGAATGTAATAAGGCAGATTTTACAATATCATGATCAATGATAACTGCTTCTACTCTAGTTGCGATTTGTCGTGCAAGAGTGGATTTCCCCGAACCAGGGTGACCTGACATTTGAACAAAAAACATGTTGAAACCCTCCCTCTAAATTTGCTGCTCTAATCATTTAATTTATATTTAAATAGAATTAAAGAAGGCAGAATAATATATATAATTATATTGTAGGATTTTACCAATCAATAGACAAGGAGGATTTATATAAAGCTTCGCTGTTGGTGCTATGCGCAAGTAAATGCCTCCCAACGCAGGTATTTCGCCGTTTGCAACAAGTAAACTGCTCACTTCCGCAAGTATTCCGCCATTTGCCGCAAGTAAACTGCTCACTTCTGCAAGTATTCCACCGTTTGCCGCAAGTAAACTGCTCACTTCCGCAAGTATTCCGCCATTTCCCGCAAGTAAACTGCTCACTTCCGCAAGTATTTCGCCATTTCCAGCAAGTAAACTGCTTGCTTCGCAAATATTCCGCCATTTCCAGCAAGTAAACAACTTAACCACCCAAGCATACTATTTAAAACATAGAAAAACCCAAATACCTGACACCACATTAAGCAGTGTAAGATATTCGGGTTCCAATCAGATATTAACCTATCAATCAATGCCCGCCAAGATAAGCCATCTTCACTTGATCACTAGCATTAAGCTCCAATGCTGTTCCTGACAGTACAATTTTTCCGGTTTCAATGACATATGCTCGATCCGCAATCGAAAGGGCCATATGGGCGTTTTGTTCTACTAGTAGAATTGTTGTCCCAGTTTGATTGATTTCTTCAATGATTTGGAAAATAGTCTTTACTAGTAATGGCGCTAATCCCATAGAAGGTTCGTCCAACAATAGTAATCGTGGGCGAGCCATGAGCGCTCTTCCCATTGCTAGCATTTGCTGTTCTCCACCAGATAAGGTTCCTGAAAGCTGTTTTCGTCTTTCTAGGAGACGCGGGAATAAGTGATACACCTTTTCAAAATCTTCACGAATACCAGCTTTATCCTTTCGTAAATAAGCACCTAGTTCAAGGTTTTCTTCAACTGACATATTGGCAAATACACGACGACCTTCAGGAATATGAGAGATTCCCTTTTTAACAATGGTTTGGGCAGCTTTTCCGGCAATGGACTCTCCTTCAAAGACAATTTCTCCTTGCTTTGGTTTAAGAAGTCCAGAGATCGTTTTTAAGATCGTACTTTTCCCCGCACCATTCGCTCCAATTAATGTCACGATCTCACCCTGATTAATTTCAAGGGAAACACCCTTTAGAGCTTGGATATTTCCGTAATATACATTGATATCGTTGATGTTTAACATATTATGAGACCTCCTCACCGAGGTATGCTTCGATTACCTTAGGGTTGTTCCTAATTTCATTTGGTGTACCTTGAGCAATTAATTGCCCATGGTCTAGTACGTAAATGCGTTCACAAACGCCCATTACTAGATTCATATCATGCTCAATAAGTAAAACAGTAAGTGAGAATCGCTCACGGATAAACGAAATTAAATTCATTAACTCCTCTGTTTCCTGAGGATTCATACCTGCTGCAGGCTCATCGAGCAATAGTAATTTCGGATAGGCTGCCAAAGCCCGGGCAATCTCTAAACGACGCTGCTGTCCGTATGGTAAATTCTTTGCCTTTTCATGCATATAGTCTTCTAATTTGAAAATCTTTAAAAACTCAATCGCCTTTTCCTCCATGTCTTTTTCCCCTGAAAAATGTGGAGGAAGACGGAAAAGAGAACTTAGAATCGAATGCTTTGCAAGAGAATGATAGGCTACCTTTACATTATCAAGCACAGAAAGGTCTCCAAATAAACGGATATTCTGGAACGTCCGGCTAATCCCTTTTCTCGTAATTCGATAAGGGGCTAACCCATTTAATTTTTCACCTTCTAATGAAATGCTTCCTTCTGTTGGGACATAAACGCCTGTTAAAAGATTGAAAAAAGTAGTTTTTCCAGCACCGTTTGGACCAATTAGTCCGACAAGCTCCCCTTTACGTAATTGAACATTCACATCAGAAACAGCCTTCAATCCACCAAATTGGATTCCTGCTTGATGTACATTAAGCAACGGTGTGTTTGTCATTTGGCATTCCTCCCTTCATGGATTTATTCTTCTTAAAGAATGAAGTAATTTCCTTCGTTCCTAATAATCCTTGTGGGCGGAATATCATCATTAATACGAGAACAAGACTGTAAATAATCATCCTTGTTTCTGGATAATCTTGTAGGAAGGTAGAAATAATAGTTAAGAGAATAGCTGCAAGAACAGCTCCAGACATACTTCCAAGTCCACCTAGTACAACTAGAATTAAAATATCAAATGACTTCAAAAAGCCAAAGTTTGTCGGTTGAATGATATAGAAGTTATGCGCATAAAGACCTCCTGCAATTCCGGCAAAAAAGGCACCAATGACAAAAGCCATTACCTTGTAATAGGTTGTATTAACCCCCATCGCATCTGCCGCAATTTCATCTTCACGTACGGAAATACAAGCACGTCCATGCGTAGAATTCGTAAAGTTTCTAATAACTAGAATGGTAATGAACACGCAAGCAAATACCCATGGCCAAGTCGTTAAATTGATAACTTGCATTCCACTTGCACCGCCGACATATTCAATATTAAGAAAAATAATCCGTACAATTTCCCCGAACCCAAGCGTGGCAATCGCTAAATAATCCCCCTTTAAACGAAGACTTGGAACGCCGATGACGATTCCCGCAAGGGCCGCTACGACACCACCTACAATAAGAGCAAGAAAGAAAGGAAGTTCTAGATTCATAGTAATAATGGCTGATGCATAAGCTCCAACTGCGAGAAATCCTGCATGTCCTATAGAAAACTGACCTGTGATCCCAATAATCAAATGAAGACTTGCTGCCAATATAATATTAATCCCAATCAGCATTAACGTATTAACATGAAACGGATTCAAAATCTCCCCAGTAATCAAAAATTGTATGATAGCAAAAACGGCAAGGACCAAAACGATTGAAAGCCAAAATCCTTTTGCTCGTTTGAATGTATTCATCGTTAGCTCCTCCCTATACCTTTTCTCTAACATTTTTCCCTAAAATACCCGAAGGTCGGAAAATTAATATGAGTATTAGCACAATAAACGCTACTGCATCTCGCCATAATGAGTAACCTGAAGCACTTACAAGTGATTCAATGACTCCAAGTGCTAAACCACCGACCATGGCACCTGGAATAATTCCTATCCCACCAAATACAGCGGCTACGAATGCCTTTAAACCAGGAATAATCCCCATCAATGGCTCAATTTTCGTATAATACACTCCAAAAATAACACCAGCTGCTCCTGCAAGAGCTGATCCAATGGCAAAGGTCGCTGAAATTGTGTTATTTACATTAATCCCCATTAGTCTAGCGGCTTCCATATCATGAGAAACGGCACGCATTGCTTTACCAATTTTCGTTTTATGAACAATGAATTGAAGGAGAATCATTAATAAAACCGATATTCCAAGAATAAATAACGATTGACTGCTAAGCTTGACACCAAAAATGTCTAATGTCTTTGAAGGTAGTACGTCAGAAGGGTAAGCTTCTGGCTGGGCGCCACGAACATAGATAGTTCCATATTCGATAAATAGTGATACCCCAATAGCGGTAATAAGGGCTGCAATTCGTGTGGCATTTCTTAACGGCTTATAGGCAATTCGCTCGATTAACACCCCAAATATCGAACATACAACCATAGAAATTAATAAAGATGGGAAAAATCCTAATTCTAAAATTGTAATCGAATAAAAGCCCACAAATGCCCCGACCATAAAAACATCTCCATGGGCAAAATTGATTAATTTTACAATTCCATATACCATCGTATAACCAAGGGCAATGAGTGCGTAGATGCTGCCAAGAGAAATTCCGTTTACTATCTGTTGTATAATCTCCATAATTGTTTTCACTCCTTGGATAGAACAAAATGCGAATTAATATTTAGTAACCTCTTATAAAGTGAAACTACCATCAGTGGGGGTTTTCTTCATCCCCCACTGATAGTTAGTTGAACCAATCACGCTCAAGTCACGGCACGTCCTGTGCCTTCGCCTGACCAGGACATCCTGTCCGTCGTCGGAACTTTACGGGCAGTTGATCTCCAACCTATCTTCATGGTTCACTCAGGATCTGAGGTGAGGATCTTACTGCCCGTTATGTTGGGATAAATTAGAATAGGGAGTCGTATAGGCTCCCTATTCTTTTTTCTTCTATATACTTTTTAAGGATTTACTTTTGCACTAAATTGTTGTTGTCCGTCTTTGTATTCTAAAATAACGGCAGATTTAATAGGGTTATGGTTTTCATCCAATGTTAATGTACCAGAAACTAGAGAAAGGTCTTTTGTTTCAGCTAAAGCATCTTTAATTTTTTCTGGATCTGTACTTCCTGCACGTTTGATCGCATCTGCTAAGAAATAAACCGAATCATAGCCAAGAGCATTGAACGCATCAGGGGATTTATCGCTATATTTTGCTTTGAACGCTGTGACAAAATCTTGAACTTTTGAATCTGAGTCACCTGATGAATAGTGGTTTGTGATGAATGTATTATTTAACGCATCAGCACCTGCAAGCTCTACTAGAGTTGGAGAATCCCAGCCATCGCCACCCATCATCGGTACATTTAGGCCAAGTTCACGTGCTTGTTTCACAATAAGGCCTACTTCTTCGTAGTAGCCAGGAATGAATACAAATTCAGGATTAGCAGATTGAAGATTTGTTAAAACTGCACGGAAATCTGTTTCCTTTGCAACATAAGCCTCTTCTTTAACGATTTTCCCACCATTTGCTTCAAAAGCCTCTTTAAAGGAAGCTGCAAGACCCTTTGCATAATCACTTGCATTATCAATCAGGATTGCCGCATTTTTAACATTTAACTCTTTTGAAGCGAAGTTAGCAGCCACTGTTCCTTGGAAAGGATCAATAAAGCATGTACGGAAAACATAGTCATTTAACTTCCCTTTATCGAAAGTTACTGCTGGATTTGTACCTGTTGGAGTTAAAAGGATGACTTTATTTTTCTCAGCAAGTTGTACTTGAGCTAGTGTATTTCCGCTTGTAGCTGCCCCAATAATTGCCGTAACCTTATCCTTACTCATAAGCTTTACTGCACCACTCGCTGCTTCTGCTGCATCGGATTTATTATCTACCTTTACTAGTTCCAATTTTTTTCCATCAATGCCTTCTTTATTGATTTCTGCAATCGCAAGATCAATTCCTTCGGCAATCGATTGTCCATAAGAAGCTACACCACCTGATAACTCTAGGTTTGCACCAATTTTAATCGTTTCGCTCTTATCATCGCCTTTTCCACCTGTTTTTTCCGTGCTAGTGTTACAGCCTGCCATTACCCCTGCTGAAAGCACTAGAGTCATGAACATGCCCATCCATTTCTTTTTCCTCATTTTGTTTCCCCCTTTTATTTTTATAAATAAATCTTCCGAATTATTATTTTCAAATAATTCGATTGTTCCTAATAAAAATAATATTCTGAAAACATTGTACAAAATTTACCTACTTCCGTCTACACTATTTCAAAATGATATTAATATAATTTTATCCCTCCTGAAAAATCTCCCCTTACCAAGTGATTTCACTATCTTAGTAAGGTTAATTCCTGATTTTTATTTTTAGATATAAATTTTCGACAAAAAGGGAGATGCACTTAGGCATCCCCCTTTCTTATCTATTAATAATTTTTAGACCAACTCTTTACTCTTTGTTTCCTTACCCATGAAGAAAACAGCTGCAACTCCAATTAAGATGGATCCGCAAAAAATTGTGAAAATCGTCGTTATTTCCTGTCCACTTGCAACTAAATACCCAACTAGTAGTGGACCTAAAATTCCTCCAATACGCCCAAAGGAGGCAGCCATCCCTGCTCCGGTTCCACGAATATTCGTCGGGTACTGCTCAGGAGTATAAGCATACAGGGCGCCCCATGCACCAAGATTAAAGAAGGATAAGAACATTCCAGATGTAATAAGTAAAGGAAGATTTTCTGCAAAGCCAAAGAAGTACGCACTTAATGCAGTTCCAACTAAATAAGTAATCAGAACAAATTTTCTTCCCATTCTTTCAATAAGCCATGCCGCAGTAAAGTAACCCGGCAATTGGGCTAAAGTCATGATCAACACATACTGAAAGCTTTTAATCAAACTAAATCCTTTCATGACCATGACACTTGGTAACCATAAAAACATTCCGTAATAGGAAAAAACAACGCAAAACCATAGTATCCAAAGCATCGCCGTATCTTTTGCAAACTCTTTAGACCAAAGCTTTCCTAAACTTTGGAAAACCGATAATTTCTCCTTTTCCTGTAAGGCGGTATAGCGCGGTGAATCGGGTAAATTCACTCGTAAATACAACGCATAGAAAGCAGGAATTGCCGTAATAATTAGAGCAGCTTGCCAGCCGAATTTAGGTATAACAAAATACGAAATAAGCGCGGCAACTAGCCAACCCCCTGCCCAAAAGCTTTCAAGCAGTACGACCACTTTCCCTCGTTGCTCCGCTGGTACAGTCTCTGATACAAGTGTGGATGCAACAGGCAGCTCTCCCCCTAATCCCATACCAATGATAAAACGTAAAATTAAAAAGAACGATAAGCTAGTGGCAAAAGCTGATACCCCACTACCTAAAGAAAATAATAATAATGTTAAAATAAAGACACTCTTTCTTCCCATACGATCAGCAAGGATTCCGAATAAAAAGGCACCGACCGCCATTCCAATGGAGTTTATACTTCCAATCCAACCCATTTGTTCGACAGATAAGTTCCATTCCGTTTTTAATGCAGCAATGATGAAGGATAATATTCCAACATCCATCGCATCGAACATCCAGCCTAGACCAGCAATTCCTAATAGTCTACGTTGTGAAATCTCTGTTTTCCCTCTCATTTTTCCCCTCCTACTGGCAAAAAGGCACTTAATTAATATGTTATTCTGCCCAATAAATATCTTTTTTTTCCTATTAATCATCACCAACCACCCTTATTCTAACAGGTGTCTTTACAGTAGTCATCATTATTTTTTACATTGCTCTTTATTTTGAAGTAAAAACACATGGGAAAAAGGCTTAGAACAATACTCAAATAAAAAAGTCTCCTCTAGCAAAACTGCTAAAGAAGACTTTTTACTTATACCCTTATGATCATTCCATCTGAAAAAAACTTCTCAAATTCGTTTGTATTTACGGGTTTGGCAAAAAAATACCCTTGCCCCATGCTACACTTATTCTCCTTCAGAACGTTCATCTGATGTTCATGTTCAATCCCCTCAGCAACCACATTTAATTTTAAATTTAAGCCAATATTAATAATCGCTTTTACCATGGATTGATTCGCAGGGTCCAAAATATCGTCTATAAATGATTTATCAATTTTGATTGTATCTATAGGCAATTTCTTTAATATATGTAAAGAGGAATAGCCCGTACCAAAATCATCTAGAGATGTTCTTACCCCTAATGTCCTCAAATCATTCAATATCGATGTAGATTCTTGGATATCCTGCATAATACTTTCAGTAATCTCTAGTTCCAAATACTTAGGGTGAAGCCTCGATTCTTCTAAAACATTACGAACGATTTTGATAAAATGACTATGTTGGAATTGAAGCACAGATACATTGACCGACACACAAATGGCGGAAAATCCCTTATCTTGCCATTTCTTATTTTGTAAACAGGCCGATCGAAGTACCCATTCGCCAATGGCAACAATTTGCCCTGTTTCCTCGGCAATCGGAATAAATTCTCCTGGAGAAATGGGACCTAATTGCGGATGCTCCCATCGCAAAAGTGCTTCCATTCCTGTCATTTTTCCTGTTTGTAGTTCTACTTTAGGCTGATAGAATAGGGTAAATTCATGATGTTCGATTGCTCTACGTAACCCGCTCTCGATTTGCATTCTTCGTACTTTAAGTTCGTCCAATTTGGAATCAAAAAATTGATAATTATTTTTCCCACGCTCTTTAGCTAAATACATTGCTGTATCCGCATTCTTCAGGAGTGTTTCTGCATCCCTCCCGTTTTCAGGGAACAAACTGACCCCTATACTTGGAGTGACCACATAATCATTACCAAGAAAAGGTTTCGTAAATGCTTTTACCAATGATTCTGAAACAGCTATACAATTCTGTTTGGTCATCCCTGATAAAATGATTATAAATTCATCTCCACCGATTCGATAAACCCTCTCTGAATGATCAAAACTATATTTTAATCGTTCCGCAGCTTCAATTAATAACTTGTCTCCTATATGATGACCTAGTGTATCATTCACATTTTTAAAACGGTCTAAATCAATTAATATAAGTGCCATCGTAAGATGACTACTTTTTGCTCGGGCTAAGGTCCGGTTCAGATCCTCAACAAATTTGGTCCGATTTTCTAATCCCGTTAACGGGTCATGATAGGCCAAATACTTGTATTCACTCATTAAGTTTTTATTTTTTTTCAAAATGGCAAGCTGGTGGAATATAACAATGAGCATCGTAATAATTACACCAAAACTTAATGTATTCAACACACGGTAATAAGAATGGATCGCTAATAATAGTAAAAAAACAACACCTATATAAGGGAAAATATCCGCACGGCCTGAATATTCAGAATTCTTACCTTCTGACTGCTCATTAATATTCTCTTTCTCACAAAAGCTGCCAAATCCTATGATTAAAAGAGCGATCGGCCATAATGGGTCAATAAAGCTTCCAATTTGATATTCTTCAATATAGGATAGATAGGCATACATCGTATCGGTCAATATTTGTAAGCCGAATCCTAAAGAAATGAATAAAGTCATTCCCCTTTTCTTTGTATACCGAGATAGGTAATAAAGACTAATTAGAACAAATAAGATGCTCAAATCAAGGATTGGATATGTTAATTTCATGAAAGTGATTCCAAATGATTGATTGGTAGCTTCCCATATAGGCTTAATTAAAAAGTGAATACTGATTGTCGCTGCAATAATCATGAAAATAAAAATATTGAATTGAAATGGCCCCTTTGGAACAGCACTACTAATCACCTTTGTTTGATAGATTAAGGCGAGTAAAAAAAAGAAATAGGCAACTAGCCACATGAAATATCCCCAGGTACTGTATAGAGATACCTTATTTATTATTTGAGAATAAAACAAAATAATATGACCTATAAGATAGAAAATAATACCGATATTTAAAAGTAGCCAAAACTTCCTTGGTTTGTTATCGATTTTCCGTTTCGTTTGTAACATCCATATAAAACTTATACTTCCAGCTAAAAATGACAGGACACTCGTTCCTAAAATACGTAGCATGTCATTTTCCTTAAAGATAAAAAGCCAGACGTAAAAAACCATCGTATAGATTATAACAAACAGAGTTGCTGGACGTTTTATGGTTAGCATCATAAACCCTCACAATGAATCATTCGATTAAAAATAGCTACAACAAAAGGTCATCTCCAAGTGGACATAACCTTTATAAAGTTATTCCTCAGGTAACTCAGCCACCATAGGTTCGCTCCCTTAGGTCTGTAGCTTTGCGTCCCCATCTTTCAACAGGTTTGCCTTTTCAAAAGAAAAATATGAATTTTTTAATAAATAATCTACTAAGTAGTATATTGGTATATCATTTATAATGAATGTTTCAATAGTTACCGATTAACAAACTTTCAACTTAAGACTTTGGAACTATTATATCAGCAGGCCGTTTTTCCGTATATCCTTCAAAATCTGGTAAATTATTCTTTAAAAATTAGCAAATTAGAACTTTCTATATAAATCTACTAGACAAAAAAACAAGGGCTACCCCTTGTTTCTAATGTGCAGCATGATCGACATGCTTTAAATGTTTCTGATTGAACCAGATGAAAAGCACTGAAACAAGGACAAACCCTGCACCCACAAAAAATGGAATATGCGGGTTGAAAATTTCAGCTAACTTCCCTGCCAAAAATGGTGCTACGGCACCCCCTAAGAAGCGTAGGAAGCTGTATGCTGCCGATGCGGTAGATCGTTCGACCGTTGTCGCATTCATGACAGCGGTAGTAATTAATGTATTATTATTCCCTAATAAGGCTCCAGCAGCAATAACCGCAACGATAATCACCCATTGTGTAGATGTCCAAAGTCCCATTGCGACTAGTAGTAAGGCAAATAAGCTCAACATCATACACATGGATTTAATCGTTCCAAACCATTGTTGAAGTTTGGGTGCCATGAATACTGAAGTAATTGCCAATAATATACCCCAACCTAGGAACACAAAGCCTAAACCATGTTCATCTAACCCCATAACAAAGGGAGCGTATGCCAACAAGGTAAAGAACCCAAAGTTATAAAGTGCCGCTGCAATCCCCAACACTAGAAGGGATCGATGCTTTAAAGCCCGAAATGGATCTAATAAGGATGTTTTCGATTTTGAAGCACTTTGTTGATTGGTTTTTGGCATTAAAATAAATAGGCCTATAAAAGCAATAATCATTAAGGTTGCCACTCCTAAAAATGGCCCTCGCCATGACATGGCGCCTAGCCACCCCCCAAGCAATGGCCCAACGGAAATCCCAAGTCCTACCGCTGCTTCATATAAAATAATCGCTTTTGCTGTTCCGCTATCGGATAAAGACACTATGGCTGCTAAAGCTGTCGCCACAAATAGAGCATTTCCTAATCCCCATCCTCCTCGCAATCCAACAAGGGTCCATATATCATTGGATAACCCTCCCAATCCTGAGAAAATCGCTATGATGACGATCCCCACCAGCAAGGTCCATTTAATCCCAAGTCTAGATGAAACTAAACCAGTGATTAGCATAGCTACCGCCATGACTGCATTATAACTAGTAAATAGCAATGTTACCTCACTATGAGAGGCCTGCAATTTTTCAGCAATGGCTGGTAAAATCGGGTCAACAAGACCAATGCCCATGAAAGCGATAATACTAGCGAAGAAAACCGCCCAAACTGCCTTTGGTTGTTTCAACAGACTGCTCTCTTCTTGAATGGATATTGTCTTTACACTTGTACTTTTTTCCGAAAAAGATGACATAACATTCTACACTCCTATTCAATTGAGGAATCCATTAAAGGATTGATTTAAACGTATGGCGTATGACATCACCTCGGCTTATAATCCCGACTAATACACCATTTCGGGCAACTGGCAATTTCTTAATCCGTTTATTCCCTAAAATAGCAGCAATGTTTTCCACTTCTTCATTACTAGGAACCGTAATTACTTTCTTCGTTGCAATCGTTAGCACATTCAAATCAAGAATTCTTTTTGCTCGATCATCAAACTCTTCAAAGTCTCCACTAATCACACTCATATAATAAAAAGAGTCAATGACAAGGTCCTTATGCTTGCCGATATAACGTAAAATATCACCGTCACTAATGTAAGCAATGATTTCATTTCGATCATTAACGACCGGAAGTCCACTGATGCGGTATTCAATAAACTTTTCAATTACAGAACGAACAGTATCTTGTTCCTTCACCTTATACACTTGGGTATTCATGAATTCATGTGCTTTCATACTCATTCCCCCCATATATTTATCATTTATCATACAATCGATTAATATGATTGTATCATACAAGCATTTAATTGCATAATACAATTATATTCCAATAAAACCAGATGTGTTCATTGACAAACAAAGCTTTAGATGGGTTATCATAGTTCTTAGATGAAGTTAGTAGAAAGGTGGGGAAAGTAATGAATGAACATTCTCTTGAAACAATTGAGTTGGAAATGGCCATCCTCGTTCGTCGTCTCACATCCATTACATCAGATAATAAAAATTTAGACAGATCCGCCTATCTTTTGTTACATCAATTATCGGTAAAAGGTTCAGCAGGAGTTAAAATGTTAGCCGATGAATTCCAATTAGATATTTCAACTGTAAGTAGACAAGCAGCAGCGCTTGAACAAAAGGGCTATGTATACAAAGTTCCTGACCCACAAGATCGAAGAGCCTATTTCTATCAAATCACAGAATTAGGAATAGAGGAGTTATTTGAATATAAGCAAGCTAGATTAGAAAGTATTACAAAATTACTTCATCAATGGTCTGACGAAGAACGCCACAATTTTGGACAATTATTAAAAAAATTTAACGAATCATTAAGCGAGAGAACGTAAAAAGCGGGGGATTGCCCTGCTTTTTTACGTCAACTTATTTAGCTATAAAGGTACTAGGCATGACTACCGCAACAACTACTCCACGTGCACAAAGTGTTTCACCCGAATAAACCTCTGTTTCTACTTTCCACTTCTTCGGATGAATTTCATGAACAGTCCCAACCGCTTTTAGAGCAATACCTTGAGGAGTAGGCTTAACAAAGTCAACGTTTAAAGAAGCCGTCACAAACCGTGGAGGCTCTGTTCCATCCCCAGGTTCATGGCCATTTTTTCGATGTAAAGCCAATGATGCCGATCCTGTCCCATGACAATCAATAAACGAGGCAATCACCCCACCATATACAAAACCAGGAATCGCGGTATGCTTTTGTAAAGGCTGATAAATAGAAACGGTTTGTTCACCTTGCCAGCCCGTTCGGAAGTGATGGCCTTCTTCGTTTAATCGACCACACCCGTAGCACCAGGCAAAATCATCTGAATAATCATCCTGGATTGCCTTCAAAACCTTTTCTTCCATTATTTACGCCCCCTTTTTTCAGAATATTATAACATACAAAAAACAGACCCTAAAGTCTGTTCTTTAAATGGCTATATCGTTCTATCCCTCTAATAATAAGTCCTCTGGGTTTTCTAACAATTCTTTAACCTTAACTAAAAATTGAACGGCATCCTTTCCATCGATGATTCGATGGTCATAGGAAAGGGCTACATACATCATCGGTCTAACTTCAACCGTATCCTTATCATCAACGACAACTGGTCGTTTTTGAATTTTATGCATACCTAAAATACCGACCTGGGGTGCGTTCAAAATAGGAGTAGAGTACAAGGATCCAAAGGTTCCACCATTTGTTATCGTAAAGGTTCCACCCTGTAAATCATTTAATCCTAGCGAGTTCGTTCTAGCTTTTTGTGACAAAACCCCAATCTCTCTTTCAATTCCAGCAAAGCTTAGGCGATCGGCATTACGGACGACCGGGACAACTAATCCATCGTCTGTGGAAACAGCAATTCCGATGTCATAAAACTTCTTTAAAACAATTTCAATCCCTTGGATTTCCGCATTTACTAATGGAAAGGCTTTTAACGCTCCAATAACTGCTTTTGTAAAAAAGGACATGAATCCGAGTTTTACCCCATGCTTTTGCAAAAAAGAATCTTTACGGCGGTTACGTACATCCATGACTGCGGACATATCAATTTCATTAAAGGTGGTCAGCATGGCAGCTGTATGCTGTGCCTCTACCAGCCTTTTAGCAATCGTTTGGCGACGTCTTGACATTTTGATTCTTTCAATCAATTCTTCCTTCTCATTCGCTAGTGGAGACAATGGTTTTTCTACATTAGCTGGTTTTTGTGGAGTCGTTACCAGAGATTGCTTGTAAGCTTCTACACCATCCACCCGAATTCTACCAAGTGGATCCTGGTATGGAATTTCATTTAATCCGATTCCTAATTCTCTTGCTTTTTTTCTGGCGGCGGGTGAAGCTACTGGTTGATTTTGTTTTGGCTTTTCCGGAACGGCAATAGAAGGCTTAGTCTCTGGTTCTTGTTTTCCCCCTTCTTGCTTTTGCTGCTGGGCAGACTCCACTTCCAGACTTGCTGTACCTCCACCTCCTTCAACCCCTTTTTCATCAATCCTTGCAATCACTTGACCGACTTCCACATTATCTCCTGGCTGAAAGAGAAATTCTTTAATAGTCCCACTATAATCACTATTTATTTCTACATTTACTTTATCGGTTTCAAGCTCAACAAGTGGTTCACCCTTTTGAACATACTCCCCAACTTTTTTCATCCATCCCGCAATTGTTCCTTCTGTAATTGATTCAGCAAGTTCAGGCACTTTAATCTCAATCACTTTATATCCCACCTTTATTCACATTTAACGCTTCTTGGATAATCCACGTTTGTTCTTGTTTATGGAATTGCGGATCACCTGTTGCGGTACTTGCTCGTTTTGGTCGACCAATATATTGAACCGATAATCGCTCCAATCTCACTTCCGCGAGATAGGTGTGGATGACTGGCCATGCTCCCATATTTTTCGGTTCCTCTTGAACCCATATCATCTCACTCAGATTTGGAAAGCGTTCAATTAACTCCTGCACTTCCCTTTTCGGAAATGGATAAAGCTGTTCCACTCGAGCGATATGTAATGACTCTACTTCTTCACTAGTCATCTCATCAATTTTAGAAGCTAAATCAATTGCCACTTTTCCACTGCATAAAATAAGTCGCTTTACTTTATCTGTTTCGGCTCCCGTTCCTGTTTGTTCTAATAAAGGTTTAAACGTACCATTACTTAATTCTGAGCTAGGGGAACCTGTATATGGATGACGGAGCAAGCTTTTCGGTGTCAGAATAATGAGTGGACGTCCTTCATCCGTGTCAGAAAGGAATGCTTGCCTTCTTAAAAGATGAAAATATTGCGCAGCACTCGTTACATTGGCAACGATCCAATTGCCTTCTGCTGCCGATTGGAGGAAACGTTCCATTCGACCACTCGAATGCTCTGGACCTTGCCCTTCATAACCATGTGGAAGAAGCATAACAAGACTTGATTTTTGTCCCCATTTTACTCGACCTGCTGAAATAAATTGATCAATGATCACCTGGGCCACATTCACAAAATCACCAAATTGGGCTTCCCAAAGGACAAGGGCATCTGGCTTTTGAATACTATAACCATATTCATAGCCAAGAACAGCCGTCTCAGATAAAGGGCTATTATAGATAGAAAATGAAGCTTTCGCCTCAGGAAAGTGGTGTAATGGAACATACCTTTCATTCGTTTCATAATCATGTAGAACTAGATGGCGGTGGGCAAATGTTCCACGTTCACTATCCTGCCCGGTTAGACGGACTGGCTTTCCATCAGCTAATAAAGAGGAAAAAGCAAGCGCTTCGGCTAAAGCCCAATCCACCTTATTCCCTTCCGCAAATGCCGTCTCTCTTCTTTTTAAAATTCGCTCTAATTTCGGATTCACTTTAAAATTCCCTGGCCAATTTAACAAATTACGATTGATGGATTGTAATAAATCAAGAGAAACATTCGTGTCAATTTCCGGAATCTCAGGAGAAATGGGCTTTGGAACAGGAACAGGTTCTTCTTCCCCTGCCGTTAATTGGTCAAAAATCGTTTGGAGTTCACTCATGCGTTCCTCACTTTTTTTGTTCACTTCCTCTTCCGTTAAAACATTTCCAGAAATCAATTCATTTGCATACTTTTTCGCGATGGTCGGGTGCTCATTAATCTTTCGATATAAATGAGGCTGTGTGACTTGAGGATCATCCATCTCATTGTGTCCAAAGCGTCGATATCCGATCAAATCAACAAGAATATCTTTCTTAAATTTTTGACGATATCGAAAAGCGAATATCATGACAGCCAAGCAGCTTTCTGGATCATCAGCATTCACATGAATAATCGGAATTTCATAACCTTTAGCCACATCACTAGCATATTTTGTCGAACGAGAATCCGTATTGTTTGTGGTAAATCCTAACAGATTATTGGCAATGATATGAATGGTTCCACCTGTTTCATAGCCTTTTAAATTACTTAAATTTAACGTTTCTGCTACTACCCCTTCACCTGGAAACGCA
Source organism: Bacillus sp. CGMCC 1.16607 (assembly GCF_042683745.1). Taxonomy (NCBI): domain Bacteria; kingdom Bacillati; phylum Bacillota; class Bacilli; order Caryophanales; family Bacillaceae; genus Bacillus; species Bacillus sp. CGMCC 1.16607. The sequence continues at coordinate 210,861 of NZ_JBHUJX010000036.1, forward strand.
GCATCCCCATGAATCAAAATACTAAATGATTTTTGCTTATCTTGATTTGGAAAACCCGCTTTCGTACTATCCTCTTGTGAAGCACGAGTGATCCCTTGTACAACGGGATTAACAAACTCTAAATGACTCGGGTTATTCGCAAGACTTATATGAATGGTATGTTCCCTTTCTCCTTTTACTTCACGTTCTGCTCCTAAATGATATTTCACATCACCAGACCAGCCATAATTAATTCCCCTTGAACCTTCGGAGGGAACTAAATCTTTATTTGGCGCGTGATGAAATTCAGAGAAAATAAGTTTATATGGCTTCCCCAGTACATGTGCCAACACATTTAAACGTCCACGATGAGCCATCCCTATCATCAAATTGTCTATCCCATCTTCACAGCCAGCTTGAATCACTTTATCTAGCATTGGAACTAACATATCGATTCCTTCAATGGAAAATCTTTTTTGACCGACGAAGGTTTTGTGTAAAAATTTCTCAAACGTGTCTACTTGTAGCAAGCGAACGAATAATTCAATTCTCTCTTCCTTCGATAGAGTTAGATCAATCAAGTCATTTTCCACGTATTTATTCAGCCATTTCCTCTCTTCCACGTCATGAATATGGCCAAATTCATAGGCAATCGTTTTTGTATAGACGTCCCTTAAATGTTGATAGGCTTCCCAGCCATTTTGGATCGAAGCTGGTGCATCTTGCCATATCCACTGAACTGGAATTTGTAGCAAATCCTCTTTCGTAAGCTTATATGCTCCTAGGTCTAAAAAACTCGTATCCCCTGTGGAATCTTGCTCGAACGGATAAATATTAGCTGCCAAATGTCCATATGTGCGGATATTTTCTAACAGTTTCATCCCTGAAATCAGGTTTCGATTATTTGTCAGCTGTACCGGAATGGTGGATGGAGTTTCTATTTCGTTCTCTGGAGGCGGACCTAATTTTTCAAATAAAGCTTGGATGGATGGATCTACTAAATTAGGGTCCTCCTTATATTTCTCGTATGCATCATAAATATAGCCCATGTTTGGGCCATAAAAATTTTCCCAGATGTACTTTTGATTATCCATTTTCACATGCCCCCTTTCAGACGTTGACACATCACTACATAGTTGGTTTTCCCTGTATGCCTACATAACATTCAATAGAGATGGGAAATTTCATTCTTTCCATTTTCATTAGAGTTACAATGATGATAGAGATGCAAAACATCCTTACAAAAAAATTTTAATAAAGTGAAATGATTTGAAACATAAACCCGTTATATTATACGAATCACCCAAACGAGACATGCGCATGATCGTTTTAAGACTGGAGGGCATTATGCAAGAGGAAATCCAATGGATCCAAGAAGTGTTAGCTGGAAATAAACAAGCATACGCACACATCATTAATAAATATAAAAATCAAGTATATGCATCCGTGTTACGGATGACCAAAAATCCACAGGATGCACAAGATTTAGTGCAGGAATCTTTTATTAAGGTATACCATCAGCTTGGAAAATATGATGCTACAGGATCATTTGCTAGCTGGTTATTTCGTGTCACGATCAATCATTGTATGGATGAGTTTCGAAAGAAGTCGAACCAAATCAAAAAAGAGGAAATGACCGATGAAACGCTCGTAAATTCCAATTATCCTGAAGTTATTTTTTTGAAAAAAGAAAAAAACAGACAGCTCGAACGATTAATTGCTACATTACCTGAGGATGAGCGAATAATTATTCTTTTACGATATGTAAATGAATTAAGCTATGACGAGATAAGTGAATTAGTGGACCTCCCGATTTCGACCGTTCGGAATAAACTTCACCGAGCAAAGAAAAAAATGCGGGAGACTGTCAAACGTGAAGGAGGCTATTTCAATGAAGTGTTGGGAAACCGATAAACTTTCACAATATGTGGATGAATTAGTATCAGAACAAGAACAGCTTGAAATCAATGGACATTTAATAAACTGCGAGGAATGTAAGGCCATAGTAGCAGCTTTCAAGGAGGAACAACGTTTCTTAATTGAAACATTACAAACACCAACCTTGCCTGATCATTTTGCTTCACTTGTGATCGAGCAGCTAGAACCATATGAGCAAAAAGTCAGTCGTTCGAAAAAGTTTCGCTGGAAACGCGTACTTTTACCGGCAGCAGGATTTGTGTTGGCCGTTGGATTAAGTGCTTCCTTAAGTCCAGCCTTTGCCCAGTGGATCGGCGGATTGTTCGGAACAGACCGCGTCGATGAAGGATTACAAATTGCCAATGAGGCGGGCTTTACGCAAAGTGTGAATCGTGAAGTAACAGACAACGGAATTACTTTTAAAATTGAAGATATGGTCGCAGACCCTTCTCGAGTTGCTTTTTCTTTTCAAATTCTCGATGAAAACGGCAAAAGTCAAAATCCTATGTTCGAAATGAGAGATGGGACCTCTGAAATTGTCGTTACAGATAAGCTAGGAAAGAAGCTTGAATTAGGTAGTATGGGCTGGTCAAGCTCAGGCGGTAAAATTGGTTTATTTGAGTTTCCATTAAATGAGCATCCAAACATAGAAGAAATGATTGTGAAATTCCATTTTACGGAATTAGATAAGAAGAAGGGGAACTGGCAGCTAGAGGTCCCCGTCGATTTAAGAGAAAGTTTGAAGGCCACAACGAAAAAACCAATCAATGCGGTTGCTTCAGAGCATGGAATGAACATCAACTTAAAAGAAGTTCGTTTCGCTCCTTCTGCTAGTGAAATTATTTATGAAACATCCTTCACGAAAGAAGAGGAGGCACGTTTGAGTGAAAAAATCCAAATGCTTGAGAAGAAATTTGGCAAAAAGCATTTTCTAACCTATACAAATTTCGGCACAAACATTCAGTACCATATCGAAAATAAAGACGGTAAGGCCCTCTATCAACATAATACCTTTACGGAAGACAGAGGCCATACAACCGATTCAGGTGCAATCCAAGGTAGTGGTAGAAATCTTGGTCCTTTAGGTCATATGGCTTGGAACGACTCCTTTATTCCACAAAAAAGCCAAGAGGAACTTACATTCGTCCTAGACGGAGTGGTCAAAACAGTACCTTCCGATTTCGAGGTGACTTTTAAGCCTAAGGAATTAAAGGATCATCCCGTATCATTTGAATACGAAGGGAATTACATGACCATTAAAGAGGCAGAAAAACAAACGAAATGGGGACTTCGAAAAGCTCTGTTCCCAATCGAAAAGGAAACGTCCTTCGTTATTGAAATGGAAGGCGGTAAAGAAGTTCCTTCCAGCGAATTTGGAATTTGGATCTTAGTAGATAAAAAAGGAAAAAGCTATTCTACCTACCATAGTGGTTCGGTTCTCGATGAAAAAGATAAAAATGGTCGCTATATAACGACCCAAACTATTGCTTCCAACGACATCGATGAAGTTCCTGAGGAATTGACGTTACATCTTCTTTCGGTAACTAGATATTATGAAGTGAAGGATAAATGGAAAGTATTATTGCATTAATAGTTTGGCGTGAATTCCATTATGGAAATCACGCCTTTATTTTTTATATCAATATAGCGAATGCATATTTATTTTTTTAAACAAACTAATTAGGATATTGAAAACATAAGTTAATTGCTCAGGTCTAAGGAGGAACTATGGCACTTATTATTTTCGGCAGTATATCTATTCTTTTTCTTATTTCCTTCTCAGTTACTAAAAGAAAGATCCATTTATTCGAATGCATTATACTTTGGGGTTTCATTCTTTCCCTTCAAAATAACTATATTTGGCTAACAGGCATTAATCTAAAATTACTCACACTTCCGACTAATTTACAGAATCATTGGGCTTATATTAGTGTACGAAGTGTTATTGTTCCGATAGTGATTATGCTTTTTCTTGAACAAACGCCTACTTTTGAAGAGACTTGGAAAAAAATATTGTACTGGTTAGGAACAATCTCTATCCTTGTCGGTATTGAATATTTAACTGACTTGTTTAAGATTATTCACTTTAGTGAAAAGTGGAAATTTGGGTATTCCTTTGCCAACTGGTCATCCGTTGTCCTCTTTTCATTCTTAATTCATAAACTGATCAGACATTTTGCAAGAAAGGATGGTTTGATTTGAATAAATTATTACCTCAACATTTTGATGAAAATGAATGGTTCTTAATCATTTCATTGTGTATCGTTTTTCTTTTCGTTCTTTTTCTTCCACGTCGATTTCCAACAACTTTATCCATTACTTTTTTCTTCATCGGAATTGGAATTGCCATGTTTTCAGATTTCCTTTTAGGCATCCCACCAGTGAATTTTTACGATATTAATGATTCCTCAAATTACGAGATCTTTGAACTAATCACTTTTATTTTGTATAGTCCGTTTGCCTATCTCTTTATATATTTTTTTGAAAAATGGGAAGTTAAGGGGTTATATATTAGTTTATATATACTTGTTTGGTCAATTATAGGTACACTTTACGAAGCCCTTGCTGTTTACTTTCATGTTTATAAGTATCATGGATGGAATTTTGGATATTCCTTTTTATTTTACTTGGCTTCACAACTCATTACTCTGCTGATTTATTATTTTATTAAGAAAAACTACCTTTCTGCGCACAATGGAAAAATGTCTGATCGCTATATTGAGTAGATATACACTTTTTTATTACCAAATATTTCTCTTAAGCTAGAATATCTTTAGGAAATATATTACTCTTTACATATGAGGAGGTTGAGATTCTTTGACAAATTCGACAATTATTCAATTTAAGAATGTAACCAAACAATATGATAATGACCCAGCTGTTCTGGATCATGTTAGCTTTGAGATTGAGCGTGGGAAATTTTACACACTGCTCGGCCCCTCTGGATGTGGTAAAACAACGATATTACGTTTAATTGCTGGTTTTACAGAAGCATCTGAAGGAGAAATTTATTTTAACGGGAAAAAGATCAATGATGTGCCTGCCAATAAACGCCAGGTAAATACTGTTTTTCAAGATTACGCGCTTTTTCCACATTTAAATGTGTTTGAAAATGTCGCTTTCGGACTGCGTATTAAAAAAATGAAGAAGACTGAAATAGAAAAGAAGGTAAAGGAAGCTCTGAGCTTTGTAAATCTCGAAGGCTATGAAACTCGTGAAATTAGAGAAATGTCTGGCGGTCAACGTCAGCGTGTTGCCATTGCTCGAGCAATTGTCAACGAGCCTGAGGTCATTCTTCTGGATGAGCCCTTGTCCGCTTTGGATTTGAAGCTGCGCACCGAAATGCAATATGAGCTTCGTGAGTTGCAGCGCCGACTTGGAATTACGTTCATCTTTGTCACCCATGATCAAGAAGAAGCCTTGGCAATGTCTGATGAAATTTTTGTATTAAACAAAGGAAAAATCCAGCAAAGTGGGACACCAATTGATATATATGACGAGCCTATCAACCGATTTGTAGCTGATTTTATCGGTGAATCGAATATTGTAAAAGGAAGAATGATCGAAGACTATTTAGTGGAATTTGTCGGTAAACCTTTTGATTGTGTGGATAAAGGGTTAAACCCGAATGAACCAGTAGAAATTGTCATTCGTCCAGAGGATTTGGAAATCACCTCTTTGGAACGCGGAAAACTTCAAGTCCGTGTAGATTCGCAGTTATTCCGAGGAGTCCATTATGAAATCAGCAGCTATGATCAAGACGGAAATGAGTGGCTTGTTCATTCTACTAAAAAAGCGACGGTCGGTGATGAGATTGGACTTTATTTTGATCCCGAAGCGATTCATGTTATGCGTTTTGATGAGACAGAGGAAGAATTCGATCGACGATTAGAAGCGTATTCGATTGGAGAAGGCCATGGAAAATAAGCTTACGCGCAATTTGTATATGGTTCCTTATGCGCTCTGGATTGTTCTTTTTGTCATTGCACCGATTATTCTCGTACTCTATTATTCTTTCTTTGATATTGAAGGACATTTATCGCTTGCCAATTATCAAAAGTTTTTCACGCCTGTGTACTTAAAAATGACCTTTAATTCATTTTGGTATGCCTTTTTAATTACGGCTATTTCGTTGATTGTTGCTTATCCAACAGCCTATTTATTAACAAAAACAAAGCATAAGCATCTTTGGCTTTTATTAATTATTGTCCCATCGTGGATTAATTTACTGTTAAAAGCCTACGCTTTTCTTGGCATCTTCGGCACTTACGGTGTAGCGAACAGTTTTTTAGAAGTGATCGGCATCGGGTCCAAGCAAATATTATTCACTGATTTCAGTTTTATTTTTGTTTCCGTCTATATTTTTATTCCGTTCATGATTTTGCCCATTTTCAATTCATTAAACGAATTGAATCCAACTTTGTTGGATGCTGCGAATGATTTAGGGGCATCTAAATGGACAACCTTTCGTCGAATCATCTTCCCATTGACGATCGACGGGGTGAAGTCAGGCTGCCAAGTGGTCTTTATCCCGGCACTTTCCCTGTTCATGCTAACCCGATTAATTGCTGGGAATCGAGTCATTACCCTTGGGACAGCAATTGAACAGCATTTTCTTGTTACACAAGACTGGGGCATGGGTTCGACCATTGCTGTGTTTTTAATCATCATTATGTTCCTTATTATGATCGTAACGAGTAATCGAAAGCGAGGTGTGTAATGTGGATAAAAAAATAACGCCATTATCAAAGCTTTTTTTATTGATCATTTTTTTAATCCTGTATACACCTATTTTCTTCTTAGTGTTCTACTCTTTTAACAGCGGTGGGACAATGAATGATTTCAAAGGGTTCACCTTAGACTGGTACAAAGAACTCTTTCATGATACAAGGCTCCTGATTATTGTATTGAATACGCTAGTCGTAGCTTTATTATCAGCGCTCATTTCCACAACCATTGGTGTGCTTGGCGCTTTAGGGATTCAAGCGGTTAAAAAAAGACAAACAAAGAACACATTATTATCTTTAAATAATGTTCTCATTGTCAGTCCTGATGTTATCATTGGTGCATCGTTTTTAATTTTGTTCACGATGGCTGGAATTAAATTAGGATTTTACTCGGTGTTATTATCCCATATTGCCTTTTGCGTACCGATTGTCGTGTTAATGGTACTGCCTAAATTAATGGAGATGAGCCCTACTTTAATTGATGCTGCCCGTGATCTTGGAGCGAGCCGCCTTGACGTACTGACCAAAGTTGTTTTTCCCTATATTACACCTGGTATTTTTGCGGGTTTCTTTATGGCGTTAACTTACTCATTAGATGATTTTGCTGTGACATTTTTTGTAACTGGTAACGGGTTCTCGACGCTTTCTGTCGAAATTTACTCTCTAGCCCGTCGTGGAATTGCCTTAAATATTAACGCTTTATCCACCCTGTTATTCCTATTTACTTTGATCCTTGTTGTCGTTTATTACTTTATCACGCAACGGAACAAGCTGAAGAAGGGCGGGATATAGAAAATGGCCAAATTGATCCGAGTATTTTTAGCTATAATCTTGATTTCTGCCGTACTGCTGTTTGCTATTTCTAGATTAAACGCTTCACAAGGCTATTCCAGCGGCAATACTTTAACGATTTACAATTGGGGCGACTACATCGATGCCGATTTAGTTGATCGCTTTGAAGAAGAAACAGGAATTAAAGTCATTTATGAAACCTTTGATTCCAATGAGGCAATGATGACGAAAATTGAGCAAGGTGGAACAACCTATGATATTGCCGTTCCATCTGAATATATGATTGATAAAATGCGTCAGGAAAAATTGCTCGTTCCTTTGGACCATTCTAAACTTCCAAACTTAAAAAATATCGATGAGCGATTTATGGATCTTCCTTTTGACCCAGAAAATAAATATTCTGTGCCTTATTTTTGGGGAACAGTTGGGATTGTCTATAATAAAAAAATGCTGAATGGTAAAGAAATTAAGGGTTGGAATGATCTTTGGGATCCAGATTTTAAAAATGAAATTCTGTTAATAGACGGTGCTAGGGAAGTCATCGGAATGGGGTTAAATAGCCTAGGCTACTCTTTAAATGATATTAATAAAAAACATTTAAGAGAAGCGAAGAATAAATTGGATTCCCTCACACCCAATATAAAAGCCATTGTCGGGGATGAAAGTCGGATGCTTCTAGAAAATCAAGAAGCCTCGATTGGTCTTGTATGGTCGGGCGTCGCATCGGAAATTATGTACGAGAATGAGGATTTGGAGTATGTAGTCCCAGAAGAGGGCTCCAACCTTTGGTTTGATAATATGGTTATTCCAAAAACAGCAAAAAATATCGAAGCTGCCCATCAATTCATTAATTTCATGCTCGATCCTAAGATTGCCGCACAAAATACAGAATACGTAAGCTACTCAACACCTAACAAGGAAGCTTTAAAATACATGCCAGAGGATATGGTAAATGATGAACGCTTCTATCCATCCCCAGCATTAACGGAAAAACTAGAGGTATACGAAAATCTAGGTAAAAAGAACTTAGCCTACTATAATGAGTTGTTTTTAGAATTTAAAATGCATCGGAAATAATAGATTAAAAGGGGTCTTTCCTGTAATGTGGAAAGTCCCCTTTTAATGTAGGATAATATGACGGCACGAGTGCTAATTCGAGAGTACTCGGTGCTTATAGGCAAGTATTTTGCGCTTATCCGCAAGTAAACTTCTCTTTCGCGCAAGTATTCCACTCCCATCCGCAGGTAAACTTCTCTTTCGCGCAAGTATTCCACTCTCATCCGCAAGTAAACCTCTCTTTCGCGCAAGTATTCCACTCCCAACCGCAAGTAAACCTCTCTTTCGCGCAAGTATTCCACTCTCATCCGCAGGTAAACTTCTCTTTCGCGCAAGTATTCCACTCTCATCCGCAGGTAAACTTCTCTTTTTCGCCAGCTCACATTAACTAAATGATTTTTCTGCCGTCAGCTCGACTTTCATTTTTTTAGAAGAGCGCATATTAAAGAGAAGAAATAATATTCCTCCGGCAACAGGCATGACGTAGGAAGGAATGAAGGTTAATAGCACACCTGACACGACCATTGCTAAGGGAAGCATGATTTTTCCGATGCTGATCCCGATGCTTAAGACTCTTCCTCTATATTCATCTGGAATCTCTATTTGCATAAAATAGGCAATTGGTATATCAATAAACGCTACAGCAACTCCAAAAAGGAACATGACGGTACTGTAAAAGATGACATAATAGAGGGCACCAAGCAGGAAGCCTTCTAACATAACTGGAACCCCTAGGAAAATCATCAAAATGGATAATGATAAACTTATATATTTTAAGAGAGTAGTATAGGACAGCTTCTCTGTCACCTTCTTTACTACAAGAGCACCCAAAATCATCCCAACTGGGAAAGCTCCTTGGATAATTCCAAACTCTTTTGACCCTAGTTCCAAAACGGTATTGATAATATATGGTAATGGAATCGTTACAGCAAATCCGAGAAAGAAGTTTAAGGAAATTAACACGATAAATAAATTAATAATACTTTTTCTTTCTAATAAATACTGAAACCCCTCTTTTATATCTTTAATAAAATGAATCTTACCACCTATGGCCACTTCATTTGATTGATGATTGTAAAGCTTGAAATCTATTAACATCATTGATAACCCGGAAACAATGAAGGATATACCGTTTATTATAATAAACGTTTTTATATCGAAGATAACAAACGCAATCCCCCCTAACATCGGGCCCATGATTGAAGAAACAGAATCAATAATCTTACTAACGGAATTGATATTCATCAACATTTTCTCAGACACAATATTGGGCTTCGCCGCTTCCAACCCTACTCCAAAGAAGGTTGTAAAAACCGTCATCAAAAAAGTTGTGGTATAAATAATGATCAAGTTCAATTCATAAACACTACTTATCACATAGACAGAAATAAGCAGGATTCCATTAAGTAAATCCATCGAGACAACCAAGGTTTTTTTATTCAGTTTATCCGCGATCACTCCTGCAAACGGATTGATAATGATCATTGGAATAATTCCCAAGATAAGAGTAATCGCAAAGCTTAACGCTGAACCCGTCAACTTTAATACGTATAACCCTAAGGAAAAACTATAAATTGCCGTACCAAATATCGATACCGTCTTTCCCGCTGAATAGAGAAAAAGGTTTTTCATTTCACCGCGATTTTTACTCTCCATTTGTAATGTACCCATTACTTTCCACCTCACATTAACTTTCTAATATAAGCGTAAGCAATCGGGTGAACCCGACATCAATAGGGTCAATCCATTAATTTTTCGAAAAAATAGGGGAAAAGATAGGGTTAACCCTACCTTTTCCCGAAATATGAATAGGTATAAATTTCTTCTCCTTGGACAAAGAAATTTTCATACCTTCCACCTTTATCAATCATTTCAGAAGTTCTATCCTCAATTGGCCTATACTTTAAATCTTCAATGTTTGTCTTAATCTTATTGACGGTAAAATTGCCCCTATATTTTGCCTCTACTTTGCTATGATGACTGAAATTTTTAAAGGCAATAAAGGATGCCAGTAAGAAGCTGTCTTGTTTTATTAGAGGGTCGACTTCACGAAGCAAAAATTCCTCATGCTCAAAGCTGTAATTACTCGTCCCAGAAAGGTCGAGCACCATATCGATACATTGGTTCTGAATTGGTATATCAAGAAAGTCTGCACATATAAAAAGGATTTTTCGATTTAAACCCGACTTTTCAAGCAAACTTTTCAAAAAAAGATGTCGCTCTATGCTGCGATCCACCGCAATATACAGGCAATTATCCGGTAAATCCTGATAAATATTACGCAGGAAAAATCCAAGACCTGACCCTAATTCAAGTATGATTTTATTTTCCAATGGATACTCTGACAGTTTCCTTTTCGACCAATGAAGCCCGCTATTCAGATTCTCCAAATAAGCAGAATCTGTTTCATGAATATATTCGAGAATTCGATTTTCAAGAGGATCATCCACATTTACCTGGTCAGGCTTGTCTACAATTAATATCCCAGATTCAATGATATATGCTTCCCCACATTCACAAGCTAGCTTTCCTTCCATAATTTGATTTCTACTAATAATCCCATCCTGTAAAGTGAGCGATTTCCCGCATTTTAAACATTTCAGCAAATCTATGATTCTCAAATCGACCCCTATGCTACCATTCAATCCTTTCGATTTCGTCGATAAATCATCCAATTTTCGCTTCAGCTTGTCTTTTATCCCAACTAAATGGTTCATTTCTTCATCAATCTTTTTATATTTCTCCTTAAATAGCGATTGATAGTAGGCATTCTCCTCATATTGCGTTAAAACTCCAAAGTTTTTGTAATGAGAGATGACCTTTATCTCATTTAAGCTAAAGCCCATTCTTTTAAACTCCAAGACAAATTCTAAATCCTTCTGACAACGCTCATCAAAAAAGTAATGCCCACCCTTTTTCTCAGGTACAACCAATCCCAAATCCATATAGTGCCGAATCGTATCAATACTTAATTCATTTACTTCCCCAAACTTTCCGATTCTCATCTCTCATCACCCTTTCTTATTATTTATACAAAAGACTTGAAAATCCTTTAATAAGAAAAGCGGAAGCGCCTTGATTAGCCCCGACAAGCAAATGCTTCGCCACCCGGAAAGTCGTTCTTTGACTTTTTGGGTGGCGAACATTTGACCTCGAGGTCGACAAGGGCGCGACGTCCTGTCGCATTGTCGACACTAGTACATCCTGTACGTCGGGGCTAGGACGCTTGCGCTGGACAATTTTCGAAGTACGAAAAAGTTATACTTACTTACCTTGTAAAAATAGGCCAATCCCCCACCGCTAAATAAACGGTCTGGAATTAGCCTTAAAATGAATTCTATTTGTCTTTCACTGCCTGCTGGTGTTCAAAGGATGCACTTAATTTTTCCTTACTCATCATCATCGCAGCAATCATCGCTAAAACGGCCGGAATGAGCGCCCACATAAATGTATACGTGATGGATGAAGAAAGAAAGGCCGTAATTTTATCCAAAATAGGTCCAGGAATTTGCGCACGAGCTTCCGGAGCAAGAAGAGCTCTTGGATCACTGCTTTGCATTCCACCAAACCCTTCACCCATCCCTGCGAAAAGGTCTTTCAGTTTGGCTGAAAATTCATTCCGTTGAATTATTCCAAAAACGGTAATTCCAAGTGTCATACCAAGTGAACGGACAAATGAAACGGTTGAATTCACAGAGCCTCGCTGTGAAGGATGAAAATGGTGAATCGCCGCGTTACTAATAACGGAAAACGATGCACCTATTCCAAGTCCTGTAACAATCATATAAAGGGTAACTAGGAAACGACTTGTTTCTGGTGTTAATGTTGTTAAAAGAATCATTCCGATCACAAAAATGATGGTGAAGATGATCATTATTTTGCGGTAGCTCCATTTGTTCATTAAGAAACCGCCTCCGGTTGCTGAAACAACGGAGCCTAGCATCATCGGAAGAAGGACTAGTCCGGAATTGGTTGCTGTTCCACCAAGAACACCTTGAATATAAATAGGAATGTAGACAGAAGCGGTAATAAACGCCATTCCACTCAACAGCCCTAATGCATTGACAGAAGTAAATAACCGATTCTTAAACATCGGAAACGATATGATTGGATCTTCTACTCTTCTCTCAATCAAAATAAAGGCAATAGACAGGATAACAAATATAGTAAACAGCCCTTGGATCTCTCCTGAATTCCAATCGTATTTATTACCACCAAGCTCAAGTGCAAACATCACACTTACTACAGCACCAACGAGTGTAATGGCACCCCACCAGTCAATTTTTTGTTTCGTATGGACAGGTGATTCTTTGTAAAAACCAACGATAAAGATTAAAGCTAGTAATCCTAGTGGAATATTTACATAAAATATCCAATGCCAACTAATGTAATCCGTAATATAGGCACCTAATAATGGACCGAAAATGCTGGATAAACCAAAGACAGCCCCGAATAATCCGCCTAGTTTACCTCTTTGTTCAACTGGAACAGTATCAAACATAATCGTGAATGCAATCGGAATCAATGCACCACCGCCAATCCCTTGAATAGCTCGGTAAATACTTAGCTCAATAATACTATCCGCCGTTCCACATAAAATGGATCCTAATAAGAACACGATCAAGCCAAATATAAAAAACCTTTTACGCCCGAACATATCGGATAATTTCCCGAAAATAGGCATACCAGCCATTTCGGCTACCATATAAGCAGATGTGACCCAAACAAACTTATCTAAACCACCTAACTGCCCAACGATGGTCCCCATAGCTGTGGCAACAATGGTATTATCCATTGACGCCATTAATATACTAAGTAGGAGTCCAGCTAATACTAGCTTTAAATTACTCTGTTTTGTTTTCATCTCCATGTATTCCTTTCCCATTTCCTTATTTGATTTTCTGTTTTTTAATGTAACATAACACTGTTACGTTTGAAAAGTACTTTTATAAAAAAATTTGTGGGACTGGGGGATAGGTTTATTGTCCCAGACTAATGCTTTTTTGAAGATAGGACAAGGTTCCTGTCCCCCTGTCCCACCACCACCCACGTCCCAAAAATTTCTTGAATCTTTTCCGTTAGGCAATCCGTATGATTAGATAGAACTAGTTTGAAAGGGGACTGTTATGGGGAATATTTTTCTTTTTTCACTTATTTTTGGACTAGGCGCCGCACTGATCCTTTTACCTATTTATAAAAAAAGTGGCAAACAACCGAAACTTGGAGCCTTAATTGCTTCGGTAGTGCTGTTAGTAGCAACAGTATTAACCTATTATTACTTTACTAATCTAGATAGAAACTTATCTTCCTTATGGATATTAGCTATAATCATTACCGCTGCGGGAGCTGTTCTTTCTTCTGGGAAGGAAAGATTCATTAAATCCTTTCTCTTCCTTGGAAGTTTGATTGTAGGGGGATATTTCCTTACCGCTTTTGTTTTTAATGCAGATGAAAAATATGAAATAGCCAAAATGGAAGAAAAAGTTGAAATCAAATCCTTTGATGAAAGAGAAACACCTGCAAGTGTTCCACCTAAGTTTGCTCGAAATAAAATGAAAAAGGCATTTGGGCAAGTTCCTAATACAAGCTTTTACGAACTAGGAAATCTACAAATTCAAAAGGTGAACGGGGAATACGTCTATATCGCACCTGTCGAATTTTCCAGTGTTTTCAAATGGTGGCGCGGCGAAAAGACCCCTGGCTACTTTACGTTAAGTGCGACGGATTCGTCCGCCAATCCGAAATTTATAAAGGCAGATATGGTCTACACACCATCTTCATTTTTCAATAAAAATATTGAACGGCATATTCGTATGCAATATCCGAAAACAATATTCTATGGAGACGTACAATTAGAGATTGATGATGATGGAAAACCTTATTACATCCGTTCCTTTGGTGAATTTATTTCGGCTCGTAACGGATTTTCTGTTAAAGGTGTAGTGGTAGTAGACTCAAAGAATGGTGGAACGGAAGCGTACCCTTTATCAGAAACACCAGAATTTATTGATGGTGCCGTCTCACCTGAAGTGGTCAGTTTGCAAAACAGCTATTATGGAAACTACGTTCACGGTTTTTGGAATAGCAAGTTCAGTAAATCGGATGTAAAGCTCCCTTCTGATGAAGGAACGGAAGCGAATGTAAGCCCCATCTTTGATGAAAACGGAGATATGTATTATTTCACCGATTTCACAAGCCCTAAAGAAGGCGTGGATTCCATGCTTGGTTACTCTCTGACAAACTCAAGAACGGGAGAAGCAACCTACTATACTGGTAACCTAGAAGAATCCTATATGGATTCACAAGGCGCATTACAAATTATCGAAAAGAAATTCATTGAAAAGAAATGGTATGGCGAAATGCCCGTTCTTTATAATTTCTATGGTGAGGCTAGTTGGTTAACGCCAGTGCTTGATTCAAACGGCTTTTTACAAAACTACTTTATCGTTTCAGCTGCCAATCCAGAAATATCCGTTTACGGAGCAACTCCAAATGACGCTTTAAAGCAATATAAAATTGCCCTGCAAAAAGGCGGAGGGAAAGTAGACGGCAGCTCCAAAGCGGAGGAAAAACAAATAAGTGGAACTGTGATTAGAGTCTATAAAGAAAAGTCTGGAGATTACACTACTGTGTCCTTTCTTCTAGACAATCGCCAAAGCTACGTCATCTCTTCAGAAAATGATCCAATGGCGATCTATTTAAGAGAGGGAGATAAAGTAAACATTGTCTACTTCGATACTAATGAAGATTTTCTACCTGCAAAAGACATTGTCATTGAGGGGTTAGAATAACTGGTCGTGTTCTGATCACTACCACCATTACGGTAGTGGTCTTTTTTTCAAAAGGATTTGTCGAATGGTGTCAATGATTTATAATGAAGTTGATTAAAGGGGGATGATTCACTTTGAATAAAAAGGATCAGGCTCGGATGGAAATTGAAAAAGCAAAAAGAGAAAGTGCTGCTACGATTGCACTTGGTGGACAAGCAGCTTCCATGCCCCATCGATCTGGTACACGATTTAAGCTTTTTTTAAAATATTGGAATTTGAAACTGATTTTAGTTGCCCTAGTATTGGCAGTAGTTATTTCTAGTATTCTTTGGTTCTTTTCAGGAAGTACTTTCAAAAAGGAAAGCACGACATTTGTAGAACAAGTTCAGGAATTAGCGACCCTTGCAACCGCTGAAGCCCATGTGAAGACGATTATCGAACAACAGGACAATAAGCTATTTGGAAAAGACATTCAATTGAATATCCCTGGTACGAAACGGGAGTTATTATTGGTTGTCCCAGCCACGGTCATTGCAGGCGTGAATCTTAAAGAGATTACCTCAGACAATATTAAAATAGATGATGAAGCAAAGGAATTAGAAATGATTCTGCCTCATGCGACTTTCATACAAAAACCGGCCATTCAAATGGACAAGGTGCGGACGTTTTCGGACGAAGGACTTTTTCGCGGAAAAGTAGAATGGGCTGAAGGGTTTGATATTGCCGCAGAAGCGCAAAAGGAAATCGAAAAAGAAGCCGTTGAAATAGGGCTATTACAAACAGCCGAAAACAATGCTGAAAAAGTGCTCAAAGAGTTTTTTGGCACCCTAGGATACTCAGTAAAAATTACTTTTCAATAGAATGCTAGATTAGAGTGATAGAATGACTTAAGAGTTTACGTTCCTTATTGGGGAATTTAACCAAATCCACACTGCGCAATATCTATTTTTGAAATTAAAAAGGCTTTACTCCTTCTTGAAGTAAAGCCCCCTTAGTTAAATAAGTGGAAGCCCTTCTCACTTTAAAACGATTGTGCCTTCGTTTTAAATTCCTCGTATTTTTGTTTATATTCTTCTTCAGTTACAGCATGAAATAACAGTTTTCGATTGGTCGCCCAAAAGGAAAGATCGAAACCAGTGGCACTTTCGTGAAAATTGCCTTTTAATTTTGTTTTTTTTCCGTTTACCGTGGTGAAGAACTCCACCATGTGTCCGTCTGTTCCTCCATTCAAAACATATCTGGTTTCTTCGTACGGGTTGTTTTTATTCTCTGTGTCAGCCATCATGAGAAGGGATCCTGTCAATCCTCCGCCATCTAGTAAGACTTCATCAATCTTGATAAAAAACTGGTACGAACCGTCATCTGAGGTATGAAGATATCCATAAACTTTACGTAGATCATTGAAAAATTTCCTTAATCGGTTATTTTCTATTTCTTCTGTGTGATAGTTTAGTAACGATTCTACATATCCATCAAGTTCTTCCTGATCAACAGGATTGTAATAATTGAAGTCTTTTTCCCTTGTTTTTGTACTAATAAATGTGGACCAGAAAACCACGCGTCAAACTTCATGATGTTTCCACCGTAATTTACCTTAAACTCATACCCCTTTTCAGTCGTTACTCCAGTCAGCGGGAATTCTTTTTCTTTAATATAGGGTTTTCCCCCATTCCATCCATGAGTTTCTGTTCGTGAAGTATCCCCTTCACTTTCCCTTTCTGACTCTTTAGTTCAAACCAATAAAGCATAGCGTTATTACTGTAAACAAATGCGTCTGATTTATTCAACGGGTCTTTTCGGTCTTTCATCTCAGTTGATACCCACCAAAATGATACACCAATCAGCAATCCAATTAGCGCCGCTATACTCCAATATTTTATTTTTTTCATTTTGCTCTCCCTCCAGGAACAAACATAGCCTAAAAACATTATACCTTGACCATTTACATATATATATTCTGGTACTTTTCACATCTTTACATTTCTAACAGGCTTATTCCTCCTTAGTCATTTCCACAATTACCTAACGATAATAATTTCTTATATACTTTCATAATTTTTTCATTATTCCACTTATGGACCTATTCAAATAAAATAATAGATATTGAATGAATAGGAGGAAAAAAATTGAAAGCCATTATCGTAACAGAGTTTGGTCAACCTGAAGTACTTAAATATACAGATATAGAAATTCCAGTAATAAATTCAAAGCAAGTTTTAATTAAGGTCGAAAAAGCAAGTGTAAATTTTGCAGATATTAAATCGCGTTACGGAAAAAAAGGAGGTAAATTACCGTTTATTCCTGGATTAGATGCTGCAGGTGTGATAGAAAGTGTTGGTTCTGAGGTTCAATCATTTAAAGTGGGGCAACGTGTCATTGCATTCCCTTCTGCCGGTTCCTATGCAGAATATGTTGTAGCGGAGGAAAACCTTACTTTTTCCATTCCAGACCGTTTAGATTTTCAAACAGCAGCAGCTTGTCCGACGGTTTCGTTTCTTTCCTATAAACTTCTGGTAGATATTGCACGAATTGAAAAGGGAGAAACCGTTTTAGTCCACTCAGCAGCTGGAGGAGTAGGAACAACAGCCATCCAATTAGCAAAAATTCTAGGTGCGAGTAAAGTGATTGGGACCGTGGGAAGTGAAAGTAAATCTTCTGTAGCTTTAGAGGCTGGGGCGGATCAAGTGATTTGTTATGAAACAGAGGATTTTGCTCAAAAGGTCAATGAATATACGGATGGTAAAGGAGTTAATATCATTCTAGATTCGATCGCTGGATGGGTATCAGAAAAAAGTCTTGACTGTCTTGCCCCATACGGTCGATTGGTGCACTTCGGAAACTCTAGTGGGAAAGCAGGCAACTTTAAAACAAACGATTTACATTCAAGCTGCCGCTCCGTCCTCGGATTCAGCTTAGGTACGACTAGAAAAGAGCGTCCTCATTTATTGCAGGAGACAGCAAAGCAAGTGCTTCAACTGTTAGCAGATGGTCATTTACATATTAAAATTGGACATCACTTTCCATTGCAAGATGCGGTATCTGCCCATAAATTAATTGAAAGCAGACAAAGTGTTGGCAAAGTTTTATTAGATGTAAAACATTAACAAAAGCGCAAGCGCCTTGATCAGCCCCGACAAGCAAATGCCGTCCCAAAGAGGAGGTTCGCTCTTTAACCTCATCTTTGGGGCGCCATTTGACCTCGAGGGGCTAAGGCGTTGGAGCTGGACGTAGACTATACAAGTTAAGAAGTTATCCACATCCGAGTATTTTATAGTATCCTAAACAAAAATAAAGCCATTGATGCATCCTTCACATCAATGGCTTTCCTATTAATTATGCTGAACTCGATCTTTCGAATTTCCACTAAACTTACCAACAATGATAACAAAAGCAGCCAAAATAATAGGCAAGATAAAATGAAAGCTATGGTCGAGCTGTTCAAAATAATGCCCGATCGCTTTATCGCTTAACATCATTTCTCCGGCTGTATACCCTAATAATCCCGCTCCAAGTATAACAATGATTGGGAATTTTTCCATAATCGCCATTAAAATTTGACTTCCCCAAATAATTAACGGAATACTAATAGCTAGTCCGATAAGAATGAGCACCATATTTCCTTCAGCTGCCCCTGCAACCGCAACGACATTATCTAGACTCATGATCAAGTCAGCAAAGATAATCGTTTTGATAGCCCCCATTAAATTCGAGCTTGCTTCAATGTTTTCGTCGTCTTCACCCTTTAATAATTTAATAGCAATCCACAAAAGAAGAATCCCGCCAATAAAATTTAAAAAAGGAATTTGTAATAAATAAACTGCTACAAAGGTTAAAATGACACGAAGTGCGATTGCTCCAAAGCTACCTAAAAATACAGCCTTCTTGCGATATTTCACATCTAAATTCCGACAGGCAAGGGCGATTACAACCGCATTATCCCCGCTTAATACAATATTAATTAAAATAATTTCTATCAACCCTACTAGAAACTCACTACCCAATGAAAGAATCCCCCTCTTAAATGATGTGAAAAAAATATGTAAAAGACATTATTTAATATACCCATTTTATACTTTTTAGTAAATATTCAGGAAGTAGTTTTATTTCTAGTGTACACCGATTATTTCAACCTCAGCAATTTTGTACATTCCATTTTTTAATCATCGATAGGGGTCTATTGACTACTTTAGACGATCATTTAAAACATTCTCTTCTAATACAGCGAACTTATCCCCATATACTTTTGTAATATGTTTTTCACCCCAAGCACAAAGAGAATCCAATATACCTTGTAAACTCCATCCGTATTCACTTAATTCATATTCTACTTTGGGAGGAATTTGATTATAAACAATCCTATTTATGACGCCATCTTCCTCTAATTCTCGTAACTGTTGAGTTAGCATCTTCTGGGTAATATCAGGCATGAGTCGTTTTAGTTCATTCGTTCGTTTCTTTCCATGTGTTAAATGACAAAGAATCACGCATTTCCATTTCCCACCTATCACCTCTAATGTCGCTTCTACTGAAATATTGTACTTCTTCTTCATATTTTCCCTCCTTATTTATAGGCACAAAAAAGTACCTATATTACTTATTTGTGCCTATATTACTTTAAAGTACGTACTTCTCTATTTGTTTTATATCATCCATAATAACATTTATCGGTTGAGCTATAACGTATTTTTTAAAATATATTCTTTACGTAAGGCACAATCAATAATACAAAATCACATCATTTAGGAGGGAATGCCGTGGCTTTAGATAAAAAACAGAGTACATTAGCCTTGTTGGCATTAGCAATAAGTGCATTTGCAATAGGAACAACAGAATTTATTAGTGTAGGGCTGCTACCCCTTATTTCTAATGATTTACAAGTATCGATAACAACAGCGGGTTTAACCGTATCCCTATATGCATTAGGAGTAGCATTCGGAGCACCTATATTAACTTCCATTACTTCAAGTATGTCTCGCAAAACTTTGTTGCTGTGGATCATGATTATTTTTATCATCGGGAACAGTATTGCAGCTTGTGCGACTAGCATTGGTGTTTTACTGGTCGCTCGTGTAATTTCTGCATTTTCCCATGGTGTATTTATGTCAATAGGCTCGACCATTGCTGCTAATCTAGTTCCAGAAAATAAAAGAGCTAGTGCCATATCCATTATGTTTACAGGACTCACTGTCGCTACAGTTACCGGTGTGCCATTTGGAACATTTATTGGGCAACAATTTGGTTGGAGAATAGCCTTTATCATCATTACATTGGTTGGAATTATTGCCTTTATTTCAAATAGCATCCTTATTCCTGCTAATTTACGAAAGAGTGCTCGTACATCTTTTCACGATCAGTTCAAATTAATAACAAATGGCCGTTTATTACTTTTATTTATCATTACAGCTTTAGGATATGGTGGAACGTTTGTTGTCTTTACTTTTCTATCCCCCATTCTACAGAACATAACTGGATTTAAAGAAGAAACAGTAGCTATTATACTGTTCATTTACGGAATAGCCATTGCAATTGGGAATATGATGGGCGGGAGATTATCTAATATAAATCCGCTAAAGGCATTATTTTACATGTTTATCGTACAAGCTATTGTTCTCCTTATCTTGATGTTTACAGCACCATATAAAATAGTAGGATTGCTAACTATTTTCTTTATGGGACTTCTTGCTTTTATGAATGTTCCTGGATTACAAGTATATGTCGTAATGCTGGCAGAACGTTTTGTACCTACCGCGGTAGATGTCGCTTCCGCTCTCAATATCGCTGCGTTTAATGCAGGAATTGCCATTGGCTCCTACTTAGGTGGTGAGATTACCAATTCGATTGGATTAATTCATACTTCTTGGATTGGAGCACTTATGGTTTTCGGTGCCGTAATCCTTACAGGTTGGTGTCGAATTCTTGAAAAAAGAGACCAAAAGCAACTTATAGTATATGAAAAAAACATCCCAACAATGGGAGAGATTTAAGCACATGCGCACCAAATTTAAAATAATTTTTTATTAACTAACAACATTGGAGGTATATTTTTCATGAAAAAAAACTTACAAAACACAACTACTTTGCATAATGGGGTAAAAATGCCTTGGTTAGGTATTGGAGTATTTAAAGTAGAAGATGGTCCTGAATTGATCCATTCTGTAAAATCGGCGATTAAACATGGGTATCGAAGCATTGATACGGCTGCTATTTATCAAAATGAAGAAGGGGTAGGACAAGCAATCAGAGAAGGAATAAAAGAAACAGGTGTCGCTAGAGAGGACCTTTTCATCACTTCGAAAGTTTGGAATTCTGACTTAGGCTACGAATCAACTATAGCTGCTTATGAAACTAGCTTAACCAAGCTTGGCCTAGACTATTTAGATTTATACCTTATTCACTGGCCTGTGGCAGGCAAATACAAAGAGGCTTGGCGAGCATTAGAAACTCTATATAAAGAAGGCAAAGTGAAAGCGATTGGAGTAAGTAACTTCCAAGTTCACCATCTGGAAGACTTAATAAATGATGCAGAAATAAAACCGATGGTCAATCAAGTAGAATACCACCCACGGTTAACACAGAAAGAAGTGCATGCCTTTTGTTTGAAACATGGGATTCAATTAGAAGCATGGTCACCATTAATGCAAGGTCAATTATTAGATCACCCTGTCTTAGAGGAGATAGCCAATCAATATAACAAATCAATTGCTCAAGTTATTTTACGATGGGATTTACAAAACGGGATTGTCACCATTCCGAAATCAACCAAAGAACAACGGATTGTTGAAAACTCTACTATATTTGATTTCGAACTAACGAAAGAAGATATGGAGAAAATTAATGGATTGAATCAAGATCATCGTGTCGGTCCAGACCCTGACAACTTTGATTTTTAACTAGAGATTTGTGTAAACTTTGTTCTTTAAACTAAGATTTTCATTACTGTTCTACAAATAGGCATTCCCCTAAACGAGGGAATGCCTATTTGTCACTTTAAGTAACTTGGAATCATTTCACACTTCAAATTCATCATCTATAAAGCTTTTGTTTGCTCCATCATTTGTTTCACTAATTCACGATTACGTTTTTTAAAGACCTCATTATGTGAGGAAACCATGGCCATTTTATAAGCGTCAGGCTGGATAAATTGTTTAGCCTTGTTTACAGCATTAGCGGCATCTTGAAATGCACCAGCTATTAAATTTAATTTCCCATCATGCTTGAGAATATCCCCAGCTGCGTAAAGTCCTGGGATTGATGATTCACTAGACGCATTACCTGCAATATAAAAATTATCGGCTATCTCAATCTTCAGTTCACTATTTTCAAGTAAGGTTGTATCCTGCTCATAGCCATGATTAATAATCACTTCATCAATCGACAAATGCGAAACCTCTCCTGTGATCTGATTTGTCAATTCAACACTTTCAATTAATTCATGGTTTTCATTGGCAATTAGTTTTGTAATAGAAGTATTAAAATAACAAGTAGCCGAGCTATTTATTAACTGGGTTACTTGTGACTCATGTCCTGATAGAGCATCTTTTCGATAAGTTAAATAAACTTTTTTGGCAATTGGCTCTAATTCATTTGCCCAATCAATGGCAGAATTTCCTCCACCGGATATGATCACTGTTTTATCTATAAACGATTTTAAAGATTTCACTGTGTAATTTAGATTTGATACTTCAAATCTCTCTGCTCCCTCAATTTTTAACTTCTGAGGTTTCAATATTCCACTTCCAACAGCAACAATGACTGTTTTCGAAAAATGCTTTTGACCAGAGGCAGCGACTAATTCAAAAATACCTTCATCATTTCGAGTAATCGACACCACTTTTTCATTCAAGACGACGGTTGGATCAAAAGTTAAACCTTGCTCTACAAGTTGTTTAATTAAGTTTGCTCCTGTGATTGGTGTTTGTCCTCCAATATCCCAAATCACCTTCTCTGGATAGACATGAATTTTCCCACCTAATTGTGGTTGATATTCAATAAGCTTTGTCTTCATTTCTCTAAGTCCACTATAAAAGGTTGAGTAAAGACCGGCTGGCCCTCCTCCAATCACCGTTACATCGAATAATTCTTGCAGTTCCATTTCCGTCCACTCCTTGGTAATCAAATGTGATTGATTATCATTCTCATTAGAATATATATCTTTTTCTTCATTTTTACAATAAAAAATTTATGGTTGACATCAGAAAAAAATAAATTTATAGTTTAGTCAATCGATATTGATAATCATTATCACTCATTTTTCCAAAATTGGAGGTAAAATCATGGTTCGCCTCTACACAGATGAATTGAACATTGGCTATGATGAACGCTTAATTGTAAAAAATCTCAGTGTCGCTATTCCCGATAAAAAAATAACAACCATTATCGGTTCCAACGGCTGTGGAAAATCGACCTTATTAAAAGCGATTACTCGTATTATCACCCACCAATCTGGAGCAGTTATATTAGACGGAGCAAACATCTCAAAAGAAAACACAAAGATCCTTGCTAAAAAAATGGCGATTCTTCCACAAACACCAGAAAGTGCAAGTGGATTAACAGTTGGCGAACTTGTATCTTATGGTCGCTTTCCTTACCAATCAGGATTCGGACGATTAACGAAAAGAGACTATGAAATCATCGATTGGTCACTTGATGTTACAGGTACTGCAGACTTTAAGTTTCGTCCTGTCGATTCACTATCAGGTGGACAGCGGCAACGAGTATGGATTGCCATGGCT
The DNA here is from genome assembly GCF_042683745.1 of Bacillus sp. CGMCC 1.16607. NCBI lineage: Bacteria > Bacillati > Bacillota > Bacilli > Caryophanales > Bacillaceae > Bacillus > Bacillus sp. CGMCC 1.16607. The sequence continues at coordinate 234,834 of NZ_JBHUJX010000036.1, forward strand.
CTTGCGCAAGAAACAGAAATAATTTTCCTTGATGAGCCAACCACTTATTTAGATATGGCCCATCAGCTAGAGGTTTTAGAGCTTTTACAAAAACTCAATGTAGAACAGGGACGTACGATAGTGATGGTCCTTCATGATTTAAATCAAGCTGCACGTTTTGCAGATCATCTTATCGCATTAAAAGATGGTGAAATTGTAAAGGCTGGCAATTGTGAAGAGGTAATCAGTCATGACGTGCTTAAAAAAGTGTTTCATATTGATGCCCAAATCGGTCGCGATCCAAGAACAAATAAACCAATGTGTGTAACTTACAACTTATTAAAAGGAGAACAAAAGAATGAAGAAACTACTCATCCCATTTATGCTGCTGTTAGTTCTAGTTATTAGCGCTTGCAGTAATGCTAAGACAAATGAAAAAGAGGATTCATCACCGAAAGATGAAAACAAATCAGGAACCATTACGTATCAATCGGAAACAGGACCAATTGAAGTTCCTGCTGATCCAAAACGTGTCATTTTGCTCTCTGGATTTACTGGTAATGTCATCGACTTAGGGGTAAATATCGTTGGTGTAGATGTATGGTCTAAAAATAACCCCACTTTTGAAAAAGAATTAAAAGATGTAGAAGAAGTTTCCGATGAAAACTTAGAAAAAATTATCGAATTAAATCCAGATTTAATCATTGGTTTATCTAATATTAAAAACCTAGATAAATTAAGTGAAATTGCTCCTACAGTAACTTACACATGGGGAAAAGTTGATTATTTGACGCAACACTTAGAAATTGGAAAGCTCTTAAACAAAGAAAAAGAGGCACAAGAATGGATTGATGACTTTAAACATCGTGCAGAAGCCGCTGGTGAAGAAATTCGTGCAAAAATTGGTGAAGACGCAACCGTTTCTGTCATTGAAAGTTATGGTAAGGACCTCTATGTATTCGGCGATAACTGGGCACGTGGAACGGAAATCTTATATCAAGCAATGAATTTAAAAATGCCGGAGAAAGTAAAAGAAATGGCATTGAAATCAGGCTATTATACGTTATCTGCTGAAGTACTTCCTGAGTATGCTGGGGATTATGTAATCTTAAGTAAATACTCAGATGCGGATACTTCCTTCCAAGAAACGGAAACATATAAGAATATTCCTGCTGTTAAAAACAATCATGTATATGAAATGACTGGAAATGGAGCTTCCTTTAGTGACCCAGTCACATTAGAAAAGCAGCTTAAATTTTTCAAAAAATCATTTTTAGGTAGTTAATATAAAAAGAGGAATTCTGGAGGTTAAAGAATTCCTCTTCCCCCATTCTACGAAAGAAAAGATGAGAGACTGATGACGATAGATAACCGACGTTCGATCCCATTTATTTATAAACTTATTGCAGGTATCCTCGCGTTTGTTAGTATGTTCATTATTGCTTGCGTTTTTGGAGCAGCAGATATTGCCGTTAAAGATGTTTGGCTAGCACTCACTTCCAACAATACTTCAAGTGGAAAAATTTCGATTATCCGTGAGATTCGCTTGCCGCGAGAAGTAGCAGCGATTTTTGTTGGAGCAGCTCTTGCTGTTTCTGGGGCCATTATGCAAGGAATGACAAGAAACCCGCTTGCTGACCCTGGCTTATTAGGATTATCCGCAGGTGCCAATGCTGCACTGGCTCTAACCATAGCCTTCATTCCTTCTGTCAATTACTTCGGTACGACGATAGCTTGTTTTATTGGAGCAGCTGTCGGAGCTTTGATGGTTTTTGGTATTGGTACGATGAAAAAAGGTGGCTTCTCTCCACTAAGAATTGTATTAGCTGGGTCAGCTGTTTCCGCTTTTTTATACGCTATCGCAGAAGGCATTGGTATTTACTTTAAAATCTCAAAAAATGTTTCGATGTGGACTGCTGGTGGAATGATTGGAACGTCATGGAGCCAACTTCAAGTCATCGTTCCTTTTATTATTATAGGTATTCTAGTGTCACTTTTTCTTTCAAGACAGCTGACCATTCTTAGTTTAAATGAAGAGGTGGCAGTTGGATTAGGTCAAAAGACAACACAAATAAAGACGATTCTTTTTATTATTATTATATTATTAGCCGGTGCCTCTGTTGCTCTTGTTGGAAATATGGTCTTCATCGGTTTAATGGTCCCTCATGTAGCGCGTGCCCTAGTTGGAACGGATTATCGATTTATTATCCCAATGTCTGCCATTACAGGAGCCACTTTTATGCTACTTGCCGATACACTTGGGAGGACACTTAATGCTCCCTATGAAACACCTGTCGCTGCTATCGTTGCTATAATGGGCTTACCTTTCTTCCTAATTATTGTTCATAAAGGAGGCAAAGTATTCTCATGATTCACCCATCATTAATTAAAAAACAACGAATGATTCTAGCAATCTTATTATCTCTCATTGTACTTACTACCGTTATTGGCATGGGAATGGGCTATTCAACACTCTCTTACGACCGGCTGATCCCAACCCTACTTGGCCAAGGTACATTTAAAGAAGAATTTGTTCTTTTTTCTATTCGCTTACCTAGATTAATTATCACGCTGTTAGCAGGTATGGCACTCGCCTTATCTGGTGCGATTCTACAGGGAATCACCCGAAATGATTTAGCTGATCCGGGTATTATTGGTATTAACTCTGGAGCAGGTGTAGCTATCGCGATTTTCTTTTTGTTTTTCCCCATTGAAGCAGGTTCATTTGTTTATATGCTTCCGATTGTTGCTTTTGTAGGCGCATTACTAACTGCCTTCTTCATTTATGTGCTTTCATATTCTAAAAATGGAGGTCTACAACCGGTTAGATTGGTACTCATCGGAATCGGATTTTCCTTTGCTCTTTCTGGAGTAATGATTGTACTGATCTCATCAGCTGAACGTGAAAAAGTAGATTTTATCGCTAAATGGCTAGCAGGAAATATATGGGGGTCTGATTGGCCTTTTATTTGGGCATTCCTTCCATGGTTGGCGATTCTTATTCCTTTTACTTTATACAAAGCCAATCGATTGAATCTTTTAGGTCTTATCGAGCCCGTCGCAATTGGTGTCGGTGTTTCCATAGAAAGGGAGCGTATCGTTTTCCTTTTAACCGCGGTTGCCCTAGCTGCTTCTGCTGTTTCAGTTGCAGGGGGAATTGCCTTTATTGGACTAATGGCACCACATATAGCGAAAGCTTTAGTAGGACCTAGAAATCAACTATTTATCCCAATTGCCATACTGATTGGTGGCTGGCTATTATTATTTGCCGACACCATTGGACGTAATATCATTGAGCCAAACGGTATACCGGCAGGTATTATGGTCTCTTTGATTGGTGCGCCATATTTTATGTATTTATTATTGAAAAAATAATAAACAATAAACAATAAACAGCCGCCCTTGGCATTTGGGCGGCTTTGTAGTTTTATTCCCAGCTATAAACAGCTTTCCCTTTATGAAAGTAGATTGACTCATCTTTGAGTGCTTGCTGTTGCAATGATGGTCCCAGCTCCCAATGCTTTAGCCATCTGGATGGCTAAACTTCCAACTCCACCGGCCCCTGCATGTATTAAAACACTCTCACCAACTTGAAGACGCCCTGCTGTTTTTAACGTATGATAAGCTGTTTGACCTTGCGTTAAGAGTGCTGTTGCCTCTGCTGCATTAATTTTTTCAGGATATGAGATAACGAAGCTAGAAGGAACCCTTACATATTCCGAGTACGCCCCATCAGGGACTTGGGCCATGACATTCATTCCTTTAGTTAAGGTTGCCTTTTTTCCCTGTTCTACGATTTTCCCTGCCACTACTCCCCATGAACCTACAATCATTGGTAAAGCAACAGGGAAGCTTCCAAAATACGTCAACTAGATTCCGATATTTCAAAATATTTAGAAGGGATACTTGTTTGAATAGTAAATTAGCACTATACTTTTTGTAGGTAAATACTACTAGAATAGCTTCTATTTTATGAGGAAGGAGTTCATGTTTTTGAAAATAGCTAAAGGAAAGAAAAAGCAATTAAAAATTTCTATTGGTAAAAAGATCGGCATTCTTTGTTTCTTATTATTAATTATTCCATCTTTAATTATTGGTTTATTAGCCTACAGCTCATCCAAGCAAAGCTTAAATAATTTAAGTCAAGTTGGGCTTAAAAACAATGTTGAGCAAGTCATACAAATGATAGACTCTCTTAACCAATCTGTTGAGAAAGGTTCTATGTCCTTAGAAGAAGCGCAAGAAATCGCAAAGGTTCAAATTTTAGGTATGAAAGATGACGAGGGAAAAAGGCCGATAAATAAAAGTGTAAATTTAGGGAAACATGGTTATTTCTTCATTTTAGATGAAACAGGAAGCTTACTTGCACATCCCACAATTGAAGGTTCAAATCTTTGGGAAACAAAAGATGTAGAAGGTTATTTATTTGTCCAGGACTTTATCAAGCAAGCTAATAATCATGGTGGATTTACAAATTATCAATGGGCATTACCTAATGATCCAGATACGATTAAAGAAAAGATAGCCTATACAAAGGTATATCCAGAGTGGGGATGGTATGTATCTGCTGGCTCCTATTTAATGGATTATAATAGTGAGTCTAATCATGTTCTTACAATCCTATTATTTACTCTTGGAGTATTTGTAGTCATAGGAGGGTGTGTTCTTTTATTAGTTATGAGGGTCATTGTCAAGCCAATTGTTAAAGTGGCCGATGGTATTAAACAAATCTCAAATGGGGATTTTTCTGTCGATGACTTGATCATTCATAATAAGGATGAGGTTGGAGAGTTAGCAAAGGATTTTAATTCGATGAAGAATCATTTACGTTCTGTCATTAAACAAGTTGCCGAAGCTTCAGAGGATGTTGCAGCTACTTCCCAACAACTTACCGCTAGTAGTGAAACAACGACTTATGCAACGGAACAAATTTCCCAAAGTATTTCTCAAATCACCACAAATACACAATCACAAGTGTCTTTTTCAGAGGACTCTTCTATAATTGTTTCGCAGATATCAAATAGTATAATAGAGATTACTGAAAATATTGAGTCCGTAGCAAATTCTATTCATTCTGCGACTCAAAAGGCTGAAAATGGAAATGAAATTGTAAATAATGCAATGGAACAAATGAGATTCATTCATGAGCAATCGAATCAATTGGAGAGGATTGTTCATTCCCTTGGTAGTCGTTCAAACGAAATTGGTCAAATTGTTTCCTTAATTACAGATATCGCTGGCCAAACAAATTTACTTGCCCTCAACGCAGCTATTGAAGCAGCAAGAGCTGGTGAACATGGTAAAGGGTTTGCTGTCGTTGCAAGTGAAGTACGTAAATTAGCTGAACAATCAGGAGAAGCTGCTGGGAAAATTAGTCATATCATTCAAGAAATCCAGGATGAAACAACGACTGCAGTCCAGTCGACAGTAGAAGGAATAGCCAATGTAAATAAAGGAATTGAACTTGTTAATACTGCTGGTCAATCATTCCAGGATATTCTTATTTCAGTTAAAGAAGTGCAAAGCCAAACATCCAATGTTTCAAACACAGCCAAACAGATTAAGGATGATTCAGGAAATATGGTCCCATCCATTCGTGAAATTGTAGAGGGGGCGATTGCCATCTCTAACAACATTCAAAATGTGGCCGCCTCTACCAAGGATCAAACAGAAGCTATTAAAGAAGTTTCAGTTGCCTCAAGTAAGTTAACAGATATGGCCCTTAAACTTCAAGAAAATATTAGCACCTTTAAAATTTAAACTTCAAAGGTGATCTAGAAAAAAAAGACCAAAGTACCGATTTATCGGACATTGGTCTTTTTTTAAAATTACTTTTAAAACAGATTAATCGTTTGAAACTGCTTCTATATATTAAATCTCCTACCAATATCATGTAACTCTTGAGCCATATTGGCTAATTCTTTTGTTGCATAAGATACCTCTTGAATCGAAGCGCTCTGTTCTTCTGTAGAACTTGCTACTTCTTGTGTGTAGGCAGAGCTTTGTGTTGTTAATGTTGCGACACTGTCCATCGAGTCTTTTAATATATCTGTACTTTTATGAATTTCTTCAATGGAGGTCATTACTTCTTCCATTCGGTCTGCTGTCTCACTTACGGCTGTCACAATTCGATTAAAATAAATACCTGCTTCACTCACAAGGCTAGTACCCTGTTGAACAGCCTCAGAAGCATTAAACATCGTTTCTACAGCGTGCTTAGTATTAATTTGAATCTCTCTAATTAGATCGGAAATTTGCTTTGTCGATTGGCTAGACTGCTCCGCTAATTTTTTTACTTCTCCCGCTACGACAGCAAACCCTTTCCCGTGCTCCCCAGCGCGTGCAGCTTCTATTGCCGCATTCAACGCCAATAGATTGGTTTGATCAGCGATTCCACTTATTAATAAAAGGATCTTTTCAATCTCTTCAGATTTTTCATTTAACAACTGAATCGCCTTACTTGTTTCCTCGGTCCCTTGGTTGATTAAATTCATTTGTTCTACAGCACTTTCGACAATAATTAACCCTTCTTGTGATTGCTTCGCTGTATCTTTTGAGGTTTCACTTACTTGGCTCGTACGCTCTGCTATGGCGACGACGTCTTTCGCTATCTCGCTAACTTGAGAATTAGATTGATGGATTTTGTCAACCTGTTCTTCTGCGCCATTAGAAACCTCATGGATAGCCCTAGTAATCTGGTCTGTTGCCCTTGATACTTCATCAGCATTGGCATTTAATTGTTCGGAAGAAGCGGCCACTTGTTGGGATGTATCGATAACCCTAGATATGAGTTCTTTTAAATTGTCTACCATATGATTAAAGTTGAACAGTAGCTGCCCAATCTCATCTTTACTTTTAATCGTCTTTCTATCAAAAGATAGATTTCCACTCGCAACTTTAGATATTCCATCTTGAACAATCTGTAAGTTTCGGTTAAATTTCTTCATAAATAGGAAAACGATAACAAGTCCTAGAGAAATGGAAATGAAGCCGATGATAAGGGTTGAATTTAGCAAATCATGCCTCATCAACACCGCTAGATGGTACATATCAAAATCAAGTCCGATCACCCCGATGACTTCACCATTACTATTTTGAAAGGCTTTTGCCAAGGTAATTGTGGATTTCCCTGTTCCTGTATCAATGTACGGAGCAGTCCAAATAATTTCCCCATCTGAAGCTTTCGCATTTTGATACCAATCTCTTTCTCGTGGATCAAACTCATTTAAATTCACTTCTTCTGGAGGAATATTTGATAAATAAAATTCACCCTTTTCCTCCGTAGCAAAATAAATATTTAAGGCATACTTATTTTCTTTCTCTATTTTCGATAAAAACTCCTGATAAAAGCTTGTTTTAGCTGGATCGTTTGACACAGGCATATTTGAAAATTGATTACCTTCAGATTCTGGTACAGAGTAATCTTCAAATTGTATTTCCTTTGTTTTACTGATGTCTTTTAGAACACCCTCATATTCATTGAAAATATTCTTAAAGCGCTTATTTATTTTTTCCATATCTTTCTTCTGAATCACGGCATATTCAAGCACCTTGGAACTTTTGTAAGCCATCACTCCGTTAAACAATAACGGGGCAATTAATAAGAGAATCATAATTATTCCTAATCTAAACCGTAAACTTTGAAAAAAAGACATACACTTCCTCCTTTATTAAGTAAATTTATGGAGCTATTGTACCATTTTTATGAAGTTTTTTGTTTAAATATTAAGAAAATTGTAAAAACATGTCGGAAATATTTCACACTTATAAAACTTGTACCTACGTGCCCTCTCGAGGTGTAATTATAAAAAATTATTTGATAAGATAAGAAAGTGATAACTATTGTCTTTTAAAGGAAAGAATATAATATTTAGTAACTGGAGTGAATTTCAATTGGAGAATAAAAAAGCTTTGCCTATTCTATTCGCTGTGATGTTTCTTGTCATGGTCGGATTTGGAATCATTATTCCTGTAATACCCTTTTATGCCGAAGATTTAGGTGCTTCCCCCACTGAATTGGGTTTACTAATGGCTGTCTATTCATTTATGCAGCTTTTGTTTGCCCCAATGTGGGGACGGATTTCTGATCGAATTGGACGGAAGCCAGTGATGATGATTGGAATTTTAGGACTTTCCTTATCTTTTTTCTTAATGGCCATGTCATCGACGCTTTGGATGCTTTTCGCTGCTAGAATCATCGGTGGATTATTATCCTCAGCCAATATGCCAACTGTGATGGCTTATGTTGCCGATATTACCTCGGAAGAGGACCGTGGAAAAGGAATGGGGATGATCGGTGCTGCTATCGGTTTAGGATTTATTTTTGGACCAGCCATAGGCGGTATCTTTTCAAAGGAAAGTTTGAACATTCCTTTTTATATTGCAGGGGCTTCCTCCTTACTTACGTTTTTTCTAGTTCTGATGGTTTTAAAGGAGTCCTTAAGACAAAAACAATCGAAGGAGAATGATTCATTACATAAAGCTTTTAAAGGCTCCGCTTCGATATTATTTATTTTGCAACTATTTGTTTCTTTATCATTATCGGGTCTTGAAGCAACATTTGCTTACTTTGCTGCTGAAAAAGCAAATTTAGGAACTGTAAAGCTTGGCTATATTTTTATGATTATGGGATTAGCTGGCGCGGTGGTACAAGGTGGATTAGTTGGAAGACTAACAAAACAAATGGGTGAAGGATTTGTCATTCAAATTGGACTTGTCATTTCCATCATCGGGTTTGGATTAATTCTGCTTGTAGATAGTTTCACAACTGCAGCGATTTATTTAACGGTATTCGGAATTGGTAATGGTTTTATTCGTCCGAGTGTTTCGTCCTTACTAACGAAGACTTCAAAGACAGGACATGGCCAGACAACAGGACTATTGTCTTCCTTTGATTCACTTGGCAGAATTATTGGCCCCCCATTAGGTGGATGGCTTTTTTCCATCACTATTGGTTTACCTTATATTTCAGGAATCGCCTTATCGGTTATTGCCTTTCTTTTATTCCAAATATATAAGGCACAAAGAACAAAAGCGCAAGCGCCTTGATCAGCCCCGATAAAGAAGACTGGTCGATTGGCGAGAGTAGCGAAGCCAGAGACCTAGTCGCACTTATGCAAACCGTTCTTTGGTTTGCCAAGCAAATGCCGACCCAAAGAGGAGGTTTGCTCTTTAACCTCATCTTTGGGGCGCCATTTGACCTCGAGGTCGACAAAAGCGCGACGTCCTGTCGCATTATCGACACTAGTACATCCTGTACGTCGGGGCTAAGCGCTGGAGCTGGATTACGAAAAAATCCCCTCTTAGAAGCTAGTCTTTAGAGGGGATCTTTTTTAAAAAATATTCTCTACAAAAATTTGAATGATGAGAGCAATGGTCACAACCCGTAGAATGGGTTTGACGAATTTCGGTTTTAACTTTTCAGCGATACGAACTCCAATCTGCGCGCCTGTCAATGAACCTAGCAAAAGGGCAAGGGTCATTGGCCATATAATTTTTCCCGTTGCTATGTATGTGATAGCCGCTCCGAAGCAACTTGAAAATGTGGCGAGACGTACAAATCCTACCGCTCGTATATAGGCGATATTCAAATAACCAAATAAATAGAGCATTAATGTTCCTTGGCCAGGACCAAATAGTCCATCATAAATCCCAATACTGTAGAGACCAGGTACACTTATCTTATTCATTTTTAATGGTTCCTTACCCGTGAAGCTACCTTTTCCTAAAAAAGAAGCAATAAAGGCAAAAATCAGAAGAATCGCAGCGATGATGTACATATTTTCTCCTGAAATTTTAGAAGCAATGAAGCCTCCGCTTATTCCTCCACCAAGGCTCACTGGGACGATCCAAAATGATTCTTTTAAGGTAAGTTCCTTCTTCTTGTAAAGATGAAAGAAGCTCGAAAAAGAACTAACTGTATTCGATACCTTGTTGGCACCAATCGCGGAATGGACCGGTATCCCCATGATCAGCATAGCTGGAAGACTGATTAACCCGCCTCCACCTGCAAGCGTTCCAATTGTAGTTGCACAAATACCGATAAAATAGAGCAAAACATACTCCATATCCCCACCCCCAAGTTCCTTATCATAAGTATAAACTTTCCAATTCAATAAATAAATTTGATAGTTATAATGAAATGTGATAAGAAAAACTTATGAGTGGGAATATCTTCATTCAAATAAACTTAAAAACTCTCCATACCCTTCTTCCACAAGCTTACTTTTTGGTACAAATCGGAGGGACGCAGAATTAATGCAATATCTGGCACGATCTGGACCAGGACCATCGTCGAACACATGACCAAGATGGGAATCCGATGTTTTGCTTCGAACCTCAATTCTTCGCATTCCATGTGAGGTATCAAACTTTTCCTCAATTTCAAAGCGTCGTAATGGCTTCGTAAAGCTTGGCCAGCCACAGCCTGCATCGTATTTATCCAAGGAACTAAACAGCGGCTCTCCGGAAATAATGTCGACGTAGATTCCATCCTCTGTATGATTCCAAAATTCATTACGGAATGGCGGCTCCGTTGCATTATTCCTTGTTACTTCATATTGAATAGATGTCAGTTCCTTCCGTAATTGCTCATCGCTTTTACGTTTTTTCCATGTTTCACGGATGAATGGCGCCCTTCCAGATCCCTCTTTATAAAGGTTATAGTGGAAAGGGTTCTTTTTATAATAATGCTGATGCTTTTCCTCTGCTTTATAAAAAGGACCAGCTTGTAGAATTTCCGTTACTATCGGCTTTTGAAATCGACCACTTGCCTCAAGATCAGTCTTTGAAGCTTCAGCCATTTCTCTTTGTTCCTCATTATGATAAAAAATAGCCGTTCGATACGACAAACCCCGATCATTGAATTGTCCACCCGCATCCGTCGGGTCAATTTGCTGCCAAAACAGCTCAAGCAGTTTTTTATATGGGAATACTTGTGGATCAAACGTAATCTGAATTGCTTCATAATGTCCCGTTGTATCTGAACATACTTCCTCATAGGTCGGGTTTTCTGTATGCCCACCCGTATATCCTGAAACCACTTCAATAATTCCTGGTTGTTCGTCAAATGGCGAAACCATACACCAAAAACAACCTCCCGCAAATGTTGCCTTTTCTTGCATAAGAAACACACTCCTTTTTATACTCTTATTAAATAATATTCACATTAAGAAAGGAATCAATGATACGTTTTGTTAAAATGAATTTTACCTCTATTTACTTTACTCATTCAATCATTTAATCTTTATAGATGAAATGTTCTAAAGAATCACCTACTGACTTTAGTAAAGTTGAAGTAACATCTTAAGGAGGAACATACATATGCACAGAACCGAAGATATTTTAGAAGCAAAAAATTTTATTATGAGTAAGACTGATTATCGTCCAACAATCGGTATGATTCTAGGATCAGGTTTGGGTACTTTAGCCGATGAAATTGAAAACCCAGTGAATATTCCATATAGCGAAATTCCCCACTTTGCCAAGTCCGGAGCCATTGGACATGCAAATGAATTAGTCATTGGAGAATTAAAAGGCAAGACAGTAGCCGCTATGAAGGGGCGTTTTCATTATTATGAAGGCTTTACATTAGATGAAGTTACTTTTCCGGTACGTGTAATGAAAGCACTGGGTATTGAGAATTTACTTATCACGAATGCCTGTGGTGCGGTTAATACAAGCTTCAGCCCAGGAGATTTAATGTTAATTACCGATCATATCAATTTGGTCGGTAACAATCCATTAATCGGACCGAATAATGATGAATTAGGAACTCGCTTCCCTGATGTCTCTCAAGTATATAATCCTGAGTTACGTAATCTAGCTTCTAAAGTAGCTAACGAGCTAAACATTACCCTACAGCAAGGTGTTTATGCTTGGTGGAGTGGTCCAACTTATGAAACACCAGCTGAAATCCGTATGATTCGTACATTAGGAGCTGATGCTGTAGGTATGTCTACAGTTCCAGAAGCTCTTGTAGCCACCCATGGAAATATGAAAGTACTCGGTATTTCCTGCTTAACTAATATGGCATGCGGGATTTTAGATCAACCGTTGAATCATGATGAAGTCATAGAAGTAGCGAGTAAAGTTAGAGTGCAATTTGTTGAATTAATTAAAGGTATTCTTGAAAAAATGGAATAGAAACAAACAATGGAAAGGGACTTTTTTCCCTTTCTTTTTTATGTATTTTACTTTACCTTACCTCGGTTTAAGGTTAATCTTGTAGCAACAATAATAAAATTGGGGGAAAGGAACTAAAGAGAGAAAGATGAACAGTTCTATTGAAGAAGTTAAAGTTAAAAGGAATACTTTGTTAAAAGAGCATTTGGATAAAAATAAAGATAATGAATTATTCACCTCCAACCAGGATGCTATTATCACATTAAATCTAGAAGGTTATTTGGTTCAGATAAATCCAGCCTTTACTCAATTAACAGGCTACTCTGTAACAGAGTTAAAAAAAATGACATTTCAATCCCTTATTCTATTTGAAGATTTGGATATGGTATTGAACAATTTTCATAAATCAGCATTAGGTCAATTTCTAAACTTTGATTGTAGAATTAAGAATAAAATGAATGAGATTATTGCCCTAAACTTAATGAATATTCCAATATGCGTTAATGACCAAATTGTAGGGGTCCGTACTGTTGCAAAGGATGTTTCCCATTTAAAGAGAAAAAGGTCAGAAGTAAGAAAAATAGAGGAATACCACCGTGTATTGACAGAGAATGTTTTAGATATCATATTAACCACCAATTTAATAGGCAATATTCTTTACGTCTCTCCTTCTTGTGAACATCTTCTTGGTTATACACCTGATGAAATAGTTGGACAGCATTATAGCATTCTACTTAACGAAGATGATGTACAAAGAAGCTATCAGGAAGAACATAAACCAGCGCTCAACAAACCAGAATATAGCAGATCCACTTATCAAGTTTGTAAAAAAGATGGCAGTTTCATTTGGGTCGAATCCATTTGTAAACCAATTGTTGACCCTGATACTCAAACAATAATAGAAGTGGTTTGTGTGATCAGGGACATTACGGAACGAATCCAAGCGGAAAAAGAACTTTATAACCGAAAGAAAGCATTTCGAGATATGGTAGAACACTCCCCTGATGCCGTATTAATTGCAAAAGGTGGAAAAATACTATTTATTAATGAAACGGGAGTTAAGTTATTAGGTACCTCGAGTACAGAGGATATCATCCATAAATCTATTTTAGATTTTATTCATACCGATGATTATCAAATGGCCAAGGACAGAATAAGGAAAGCTGTTAATGGGGATTCAACGGAATTTGCACAATATAACATGATCCGGTTTGATGGTTCAACTTTTCCTGCAGAAATTAAAACCATTCCGACTTTTTTTCAAAATGAGCCCGCCCAACATATCATTATTAGGGATATGACTGAAAGGAAAAAAACATTAGAGCTTTTACTTAATTCAGAAAAACTAACCGTTGCCGGACAACTAGCTGCCGGTATTGCTCACGAAGTACGAAATCCACTTACAGCCATTAAAGGTTTTCTACAATTAATGGAAGCACAAATAGAAACGAAGTCGTACTTTAAGATTATTCAATCTGAGATTGACCGTATTGAACTCATTCTTAGTGAGTTATTGGTTCTTGCAAAACCACAAGAACTAAAATTTGAAAAAGTGAATATGAAAACAATCTTAGAAGAGGTCAAAACCTTAATTGACACACAGGCAATTATGAATAACGTTCAAATAGACATCATTAGCGACTGCAATAAATTGACGATTAGTTGTGATATGAACCAATTAAAACAAGTATTTATCAATTTCTTAAAGAATGCCATTGAAGCAATGCCAGATGGTGGTACAATTACGATTGAAATTAAAAAACTATGTACTGAAAAAATAAAAATATTTTTTAAAGATACGGGTATTGGGATTCCACAGAATATCCTTAAGCGTATTGGCGAACCATTCTTTACGACAAAAGAAGAAGGCACAGGACTAGGTATAATGATTTCCAAGCAAATCATTGAAAATCATAACGGAACGGTGCATTTTTGGAGTGATAAAATGGGGACCATGATTGAAGTAATATTGCCTGTACAATAGATAAACAACCTAGAGCCTCTTGTAATGGGGCTCTTTTCACTTCCTCATAACCCTCTGATCATTTCAAGGAAATAACGATAGCAAAGAAAAGGGGGCAATCCAAATAGTCAGGTAACTGACCTTTGGTAGCCCCTCTTATTTTTTCGCATCTATTGGTATACTTGCATGCATTAATTCAAGCTCTAGTTCTTCCTCATGCTTTATTTTTTCTTTTTCAGCCCAGAGGAAAAAATGAGCCATATATTCTAATACCTCATTTTTATAGGCACGAACGAAGGCAATATCAAATAATAAATATCCTGTCCTTCTAATCCAGAAATCTATCGGAGTTGCTACCATTTCATAGGTTAAAGCATATTGTAGTTTTGAAAACAGCATCAAAGGCAAACCAAATGTTTCAGCATCTGGTTTCTTTTGTTCCACTATTTTTAGTACAGTCTCTATATTTGAACCATAAAAGGAACTTAAATGTCTTATTTCCTCAAAAGACAACCCAAGATTCATCCCCTTCTCTATTTGACTTGTCATAAAGGATGAAAAACCTTTTGATCCCCCCACTACTCCGCCTGATATTGGGAAGTTTTTAGTTTGGCAAGGAAGAAATGTTTTATTTTTTTCCATTTTAAACTTTTCTGCTAGTAAATCAACGATCATTTCTGACATTTTCCTATAGCCTGTTAGTTTCCCACCAGCTATTGTCATTAATCCTGATTCCGCTTCCCATATTTCATCTTTTCTAGAGATTTCGGATGGGTCCTTTCCTTCTTCAAGGATTAAAGGACGAACCCCTGCCCAGCTAGACTCAATGTCATTATTGGTAATATTGGCCTGAGGAAACATATAGTTAATGGCATTTATGATATAAGCCCTGTCTGCTTCTGTTACTTTTGGTGAAACCAAATCTTCATTGAAGAAGGTATCTGTTGTACCTACGTATGCTTTTTCTCCCCTTGGAATAGCAAATATCATTCTTCCATCAGGTGTATCAAAGTAAACAGCCTGCTGTAGCGGAAATTTGGACTGGTCTATGACAAGATGTACACCCTTTGTTAATTGAAGTGTTTTCCCTTTTTTCGAGTTATCCATTTCTCGAATCGTATCAACCCAAGGACCTGTAGCATTCACAATTTTTTCAGCAAATATATCATACGTGTCTCCACTCAGCTGATCCTGAACTGTGACGCCAATAATCAATCCATCTTTATAGACTAACTTTTCCACCTTTGTATAATTTAATAAAACCGCATTTTGTTCAACTGCAGCCTTTGCTACTTCAATGGTTAAACGCGCATCATCTGTACGATACTCCACATAATATCCTCCGCCTTTAAGACCTTCTTTTTTTATTAAAGGCTCCTTGTTCAAGGTTTCTTGGATGTTTAACATCTTTCTACGTTCACTTTTCTTAACTCCAGCTAAATAATCATAAACTCGTAAACCGATTGAAGTACTAAATTTCCCAAAGGTACCTCCTTTATGTAAAGGAAGTAGCATCCATTCAGGAGTCGTAACATGAGGCCCATTTTCGTATACTACTTCTCTTTCCTTTCCAACTTCTGCAACCATTTTTACTTCAAACTGTTTTAAGTAGCGCAAACCACCATGAACAAGTTTGGTAGATCTGCTAGAAGTACCGGCTGCAAAATCCTGCATTTCAATAAGGGCCGTGTTCATTCCTCTTGTAACCGCATCAAGAGCAACACCCACACCTGTTATTCCTCCACCGATAACTAAAACTTCAAATTTTACAGACCCCAAAGCTTGCTTGATTGCATTACGATTTAGTTGTGAAAAATTCATATTAATGCGCCCCTTTACTTTAAATGGGACTTGATAATCTTGATTTTCTCTTATACTACTTAAAGGCAATCGCTGCTTGAACTGCTTTTTTCCAGCCTTGATACAGTTGCTCACGTTTATCCTCATCCATGGAAGGTTCAAATGTATGGTCAATAGCCCACTGTTTGGAAATTTCCTCTTGATTTTTCCAAAAGCCGATGGCTAAACCAGCTAAATAGGCGGCACCTAAGGCAGTTGTTTCATTTATTTTTGATCTCTCAACCGTTACATTTAATAGGTCTGCCTGGAAGGACATAAGAAAATTATTTTTCACGGCTCCTCCATCCACGCGAAGCGTCTTTAATTTCATCTGGGAATCGGCTTCCATTGCACTTAATACATCTTTTGCCTGATAGGCTAAAGACTCTAATGTCGCACGGATAAAATGATTTTTTGAGGTACCTCTGGTTAAACCGAATACAGCACCTCGTACCTCGCTATCCCAGTAAGGTGTGCCTAACCCTACAAACGCCGGAACAACATAAACTCCTTCTGTAGACTTGATTTGAGTTGCATAGGACTCACTGTCTTTAGCGTTCTTGATCATACGTAGCCCATCACGAAGCCATTGAATAGCCGATCCTGCCACAAATACACTTCCTTCGAGTGCATATTCCACTTTCCCATTTAATCCCCATGCAATGGTAGTTAATAGTCCATGTTTGGATTTCACGGCTGTTTCACCCGTATTCATTAACATAAAACAACCTGTTCCGTAAGTATTTTTGGCCATTCCTTTCGTAAAACAAGCTTGCCCGAACAATGCAGCCTGTTGGTCACCAGCAGCTCCTGCAATAGGGATTTTCTCACCAAAGAAATGATAGTCAATTGTATGCGCATAAATCTCAGAAGATGAGCGTACATCAGGAAGCATTTCTTTAGGAATATCTAAAATCTTTAATAATTCTTCGTCCCATTTTAATTCATTGATGTTATACATAAGTGTTCGTGATGCATTTGAATAGTCGGTCACATGTGCTTTTCCCCCTGAAAGCTTCCATATTAACCACGTGTCTATTGTGCCGAATAATAATTTTCCTTCCTCAGCTTGTTTCCTTGCTCCGTCTACGTTATCTAAAATCCATTTTACTTTCGTTCCTGAAAAGTATGCATCAATTAACAAGCCGGTTTTTTCACGAAAGATATCACTATAACCTTTTTCCTTTAAGCCTTCACAAATATCAGTCGTTTGTCTTGATTGCCAGACAATAGCGTTATATATCGGAAGTCCAGTTTCTTTATTCCATACAACCGTTGTCTCTCTCTGATTCGTAATCCCAATTCCTGCAATTTGTTTAGGTTTAATAGCTGATTCTGATAATACCCCTGCAATCACTGAGAGAATGGATCCCCAAATCTCATTCGCATTGTGCTCTACCCAACCAGGTTTTGGAAATAGTTGGTTGAATTCTTTCTGAGCAGTATGAACAATTTCCCCCTTTTGGTTAAAAATAATTGCACGTGAACTGGTTGTTCCTTGGTCAAGTGATAGAATATATTTTTCCATAACCTCTCCTCCCCCTTTTTCAAATTTATCAGAAATTTGCCTACTGACTTAATACAAAAGTAAATTCATCCATTTCACGTTTAGTCATTTCCATCAATATATATTCTCTCTCTGCTTTTCATACCAGCAATCGAAATTCGAATTTATCAAGAAAAGCGCAAGCGCCTTGATCAGCCCTGACAAGCAAATGCCGTCCCAAAGAGGAGGTTTGCTCTTTAACCTCATCTTTGGGGCGCCATTTGACCTCGAGGTCGACAAAGGCGCGACGTCCTGTCGCATTGTCGACACTAGTACATCCTGCACGTCGGGGCTAGGACGCTTGTGCTGGACAATTTTCGAAGTCCGAATAAGTTATACTTTCTTACCTTATTAATGAAAGGAACTGGGCAAAGAATCACCCAGTTCCTTTTTATCTAGTTGATATCCATTAAAATGAACGATTCAAAATTCATTCATTCCGTTTCTTCCCACCGAGAGATTTCCTCTCGGACTCGGGGTGCTACTTCCGTTCCTAACAGTTCAATCGCTTTCATCACCTCATCATGCGGCATCGTTCCAACAGGTACGTGGAGCATAAAGCGTGTGATCCCTACATTTTTTCGAAGATGAATAATTTTCTCAGCAACTGTTTCTGGATCACCAACGTAAAGTGCTCCTTCAAAGCTACGTGCCGCATCAAAGCTTCTTCGGTCATAATGACCCCAACCACGCTCTTTGCCTAATACGTTCATGACTTGCTGAGTAGATGGGAAAAATTTATCGGCTGCCATTTCAGTGTTCTCAGCAATAAATCCATGGGAATGGGACGCTACAGGGAGTTTTGTTAGATCATGACCTGCCTGAGCTGCTGCTCTTTTATAAAGCTTTACAAGCGGGGCAAACTGAAGCGGGCTTCCTCCAATAATGGCTATAACAAGTGGTAACCCAAGCAGACCTGCACGAATAACAGATTGCGAGTTACCACCGCTGCCAATCCAAACAGGTAAAGGATCCTGAACAGGACGTGGATACACGCCTAGATTGTTAATAGCTGGTCGGTGCCCGCCTGTCCATGTTACCTTCTCAGACTCACGTATTTTCAATAACAACTCCAGCTTCTCTTCAAAAAGCTCATCATAGTCTTTTAAATCATAGCCAAACAGTGGAAACGATTCGATAAAGGAACCTCTGCCAGCCATAATTTCTGCTCGACCGTTTGAAATGGCGTCAAGAGTCGCAAAATCTTGGAATACCCGTACTGGGTCAGCAGAAGAAAGGACCGTAACCGCACTTGTTAAACGTATCCTTTTCGTCTTCGAGGCAGCCGCAGCTAGAACAATCGCAGGAGAAGAAGCCGCATAATCTTTCCGATGATGCTCACCGACACCAAAAACATCTAATCCAACTTGGTCAGCTAAGACAATTTCCTCCACTACTTCACGCAAACGTTGTGCATGACTCATCACTTCGCCAGTCTGAACATCTGGCGTTGTTTCAACAAACGTACTTACACCTATCTCCATCCACCATACCCCCTACATATCCTTATTTTCTACTACTATACTGTATAATAATGAAATAACAAAAGAAAAAGGAGGAACATTCGTGAAAACTGAAAAAGAAAAAATGGTGAATGGTGAACTTTATAATCCTGCTGACCCAGAATTATTGAATGAAAGATTAAATGCACGGAAACTAACATGATTATACAATCAGTCACTTGAAACGGAGGATAACAGAAGAACGGAACTTTTAAAAGAATTATTCGGTTCAACTGGAAAGAATCTATACATTGAACCTAATTTCCGTTGTGATTATGGTTATAACATCCATGTGGGTGAAAATTTCTATGCAAATTTTGATTGTGTATTTTTGGACGTCTGCGATATTAGAATAGGGGATAACTGCTTTATTGCCCCAGGCGTACACATCTATACAGCCACACATCCATTAGATCCAACTGAAAGAATTTCAGGGTTAGAATACAGTAAACCAGTCCATATCGGCCATAATGTTTGGATCGGTGGTAGAGCGGTAATAAACCCTGGAGTAAATATAGGAAATAATGTCGTAATTGCTTCCGGTGCAATCGTAACGAAAAATGTACCCGATAATGTTGTCGTAGGGGGAAATCCAGCGAAAATCATCAAACAGATTGAAGTATAAATGGGACATAAGGAAACTTGTCCCTCTTTCTATTGAATTGGGATGAGGAACCTGCCCCCATACCAGACATTATATGAAATATCATAAATCTCTCTTTCTTAGTGCAAAATAACATGGAGACTATTCGATTCATCCAAATAATGTAAAATTATGTGTTTCAGTAAAGGTGGTTTCATGAATGACTTTATTCTTTTACGCCATACTGAATGTGTTGGCTATGTATTTATTCATTAAAAAAAAGAAAAGTCTACATATACTTGAAATCCTCGTTTATTGGATGATTGCTTCCTATCTTTATCAAAATTTTTCGGCTCTTTGCTATATGAATTTTAAAAGAATTATAGTGCCTCAACAATTAAGTCTTGAGTTCGCCCATTTTCTAAACCGTATCGTTCTATTTCCTATTGTTTTAGTCACATTTCTTCATTATTTTCAAATAGGAAGGAACCTTTTTAAAAGGTTTTTCATTATCATCCTATCCGTTTTCTTTTTAGTTGGTTTGGAATGGTTATCCGATTTATTTGGTGTCATAAAACATGTCCATTGGAAGCTTTGGTGGTCATTTTCCTTCTGGTTGGCTACGCAATTGATCCTAATTGGTTTTATGAAATTTTTTCAAAAGATCCTTTATAGAGGAGGATGGAATATATGAATGTAACCTTCGATTGGAATGAATGGTTCAGCATTATATCATCTTCTACATTTCTCTTTATGTTTCTGATTATTCGAAAGTACTTTCCTTTAGTGCTTGTTTCGATTATTTGGGTTTACAATATTGCATTAGTGGCAACAATCGATTATTTCCTCATTGCTACTCCATTTAAGCTATATATATTTGGTGATAATCCTACCTATGAACTTTCTGGTGGAATATTCCACTTAATCATTTACCCATCTTCCTCATTACTTTTCTTATACGGCTATGATAAGTGGGAGCTCTATGGAAGAAAAACTGTTTGGTATATTCTTTCGTGGACAGGCTTTTCGATATTCTTTGAATGGCTTTGTATAAAAAATCGTCTCTTGACCTATACGGGCTGGAAACTCTATTATTCCATCCCTACCTATCCAACTGCCGCTTTAATGTTAATCTTTCTATTTCGCTTTACAAAAAAGAAGCTTCATCAGCTAGCACTACAGAAATGATCGTATATTTAGGTGGGGACATAGGCACAGGAAGAGACCACTGAAAAAGCACCCATTTTTTCAGTGGTCTCGGACAGGGAACTTATCCCTCTTTCTATCGAATTGGGACGAGGAACCCGTGTCCCATTACTTATTAACTGGAATCGAATAATACTCTTCTAGTGTAATTCCTCTATTCCTTAAATCCTTTGCGATTGTCTTACCAACATATCTTAGATGCCAAGGCTCATATTTATAACCCGTGATTGAATCCTTTCCTTTCGGATAGCGAATGATAAAGCCGTATTCATACGCGTGGAATTGAAGCCATTTTGCTTCTTTTGTTTTTCCAAAGCAATCCTGAGCTGGGCACTTACCATTACCACCCGTTACATCAATTGCAAGACCTGTTTCATGCTCACTTGTTCCAGGCAATGCGCTATATGTTCTAGCCTTTTCATAACCGTCCTTTTTTACATAGTAGTTAAATAGTACAGTTTGCGTAGAATGGGACCGATAACCAGACACACCTAAGAGACGAATCCCTTGCTTATTTGCCCCCTCGAATAATCTCGCTATGGCTACAGCGGCTTCCTTTCTCATTTTCTTTTTTTCACTTTTCTCTTTAAAAGTAAATGGAATGGTCGTATACACTAAATCCTTAGGTGTATATTTTTCAGGTAACTTATTCTGTTTATTGACTAGTACAGGTACACTTTCTGGGTTAGTTACGACTTGGATGGAATTACCTTTCTCTCCAGTGGCAACCTTTACATATTTGTTGCTGACAAAGCCCTTTTTACCTTTAAAATCAACAATGTACCAGCCGTTAGAGGCCTTTCCAGTTACATTAAGTCTAGTTCCCTTTTTTACAGTACCTATAATCTGATATGACGGAGTAGATCCTGTGCGAATATTTAAATCTAGAGTGGTCGTATACATTAAAGTAGAAGCACTTGCCATATTTGAAAAACCAATTGAGACAAATAAAATGAGAATGATTGCTATCTGTTTTATTAATTTCTTTGTGGTCATTTCTATCCCCCTCCTATCCTCTTATCATAGGGTGAAAATGATTCCTAACATTTTTACTATATATTATTCAACGGGGAAATTGAGTGGAAGTTATTAGTTATTATATTAATCTACGGGTGAAATATCGAGACTTCCAATTTAGAATAGCTTAATTAGAATACGCTGCACATATACATTCTACATAAACCTTTTAATTAGGAGGATGTTATGGATAGCTCAAAACATTATAAAGTTAAGCCCTACTTGTTGACACGTAGTTTGCTTCCAGAGAATCAGGAAACACCTATTCAGTTCATTCATTCGGATATTACGAAGAACCAATTATTCTATAGACGAAATCACTTTCCTTATCCGACTCTTTCTTACTCCAATTATTGGCTCCCTATAAATGGGCTCGTATCAAACTCATTATTACTTTCTATGCAAGACATTCTTCAATACCCCTCGAAAACGGTGCAAGTTATCCTCGAATGTTCAGGAGATAAACGTGAATTTTTTGAACCTAAAGTTTTTGGAGAACAATGGGGAAAGGGAGCTATTAGCCAAGGTTATTGGAAGGGTGTACCGTTGCGGACTATCCTCGAATTAGCTGGGGTAAGAGAAGGGGGAAAAGAAATTGTCGTGGAAGGATATGATTTTGGAATAAGGACCGACCAAGACAATGTTTTTACTTATGCTAGGAGTTTACCGATTGAGAAGGCACTCCACCCTGATACAATTATTGCATATGAGTATAACAACCAGCCGATTCCGTTTAAGCATGGTTATCCGCTTCGATTAATCGTTCCACAGTGGTATGCAATGGCATCAGTTAAATGGATGAAGCAGATAAGTGTGATTGATTCTAATTTCACTGGACCTTTTCAAACAGTCGATTATGTTTATTATCCGAATAAAGAAAATAACCAGGATGCATTCCCTGTCACTACTATAAATGTAAATTCGACTATTCAACAGCCTTTAAATATGGAAATTTTAAATACTGGTAAACATTTGATTAAAGGAATTGCTTGGACAGGTAAAGGCAATATAACAAAGGTAGAAATTAGTATGGATGGTGGTGGTACTTGGGTAGATGCAAATGTAGGGTCTACTAAAAATACAAGTTATGGCTGGAAATCTTGGACTTATGAATGGACAATATTCGAAAAAGGTGAATATACGATTCTATCTAAAGCAACAGATTCATCTGGTCGAATGCAGCCAACCATACCTTTTTGGAATAAAAAAGGTTACGGATATAATGCTGTTGATAAAATCAAAGTTAAGGTAGAATAATTGAAATTTCAATTGGGACTGGCACCTTGTCCCACTTTCTATTGAATTGGGACGAGGTACGTGTCCCCTCCCCGTGTCCCCACCTCTCCCCAATGAATAGTTCACGAAACGCTCATTTTTAATTAACCTAATCTTAACAATCATTTTCCATAATTAGTTTATAAAATGATTCGGTAAAATTTTCTCCAATTTAGAAGATTCACCGAAAAGGAGAGGTGCTTAAAAATGAATAAGTTGTTCTTGCCTTCTGTTCTAGCAATTGTTGGGACCATCATACTTGGATTTAGTGTACTTTATTTATTCGTTCTTAAACCAAGTGAACCAACTTTAGTAACTACTCCGCCAGAAAATACGGTGGCTCAAGTGGAAAAATCAGATCATCCATATTTACCTCCAAGTATGGATGAAGTTCCTACAGGGGAAGAAGGCGAATTAATCAAGCTTGGTGAAAAACTTCATAATCAAACAAGCGATGTGCTTGATGGTTATGTAGGGAATACCCTTAGTTGTGCTAGTTGTCATGCAAATGGGGGAGTGGATGGATCTCTCGATCTTGTAGGGATTTCCAAAACGTATCCACAATACAATCCTAGGGCAGGAAAAGAGGTAACCATAGAAGACCGGATTAATGGTTGTTTTAAAAGAAGTATGAATGGAAAACCTCTTCCAAAGGAAAGCGATGAATTGAAAGCCATGGTTACTTATTATACTTTTATTTCACAAAATGTTCCAGACGGTACAACCGAAAGGCCATGGGCAAAACTGCCAAAGGCAGAGGGTGATTTAGCAACAATAAACATTGATGAAGGTAGAGAACTTTATAACAAAGCCTGCATTACCTGTCACGGAGAAGATGGATCGGGGGGCGGCACAGGACTTGCCCTTTGGGGAGACAAATCTTACAACATCGGAGCCGGTATGTCACGTGTAAGAACAGCAGGAGGATTTATCAAGGCATATATGCCAAAAGTATCGACAGGCGGATATGAACCAGGCTCCTTTACGGATCAAGAAGCGATGAGCATCGCCGCTTATATTAACTCAATGCCAAGAGCAGATTTTCCTGATAAAATTTATGACTGGCCAAATGGGGATGCCCCTGATGATGCAGCCTATGAAACACTTGCTGGTAAAAAGGAAACCGCTAACAAGTAAACTTAAATAAGGTGGCCCGTTTTATAACGGGTCGTTTTTTCGTTAAATTGTAATAATACTTTTCAGAAACTCTGTTTTTTATCGTTATAATGTGGTTAAGGGGTTGATCAAGTGGAAGATAGAAAATTAACAGGCAAAACAATCCTATTTATAGACAATCATAATGAAAACCGAGCTTTTGTCAGGTTTCACTTAACGAGGCAAGGCTTTGAAATACTTGAAGCAGCCAATGGTATGGAAGCACGAGAAAAATACCTAAAATATGATCCTTGTTTTGTATTACTAGAAACAGAGCTTCCTGATATGGACGGCCTAGACATTTGCTGGTGGCTGCGCTTTGAATTGGACAACAATGTACCTATTATTATTTTATCATCCAAAAATACAGATCAAGATAGAATTGAAGGCTTAAAAAAGGGAGCCGATGATTATGTTGGGAAACCCTATAATATAGAGGAGCTATCGGTTAGAATTGAAACCGTATTAAGGAGAACCGCCAATCGCTGCAGTAAGCTAAGCTATAAGGGTTTAACGATAAAGCCGATCAAAGGAATGGTAAAATTCCATGACAAGGTATTGGAGTTAACCCATTTCGAATATAGACTTCTTTACCTATTTATGACACACCCTGACCAAATTTTCACGAGAGAACAAATGATCAATACCATCTATAAAACTAGTGAAAAGATTATAAATGAAAGAACAGTGGACGTACACATTAGACATTTAAGAGAAAAAATCGCTAAATATACTGACTACCCCTTCATTGTGACTTTAAGAGGAATTGGTTATAAATTTAGTACAGAACCTTATGAATAAAAGTAAATTAGAATAGAATCGGGACTCTATATGAGTCCCCCATTAATATCCATTTGATTAAATTTTCCCCTTATTGAATGAAGGATGCGTAATAAACACGAACTCTTTATCACAACAGGAACGTAATTCCTTTAAAAAAGACAGAATTGTATATTCCATACTTAAGACATCACTTTTTAAAAGACCGCTCATGATTAAGCAGCCATTCTTTTCTCCACAAACCACCTGCGTATCCCGTTAATGTCCCATTTGAACCGATAATTCGGTGGCACGGAATCACGATGCTTAATTTGTTTTTTCCATTTGCACTTCCGACAGCTCTGATGGCTTTTTCATTTCCAATCGAAACTGCAATATCTTTATAGGAACCCGTTTCGGCATAAGGAATATTGATTAATGCGTTCCACACTGTTTTTTGAAAATTTGTGCCTTCGAATGTATAAGGAAAGGTAAATTCATGAAGTTCACCTTTAAAATACTGATCAAGTTGATCCCTACACTGCTCTAGAACCTCAGGTGTCTCTTCTTGCAAATCATTGACTACCGTATCCCTTTCAGAAAACAGAATGGAACAGATCGCTTCACTGGTACCTATTATTTCGATCATTCCAATCGGAGATTCGTAATCCAATTTATGTAGTTTACTCATATAAAGACCTCCATAAATAAAAGGTAGCATATGCTTGCCAGCCTTCCCAATTTACTGCTATATCTCTTATTTCCTCAATTGTCGGTTTTTGTTCAAGCCCTAATTGAAGCTTTAATGCTTGATGAAGTCCGACATCCGCAATTGGAAATGCAGTCGGATCATGCAAACATTTCATTCTCACATAATCTGCCGTCCATGCTCCTACACCCCGAATAGCGGTTAATGAATTTTGTACGGATTGAATGTTTGGTTCCTGCTGTAACAACTCTTTTGAGATATTACCATTTGCCATGGTTTTGGCAACTCCAATAATGTATTCGGCTTTCCTGAAAGTAATTTGCAACTTTCTTAAATCCTCTACCTCTAAGATGGCTATTTTTTCAGCGGTTGGATAGATCCAATAGTTCTCCCCTTCAAAAGTAAGACATTCACCAAATTGTTCAACGAATCGCTTCTTTAATGTGTAGGCGAAGGATAAATTAATTTGTTGACCCATTATAGCCCAAGTCAAAGCCTCAAATAAATCTGGGATACAAATAATCCTTAAGCCGTAATATTTATTAGCCATTTGCTTTAATATTGCATCATTATTAGCCACTTCATAAAATCCGCTCAAACGTTGATTCAAATCAAACCATTCCCATATATACGCTGCCACTTTTTCACGGACGCTTGTTGATGGTTTATGCATAGGGAATTCTACTTGAATAGAGTGGTGATTGTTTCCTATTTTTAATAAAATCATTTCTTCATCCAATTTTACTAATTTATATAAGTAACCATCTCTTATTTGATGCAGTATTTCTAACTGTGATCTTCCTAAAAAAACTAGGCATTCTTGAAAATTAAATTCCTTTGGTGGGTAAATTTCAATAGAAGCTCCTAAATCGATCCATTTCATTTTTGTAGCTCCCTTAATCGATATTCACTTGGGGAACAATTTTTCAAACGACGAAACACCTTGTAAAAGTTGGAAGGACTTTGAAATCCCACCTCATAGCAAATTTCAAGATTGGTTCGATCGGTGCTATGAAGGAGATGTGCAGCTTTATCAATTCTTATTTTTTCTAAATAAGTGCGTGGAGTTTCTGTAGTTTCCTGTTTAAATAACCGTTCAAGATAAAAGGAACTTACACCGATATGTTCGGCAATATCCTGTAATTCTAATTTTTGTTTATAATGATTGACTAAAAAGCTAATAGCGCTTCTGACAAGTCCAATATGAGGAGAATGTTCAGCCTCTGGCTGACATCTTTTGCAAGCTCGAAAGCCCGCACTTTCAACTTCATTGATGTCATAGTAGAATTGAACATTTATTTTTTTGGGCTTTCTAGACCTACATGAAGGTCGGCAGTAGATTTTTGTTGTTTTCACGGCGGTATAAAATAAACCATCATATTTACGATCACAAGAAATAATTTTCTCCCACATTTCTTCAAATGAAAGATTAATATTATCCATTATCGGCCTCCTTTCCTTTTAAATCTAGTCCTCATACAAATGTAAGGTGTCCTTAAACGTTAATAATTGTTCCACATTCTTTTCTAAGAAAGCGATTATTTTGTCTGAAAGCGCATTTCCAAAGCTGAAGCGTTTAACTCCTAATTCTTTTATTTTAGTACAATTTGTTAATCCAGGTAATGATAATACGTTAAGTGGAGCGTTTACGTTGCTCGCAATTTCTTTAATCTCTTCCTCATTGGTTACTCCAGGAACAAAAATTCCACTAGCCCCACTCTCCACATACACTTTTGCACGGTCAATTGTTTCCATAAGAGGATTTTCATGATGAAAATATGTATCAATTCTTGCGTTAATATAAAAATCTTTATAACCATTTTGATCTAATGCCATTCTCATTTTTGATAAAAGATCACAATGATGAGATATCTCTTTTAAACCTATTTGTTTTTTTAATGAATCCTCGATATTGATGCCTGCAACCCCAACATCTGCCGTCCTCAAAACATTATCAATAATCTTTTCTAGATTATCCCCATAGCCTGCCTCAATGTCTGCCGAAACAGGTATTTTCACATTTTCTGTAATCGTTTTAATGATTCCTAAATGTCTGTCAAAATCAATTAATTCACCATCTGCAAATCCAAGTGAGTTGGCAATCCCCCAACTCGTTGTACCAATTGCTTTGAAGCCCACTTTTTCAAGAGTTAAAGCTGATAATAGGTCCCAGGCATTCCCTAGAAATAATACTTCCTTTGACGAATGTAATTTATTGAATTCCTGAATTTTGTTCATTTTTATTTCCTCCTAGACAAAAGTTTGTAGGACCCATTTTATCAAGGAATATATCTTTATTTCGTCCTCATTCTTGCTCTTATGGTCTTAGGAAATAAAAATGAGATATTTTTAGATAGCCTAAAGTGAAGGTCCTTTTGATACGCTATTCAAATTGTTCCGAAGAACGGATTTTTAACAAAGTCTGTTTGGGGAATTTTAGCTAATTTAAAGTTAAAGGTTGATTTAGAGAATGGAAATTCAAAAAAAGTCAGAAATGGATATTTATGTTAAAGCAAATATAAGATTGTGAAGATTTCTATTAAACTAAAGCAATCTTAAATATGGGATAGTTAAAAAGTAGGTTATCTTTTTCAGAGGGAGGAAATTGATAATGGTTAAAAGAAAATTGATAACAACATTATTAGCACCCCCTTTATCATTGGCGTTCATTTTTGCCGTATTTTTTGGAGAATGGAAGCAACCTCTTGAGTTAATTGTGATGACCGGAATGTTTAGTCTGATTTTATCACCTTATATTTTATTTTATGGAATTCCAGTCACATTTCTTTCTGATTATGTAAGTAAGAATTTAACGGGAAATATACGTGCTTTTTTTGCTTTGATTGTTCACTTGTTCTTCGGTGTAATGTTTAGTTTTATTTTCCCTAGTAATGCGTCATCTCCATTATTTAGGGGAGGAGTCGATTCAGCTATAATTTTTGGATCAATTACTGCTTTATTCTTTTGGACTATAGATGAGATATTAAGACGAAGTTTAAAACAGCATTAAAATAAATATACTGTTCATAAAATTACTATATAAAATATCCATTCATTTTAAACAATCTGGTGCTTAAGCAAATATTGGACAGTTGAATTACACACAACAAAGGGGACAGCCTGTCCCCTTTGTCCTCTTTAAAACCCATAATAACGACGAAGAAAATAAGCTATCCATTTACAATGTGGATGATTTCGAATATTTTCTAGTAATCCTTTTATAATGGCCGGACCAAAAGTCGGTTCAATTAGCTGCTCTTTTAACAGGGATAAAGATTCTTTTTCAATTGACTCTTCCATTTCATCTACTTTTTGCTCCATCATTTCAACCATCTGTTCCTTTTTTACTTCCTCATTTATTGGCTGATTAAACATATCTATTAGCTCTTGAGAAATAAATGGGATAGTCGTATGTCTCGCCAGTAAATTTGTTTTTTCCACGAGGGACTCAGATAGTAAGTTTAAATCTAAGGGAACATTATAGAATAAGAACAAATGGGAATAAGTATTCATGAAACCCTTAATACAATAAATTAAATCATATTCTGTTTGTTTGACTTGTTCCCCGTATAATCGTTCAATCATGGATAAAATAATATTCTCAAGTAATTTTTCGTAATATTGCATTTTTACAATGAAATCTTGATTAAATGTTTGTGATTGCTCTTTCATGAGAATTTTACCGAAATCAGAGTGCTTATGAAAAGAATGAAATATTTCATAATAAAATTCATATAAAAGTTTTTCATCGTTCGCATTTCTGACTATATAGTCAATATCAGAAATGAATTGCATCATAAAATAGTCAATCAAAGCGATAATTAATTCGTCCTTTGACTTAAAAGATAAGTAAAATGCACCTTTTGAAATACCGCAATGCTCTGTTATTTGTTGAACGGATGTAGCTTCAAAACCTTGCTTTGCAAAAAGCTCTAAAGCCTTTTCCATAATTAATTGTTTTTTTACCATTTTATTCAATCGCTCCTATAGTCTTTTGTTTGACAAATGACTCATTAGTCATTAGTATAAATAAATGGGTTCGACAAGTCAATTAAGGGTAGGTGTAACAGTGAAAGGTTTAGTCAATTTTGTCTTAAAGAATAAATTAGCCGTATGGTTGCTTACGATTATCATAACGGTATCTGGTATTTATTCAGGTACACGTATGAATATGGAGACGATTCCAAATATATCAATTCCTTATTTAATGATAATGGATGTATATCCTGGGGCCACTCCCGAAAAAGTCATGGAAGATGTGTCCATGCCGATAGAAAAAGCAGTTGAAGGTCTTGAACACGTGAAAGCCGTATATTCAAATTCCTATTCTAACATGGCAAGTATTCAAGTGGAGTATGAATACGGTATTGATATGGATGAAGCAAAACGCGCCTTACAATCTGCGTTGGAAACAGTGAAATTACCAGAAGTAGCACAAAAGCCGACAACAACAGCCATTAGCATGAACATGATGCCAGTTGTTGCTTTAAGTGTAAGTAGTAAAAAAGAGGATATTGTTGAATTAACGTCAACAGTTGAAGAAAGTTTAATTCCAAAAATTGAAAAAATCGATGGTGTTGCTTCCGCGACAATCACAGGACAACACATCGAAGAAGTGGACTTAACGTATAACAAAGCAAAAATGGATGAGCTTGGTTTAACTGAAGATAAGGTCAAACAAATGATTCAAGCTAGTAATCTTTCTGTTTCATTAGGACTTTACGAGTTTACAGAAGGTGAACAGGCTGTTGCGATTGACGGCAAGTTCATGACAGCTGATGAATTAAAGAATATGCTTATTCCTGTCACACCGTCAGCTACCAATCCAACACCATTTGTGAAACTTAGCGATATCGCTACCATTAACCTCGTTGGTAAAGTACAATCGGTTTCACGTACAAACGGTAAAGAGGCTATTGCCATTCAAATTGTTAAAGGTCAACAAGCAAACACAGTTGATGTCGTAGACAAAGTGAAGAAGTTAGTGAAAGAGGAAAAGGCAAAGATCGATGGACTTGTCATTGATGTAACTCTTGACCAGGGTGCACCAATTAAAGAATCGGTTTCAACCATGATTGAAAAAGCAGTATTTGGTGGATTAATTGCTGTCTTAATCATTCTTCTTTTCCTACGTGATTTTAAATCAACGATTATTTCCATTGTATCCATTCCCGTTTCGATTTTCATGGCCTTGCTTCTACTGAACTGGATGGATATTACGCTTAATATTATGACTCTTGGTGCGATTACGGTCGCTATTGGTCGAGTCATCGATGACTCAATCGTCGTAGTTGAAAATATTTATCGTCGACTGCATTTAAAGGATGAGAAATTAACAGGTCGTGCCCTAGTGCGTGAAGCGACCATTGAAATGTTTAAACCAATCATGTCATCCACATTAGTAACGGTTGCCGTATTCGCACCACTTATCTTCGTCGGTGGTATGGTAGGAGAGCTGTTTGCGCCATTCGCATTAACGATGGCATTTGCACTTGGGGCATCATTAATTGTTGCCATTACCATCGTTCCAGCCCTTTCGCATTTCTTGTTCAAGAAGAAGTTATATAGCGAAAAGACAGAAAAGAGCCATAAAGAGTCTGGTAAGTTATCGAATTGGTACAAAGGTTTCCTTGAAAAAACACTAAACCATAAAATCATTACCTCAATCATTGCGATTGTTTTATTAGTTGGTAGCTTAGCTTTAACACCATTAATCGGTTTCAGCTTCATGGGTAGTGAGGAAGATAAAGTGATGTACTTAACGTACACACCAAAAGCAGGCGAACTACCGGAAGAAACACTGGAAAATATTAAAGTCGTCGAAGACAAGATGCTAAAACGTGATGATATTAATATCGTTCAAGTTTCTATTACAGAAGCAGGAGATCAAATGTCAGCGATGATGGGCGGGGGTGCAGGTGGTGGATTAATGTACCTCATCTTTGACCCAGAAATGGAAGACTTCCCAGAGGCACGCTCGGAAATTGAAGACTATGTGTTTAACATAGGACAAACAGGTGAATGGAAGAGCCAAAACTTCTCATCGATGTCAGGGCCTGCAAATGAAGTTAGCTACACATTCTACAGTGAAGATTTAAATAAACTAAATCAATCTGTAAAAATGGTAGAAGAAGTCATGAAAAAAAATAAAGGCTTAGAAAAAGTTACCTCAAGTGCAGAGGACGCTTATGTTGAATATACTTTCCAAGTAGCACAGGATGAGCTGTTACAGTATGGTTTAACTGCAGGACAGCTTGTCATGATGTTAAACCCAATGAAAACAAAAGATGTTTTAACAACGGTTGAGAAAAATGGGAATTCCCTAGATGTCATTGTTCAGCAAGAACAAACGACGCAACCAAAATCAATTGAAGATCTTTTAGCTACACAAGTACCGACAGCACTTGGTACAGCCGTGCCACTTTCTGAGCTTGTAACAGTTAAGCAAGGGACAACACTAAATACACTTGCACGTAGTAAAGGCGAATACTTCGCAACCGTATCAGGAAAAGTCATTGGAGATGATATTTCCAAAGCATCATCAAAAGTAGCAAAAGACATTGATAAGTTAGATTTACCTAAAGGAGTTACAGTTGGCGTTGCGGGTGTACAGGCGGATATGACTGAAACCTTTACACAGCTTGGTGTCGCTATGGCAGCGGCAGTTGCGATCGTTTACTTTATCCTTGTTGTTACATTCCGAGAAGGTGTCGCACCATTCGCCATCCTATTCTCGTTACCATTTGCGGTAATAGGTTCATTTGTTGGTTTATTGATTGCTGGTGAAACGATCTCTGTATCTGTCATGATGGGTCTATTAATGTTAATTGGTATCGTTGTAACGAATGCCATCGTTCTAGTAGACCGTATCATTCATATGGAACGTGATGGAATGACAATGCGTGAAGCTGTTCTTGAGGCAGGGGCTACACGTCTGCGCCCAATCCTTATGACAGCAATCGCTACAATTGGTGCTTTAATCCCATTAGCACTGGGTTCAGGCGGTGGCGGTTTAATCTCGAAAGGTCTTGGTATTACCGTAATCGGTGGTTTAACAAGTTCAACATTATTAACCTTAATTGTTGTACCAATCGTTTATGAAGTCTTATCTAAGCTATTCAAGAAAAACCGAAAAGAAATAGAAGAAAATTAAGAAAAGCGCGGGGCGCCTTGATCAGCCCCGATAAAGAAGACTGGTCGATTGGCGAGAGTAGCGAAGCCAGAGACCTAGTCGCACTTATGCAAACCGTTCTTTGGTTTGCCAAGCAAATGCTTCGCCAGTCGGAAAGTCGTTCTTTGACTTTTTGGCTAGCGAACATTTGACCTCGAGGTCGACAAAAACGCGACGTCCTGTCGCATTGTCGACACTAGTACATCCTGTACGTCGGGGCTAGGACGCTTGCGCTGGACAATTTTTGAAATCCAAAAATGTTATACTTTCTTATCTTCTAAAAAAATGAGGCCCTACAAGATAAAATTATTCTTGTAGGGCCTCGTTTTTGTTTTTACTGGATTGTAAGATGTTTTTCTTTATCATTTTTATGCTTCCTATAATAGTCAACCATAGGAGGAATAATTTCCTTAAAATCAGGACAAGTTATGCCGGAGCCCCTCAAATCATGCTCCGTTTGTGTACAATCATACTCTGCCAGGCAAGTGAAGTAATCCAAGGCTTCTTTTTCTACCTTAACCCATTTTCGAAAAACAGAAAAAGATAGAAACCATTTTGCAAATGAAAGTGGAATCATCCCTATCGGTTCCTTACCAAGGTATTCTTTCATAAGCATTCGATAAACTTCTTTTGCACTGTAAGGTTTCGGATCTGTTAATTGATAGGTCTTTCCTATTCCTACTTCAGCATGTCCAAGATAGACGGTAGCATTAAATATGTAATCAACAGGAACAAAATTGCCCTTCGCTCTCCCTTGACCCAAATAAGGTAGGATAGGCAAAAATTTAAGTCTATCGAAAAAATTTAATATAAAATAAGGACCATCAAATTTAATTGTTTCTCCTGTTCTTGAATTTCCAACTACAATTCCAGGTCGAATTATGGTCGTTGGCACCTTATCTTTAAGACTTTGTACGAGTACTTCAGCTTCGCATTTTGTCCTTTCATAATGATTTTTGAAGCTTTGATTCATTTCTAATTGTGATTCAAGGATTCTACCTTCGCGTGTTCCCGCCACATAGGAGGTACTAAAGTAGATATAACGCTTGATCTTTTGACAATTCAAAACCCACTCATTTACATTTTTCGTTCCCATTACGTTTACCTTATAGGCAATATCCTTTGGAACAGCTAAATCATATATCGCTGCGAGATGAAAGATATGCGTAGCCTTATTATGTAAACTTTCATTTAGCCCAGGCTGTATATCCAGATGTGGCTTCGTGATGTCACCTTTAATTACGGTAAACATCTCCACGCTAATTCCTTCTTCTTTTACTATTTTTCCAATCTCCTCTAAAGCCTTTTGTGCTTGATTTGGTAAAACTAGTAGATAAATATGGTCTATCTCATATTGATCATGAATAATTTTTTTAATTAAGGAAGTTGCTAAAAATCCAGGGAAACCAGTAAAGAAATAGGTATTGGCCATATAGACAGCTCCTCCTTTAATCTAATAACTATCTTATTAAGAGATTAATAATCCTATAGATTAATAATGATCAATGGTACTCCTAAAAGAATAATCCATAACATTGGTATCAAATTAACAATAATAGCAACACGTCTTTTGCGTACATGAAGGATCCATGCGATGATGCTACAAATGATTACCGCTATTGGATATAAACCAATGGATAAAACAAAAGTAACATTACCCAATCCTATACCATTATCAAAACTCATAAACGACAATCCCCAAATGATCAACCATGGTAATGTACATATTAAATAAAGAATTTGACTAATGACCAGAAACTTTTTCATAAACTCCTCCTCACCAATAGCTCCAGTTCATGAATATAATAATTGGAATTTTTTATTTTTTGGAAATTATACCATTATCAGATGTATAATACTATTTAAAATGCCTTCTTTCACGAGATAAAATAATTTCCAAAAGGGGATTTTTTCAATGAAAGAAATCTATTTCAAGGCTTAGATAAATCCCGCATTTTTCCATCATTTGAACTTTCAACATGAATAAATTAACTAATTAATATATAGAATACAGGAATTTTTTACATTACAATTTATTGTAAAAGTAAAAGTGAGGTGAATACTTGTTCAAACTCCTGTTAATTGAAGATGATGCTACTCTCTATCATGAAATGAAAGACCGATTATCTGGTTGGTCTTATGATGTCTATGGTATTACTGATTTTAGTCAAGTTATGCAAGATGTTATCGCTGTAAAACCTGATTTAGTAATTATTGATATTCAATTGCCCAAGTTTGATGGCTTTCATTGGTGCCGGATGATTCGCGCGCGTTCAAATGTTCCGATTATCTTTCTATCATCACGCGATCATCCGACTGATATGGTGATGTCAATGCAGCTTGGTGCAGATGACTTTATTCAAAAACCTTTTCATTTCGATGTGCTCATTGCGAAAATACAAGCTATCCTTCGCCGTGTCTATAATTACAATACAGAAAAAATCAAACTTAAAACATGGAACGGTGCAACAGTCGATTATGAAAGTAATACCGTCACCAATGAAACTGGATCCATTGAGTTAACGAAGAATGAAATTTTTATTTTAAAACAACTAATTGAGCAAAAAAATAAAATTGTTAGCCGTGAAGAAATAATGAAAAGCTTATGGGATGATGAGCGTTTTGTTAGTGATAATACATTAACGGTTAATGTCAATCGTTTGCGTAAAAGACTAGATGATCTTGGTTTAGGAAGATATATTGAAACAAAAGTGGGACAAGGCTACATGGCTGTCGAAGAGGCACAGGACTATGATTAGAAAATTTTTTATCGAAAGATGCAGTTGGATTTTTCTATTCCTTTTCCTGCATCTGTTTATCATCTTTGTCACTTTTGTTGATTCGACCATCCCATTAACACCGATCCTATATATCGTTTTTTTATCCACCATAATCTTTACCATCTTTATCATCATCCGCTACCACAAAGAGACGAGATTCTACAAAAGCCTTGAAGACTGGGATACCAATCTCGATTTAACGAGTTTAGCCGCTGCAGATAGTCCTTTCGAAAGAATAATTGAAGAAAGTATAACAAATCAAACAGAACGGTTAAAAAAGGATGCCTCCATCAATCGGGTTACTTTAGAACAGGAAAAGGATGAACTACTATCTTGGATTCACGAGGTAAAAACACCGTTAACAGCGATGCATTTAATGATTGAACGCTTGGACGATGAAGCCACAAAAGCACAACTGACCCACGAATGGCTGCGAATTCATTTGCTGCTTGACCAGAAGCTTCATCAGAAGCGCCTTCTCTTTATTGAAAATGATTTGTATATTGAAAAGCTAGATGTAAAACCGTTACTATTTAAGGAGATTAAAGAGTTACAATCATGGTGTATTCAAAAAGGAATTGGATTTGATGTGGATTTAGAGATGACAACAGTCTTTAGTGATGGCAAATGGTTAGCCTTTATTCTCAGACAGCTATTAACCAATGCCGTAAAGTATAGTGAAGCATCAGATATTATCATTAAAACCTATCAGCAAAATGAGCAAACTTACTTAGAGGTTCAAGATTTCGGACGTGGTATTGACGCAAAAGACTTGCCCCGAATATTTGATAAAGGCTTTACCTCTACATCCAAACATCAAGACAATGCAGCAACAGGCATGGGACTATACTTAGCCAAAAAAGCAGCTCTACCCTTACTTATTCATATCGAAGTACACTCAAAACTCGGAGCAGGAACAACTTTCACCTTACTGTTTCCAAAAAGAAATGAATTTCATCATATTGCAGGCATGTGACAAAAATGTCACATGCCTTTCTTGTTTGTTCGTTGAATCGAAGGATAACAGCATCCAGACTCTTTATAATAAAACTATCGGTAAAAGGAGTGTGTCAATATGGCGATATTGGAAGCAACAAAAATTTATAAAAACTATGGCAATAAATTTAATAAACAAGAAGTATTAAAGGGCATCGATATTAGTGTGGAAAAAGGAGAATTTGTCAGCATCATGGGAGCATCTGGTTCCGGAAAAACAACCTTGCTTAATGTACTTTCTTCAATTGATAAGGTTAGCACCGGAACCATCCATATCGATGGAAAAGAAATGACTGGGATGAAAGAAAAGCAGCTCGCTGAATTCCGTAAAAACCATTTAGGTTTTATCTTTCAAGAATATAACTTATTGGATACCTTGACAGTGAAAGAAAATATTCTTTTACCTCTATCAATAACAAAAGTATCCAAAAAAGAAGCTGATCAAAAATTTAAAGAGGTCGCAACAGAACTAGGCATTTATGATTTGAAAGATAAGTATCCCAATGAAATTTCTGGCGGCCAAAAACAGCGTACCTCTGCTGCTCGTTCCTTTATCCATCAACCAAGCATTATTTTTGCTGACGAACCAACTGGTGCACTCGATTCGAAATCTGCATCCGACTTGTTAAATAAGTTAAGCGAATTAAACCTGAAACGTAAAGCAACGATTATTATGGTCACCCATGATCCGGTCGCAGCTAGTTATTGCAGTAGAGTCATTTTTATAAAAGATGGGCAAATCTATACGCAATTAAATAAAGGGGACGAATCAAGAAAAGCCTTTTTCAATGACATTATGAAAACACAAGCTGTCTTGGGCGGGGTGCAAAATGAGCATTAATCAACTCATCCTTCGCAATCTGAAGAAAAATTTAAAGAATTATTATCTATATGTATTTGCGTTAATCTTTAGTGTCGCACTTTATTTTGCCTTTGTCACATTGCAGTATGATCCATCCTTGAATGAAGCAAAAGAGACAATTAAAGGGGCGGCTGCCATTAAGGCTGCATCCGTCCTTCTTATTGCGATTGTTATGATTTTCCTTTTATATGCCAACCATCTCTTTGTGAAAAGGCGCAGTAAAGAAATTGGTTTATTCCAATTAATCGGTATGACAAAGAGTGAAATCTTCCGCCTTTTGAGTTTAGAGAACTTTATTCTTTATTTCTGCTCCTTACTCATTGGAATCTTTATCGGATTTTCAGGCTCAAAATTAATCATGATGATTTTATTTAAATTGATGGGCCTGGAAACGAGCACAGCCCTTCAATTTTCTGTAAAAGCATTTGTCCAATCACTCATTGTTTTTGGAGTCATCTACCTCTTTATCATGTTGATGAACTATATATTTATTAAAAGACAAACGATTTTATCGTTATTTAGGGTGGTCTCTTCGGCAGAAGGTAGAGTGAAAAAGATAAGCATTTTCGAAATGATCTTCGGAGTGATGGGAATTATATTGATTCTTTCAGGCTACTATATTTCATCAAAGTTATTTGATGGGGACTTTACATCAATCAATGAACTTTTCTTGGCAATGATTTTCATTCTTGGATCTGTCATCATAGGGACTTACCTTTTTTATAAAGGTTCTGTCACATTTATCACGAATATGATTCGAAAAAAGAAGGGCGGATATTTGAATATTAATGAAGTATTGTCGCTATCTTCGATTATGTTTCGAATGAAATCGAATGCCTTATTATTAACCATTATCACTACAGTTTCTGCACTAGCGATAGGGTTATTGTCCTTAAGCTATATCTCCTACTATTCTGCAGAAAAAAGTGCTGAAAATAGTGTTCCTACGAATTTCTCACTAACCAGTAACGAGGATGCAGAACAATTTAAAGAAGCACTAAAAGCTGAAAGCATTGTCTACCGTGAAAAAAGAATCGATGTCATTCAAGTAACTGCTAATCTTGAGAAAATTATGGATACACATATAAAAGAATTAAACTTTGATTCAAATATCATGATCCTTCCAGTGGTAAGTGAAACATCCGTAAAAGACCTCAATCTATCGAAAGAAGAAACCCTTTTTACAGGGTACAATGATCTGATGGAGAAAATGATGTCACTTAAAGCCTCTGGACAAATTGAATTTATAGGAATTAAGGAAACCATTCCGCAGAAATATAAAGGTTTAGAAAAAGAATTCATCGTTCCTTACAATTTTACGAGTGGCGGCCTGCCTGTTGCCATTGTTGATGAAACGATATTTCAGCGCTTGAAAAAGGACCTTGATCCAAAAATTCAGCAAGCATCCTCCCTTTATATCGGAATCGATATAAAAGACGAAGCAAATATAAAAAAGGCCAATGAAATTTTTCAAAAATTAGCTATCAGTGAGAAACCAGGCAACTTTTCACGTCTTGAAATGAGCAACAATCAGAAACAAATCATGGGCCTTATGATGTTTATCGTTGGATTTCTTGGATTAACCTTTCTAATCACATCAGGCTGTATTCTTTATTTTAAACAAATGGATGAAAGTGAAGATGAAAAGTCCCACTATACCATCTTGAGAAAGCTTGGTTTCACCCAAGGAGACTTACTAAAAGGAATTCAAGCAAAACAACTTTATAATTTTGGAATACCTTTGATGATTGGACTACTTCATAGTTATTTTGCTGTCCAATCAGGCTGGTTCTTGTTTGGCACCGAGCTTTGGACACCAATGATTGCGGTCATGTTACTATACACTTCTTTATATTCGATTTTCGGAATACTCTCAGTTCTCTATTACAAAAAAGTGATTAAAGAAGCACTGTAGGGCAGTATTAATTACACGCTATTTTTTCATCTCACACAAATGTTCCAGTTATACCATTGGATAAATAACAAAATGCCTTTGGAAGACTTCCAAAGGCATTTTGTTTAGAATAAGAGGTAACTTTTATACAATTGTTTTTATTATAGTTAAGATAATTCCTATAAAAAAACCGCAAATAGCTCCATTTACTCGGATCCATTGTAAATCTTTACCTATATTATTTTCCATTAAATCGATTAAAGTTTCGTTATCTAGCTTCTCTAGGTTTTCTTTTACAAGAATGCCTATTTTTGAATGGTTTTTGTCAATAAAATAGAAAATTTGTTTTTGAATCCAATTTTCTATACTATTTGTCTTTTCAGGAACATCTCTTAGATGCTTTATTTGGTTCTTAATAAACGAAAGCACGTATTGATCGACAAATTCTTCACCTTGGGTTAGTAGAATTAATTTATTTTGTATTTTCTTCAAAATCTCTGTAATTTGATCAGCAAGACTCCAACTGTTAACCAGCGTATTCTTCCAACCATTTATTTCAGCTATTAGTTCTTTTCTATCTTGAACACTGTCTAACTCTTTGCGAATACGTGAAAGAATCAAATGCCTATATGGATTATCATCTTTCTGTAAGAGAATAATTCTTTTTAGAATGAATGGTTGAAGCATATTTCCGAGCTTTTCCTCATTAATTAAATTGCTAAAAGAATTAATGGCCAACTTTAAAAAACCGTCCGCCTCAGTATTATCAAGTAATTGTTTTGCCATGATACCAATTTTTACTTTTGTTTCTTCTTTTGCTATCCACTTTTCAGTCTCAACTAGAATATAGTCCAAGGCTTTTTCATCCAAATTTCTGTTTAAAACTTGATCAACTAGTGATTGAAGAAATTTAGTCACATCTAAATGCAAAATATATTCCTTTAACTCTTTTTCAATAATAGGCGCTATTTTTTCTAAATTAATATGGCTAATTGTTTGATGAAGTACAGAACTAATCCACTTTTTAACGGGAGCAGAATACAATTCCTTCTCTGCAATTTGTGATATCTTTTCTACAAATTTAATTTGTCCGATCTTCTCTTGGATACTTTCTTTTGTTAGCCAATCCTTTTCAAGCATAGATATAACTGCCCTGATCATTCTATCGCGGTTTTTTGGAAGTAATGCCGTATGCGGAATTGGAATACCAAGGGGATGGCGAAAAAGAGCTGTGACAGCAAACCAATCTGCTAGTCCACCTACTAGACCAGCCTCAAATCCTCCTTGCAATAATCGACCAATTAAAGATTCTTGTAAAGGAATCGTTAAGAGAAAACCTGCCCCCATAACTCCCAATGAAATTTTTGCGAAATATTTTGATTTTTTTCGTTGTCTCGACATAGTATTTTTCCCTCGAATAATAATATAGTTTCTTTATCACTATCTTACCACTTTTACAGTTTCTTACTAATAAAAAAGCTTATCTACTAGTCCTTTTATTAAATTGATAAATCTTGAAGTTACTTCTTAATAAAGGCTAAAAAATTAATGGTAATTACGGTAACTGCTGGTAATACAAGAACTCCTTATTCTTATTTCGTAACAATAATGTAATAAATAAAAATAGCGCTCAATGTGTGCCTACTACTGAACTTTTTGCTTTAAAAGAGCTTTTAGAGGGCCTATATTTCTGATTATTCCGTTAACATTGAAATGTTATTTCAATATAATTGCCACGGATGTAACCAATTTAACATCTACTTGTTCTTTGCTTCAAAGATATCCATGTTACGATTATGGAAATTAGCAACCAAAGAACAAGGAGGGTAAAAGAATGCTTAATAAAATTAAAACATTTATAGCAGTTGCTGTACTCTCAGGAACTGTAAGTGCTAATGTACAAGCTGCAACGGTTACAGCACAAAAAGGGGATAACCTTAAGGATCTACCACTCGTATTTACTTCTTCAGAAGAGAATACCCATAATTTGAATCAACTTCAAACAGACCTTATTCGCCCTAGAGATGTTTTAAACAATCCACTGGAAAAACAATATTCCGTTAAACAAGGTGGCACATTACGGGACATACCAATAAAACATCATATAAATCGATCACTACCTAAGGAATGGGATAAATTAATTCCTAAAAACATCTATCCTGAATTAAATCTGTTAATCTTTGATGAC
Source organism: Bacillus sp. CGMCC 1.16607 (assembly GCF_042683745.1). Taxonomy (NCBI): domain Bacteria; kingdom Bacillati; phylum Bacillota; class Bacilli; order Caryophanales; family Bacillaceae; genus Bacillus; species Bacillus sp. CGMCC 1.16607. Next base: position 276,381 of record NZ_JBHUJX010000036.1, read on the forward strand.
TTAAATACTTCTCATAATGATATAACAGATAAAACAATGAAGTCGACACCACCAACTGTATCTGACCAAGAAGCTTCAAAAACTAAATCATCAAAGCCTGTAACTCAAGTATCGAAACCTGCAGCAAAGGTAACAAAGAAAAGTGCTCCTGTGGTAAAAGCTGTAGCAACAAAGAAGACAGTTACAGTTAAAGCTACAGCGTATACAGCTTCATGTGAAGGATGCTCTGGTACTACGGCTACCGGAATTAACATTAAAGCAAACCCACATGCGAAGGTCATCGCCGTTGACCCATCAGTTATACCACTTGGCAGTAAAGTTTATGTAGAAGGCTTTGGTGAAGCAACCGCCGCTGATACTGGTGGAGCTATTAAAGGGAATCGAATTGATGTCTTTATTCCTTCTGAACAAGATGCAATCAATTTTGGAGTAAAAAAATTAAAGGTCAAAATCTTAAACTAATATTCTTAAGACCAGCAATTCTAGAGTCTTTATTTGAGTACGAAACACTGCAAGTCCTTTCTCTATAAAGGAATTGTAGTGTGTTTTTATATCACTTTACTAACTAAAAAACCCCCCATATCTTAAAAACCTCTTCAATGCCCCTTCCATACTATTTTTCAACATCGGTTCCCCATTTTTTTGGATAGACACTATGTTTCATTCCCAATCATTCCAAATACCATAAAAAATGTAAAAAACTTCTATGTCTGAATGGGCACGAATTTTATAAAAGCGCTTGCATTATTAAAAATCTAGATTAAAATACTTGTATACAAGTACACTTGAATGTATCGAGAGGGTGAATTTATGATCGAATCAACGGAATTTTTATATCCTACAAAATGGCTATCCAAAGCTTCAGCTGGTGATCGTGTAACATGTGAGCTTAGAATGCGTATTATTTCTGGCATCATTGAAAGCGGTACCATTTTATCTGAGAATAAATTAGCAGCCGATTTCGGAGTGAGTCGGTCACCTATTCGAGAAGCTTTAAAAATACTTGCATCTGAAAATATCATTCGATTAGAAAGAATGGGTGCTGTTGTCATTGGTTTAAGAGAAAAAGAGATAGAGGAAATTTATGATGTCCGTTTGCTCATCGAAACGTTTGTATTCGAACGACTTGTAAGGATGAACGTTACAAATTTAGTAACGGAGCTTAGTAAAATACTTGAAATGATGAAAGTTGCCATAAAATATCGAGATGCTGATGAGTTTTCCTATCAAGATCTCTTATTTCATGAAACGATAATTCGTTCTATTAATCATTCATACATCCAAATGATCTGGAATAATTTAAAACCTGTGATGGAAAGCTTCATTCTTCTATCAATGCGCAAACGTTTCAAGGAAAAATACGATGACTTTACCCGAATAGTGGAAAATCATGAACTTTATATTGAAGCGATAAATTCAAAAGATAGAGCCCTTATGGTTAAATCCTTACATCAAAACTTTGATGATGTTCAAAATAAAGTAGAAGACCTTTGGTTATCTCAGCAAATGCTTTCTAAAGGAGTCGAGCAAGAAAATGACTAGCTATATGTTAGGAGTAGATATCGGTACAACAAGTACGAAAGCGGTATTATTTAGCGAAACAGGCGCAGTGATCGGGCAAGAAAACATCGGTTACCCGCTTTACACACCAGATATGTCTACAGCCGAACAAAACCCAGAAGAGATTTTTCAAGCTGTCTTACAGGCGATATCCAAAATAATGAAAAGCCATTCTCAAAAGAAATTGGCATTTATTTCATTTAGTAGTGCGATGCATAGTGTAATTGCAATGGACGAAAATGACCAACCCTTAACTCCATGTATTACTTGGGCTGATAATCGCAGTGAGGCATGGGCTCATAAAATAAAGGAAGAATTAAATGGACATGCCATTTACAAACGCACGGGAACACCCATTCATCCGATGTCACCATTAAGCAAAATCACTTGGATTGTAAATGAGCAAAATGGAATCGCTACCAAAGTTAAAAAATATGTCGGGATTAAAGAGTATGTCTTTAAGAAGTTATTTGATCAATATGTTGTCGATTATTCATTAGCTTCTGCAATGGGCATGATGAATCTAAAAAGCTTGGATTGGGATGAAGAAGCCTTACAAGTTGCAGGAATTACACGATCCCAATTATCTGAACTCGTTCCAACAACGAAAATATTTACGAACTGTCATCCAGACTTAGCGAAACAGATGGGAATCGATTCACAAACACCATTTGTCATTGGTGCAAGTGATGGTGTGCTTTCTAATTTAGGAGTAAATGCCATAAGAAAAGGTGAAATAGCTGTAACGATTGGTACAAGTGGTGCTATTCGTACCATTATCGACAAGCCACAAACAGATGAAAAAGGGCGAATATTTTGCTATTGCCTCACGGAAAAGCACTGGGTCATTGGTGGTCCCGTAAATAATGGCGGAATGATTCTTCGCTGGATTAGAGATGAGTTTGCTTCTTCTGAAATAGAAACCGCAAAAAGATTAGGAATTGATCCTTACGAGGTTTTAACTAAGATTGCTGAACGAGTTACACCTGGTGCTAATGGGTTGTTATTCCATCCTTATTTATCAGGTGAACGTGCACCTCTTTGGAATCCGAATGTGCGCGGCTCGTTTTTCGGTCTAACCCTTTCTCATAAGAAAGAACATATGATTCGAGCAGCTCTCGAAGGGGTAATTTATAATTTATATACCGTATTTTTAGCTTTATTGGAATGCATGGAAGGATCCGTTTCTCGAATCCAAGCAACCGGGGGATTCGCAAGATCAGATGTATGGCGTCAAATGATGTCCGATATTTTCGAAACAGAAGTTGTCGTCCCAGAAAGCTACGAAAGCTCTTGTCTTGGCGCTTGCCTATTAGGCCTTTATGCAATAGGCAAAATTGAATCATTTGAGGTAGCTTCTGAAATGATTGGAAGTACTTACAAGCACACACCAAATGAAGATGCAGTTAAAGAGTACAGACAATTACTTCCGATCTTTATTAACTTATCAAGATCGTTAGACAACGAATATAAGCAAATTTCCAATTATCAACGTGGATTAGTAAAAACAAACATAGAAAATATTGGGGGGAAATAAGATGCCATTAGTGATTGTAGCAATTGGAATATTAGCATTACTAATATTAATAATGGGTCTAAAATTAAACACTTTTATTTCATTAATTATTGTATCATTTGGTGTTGCCTTAGCTCTTGGGATTCCATTAGAGGAAATTGTTAAAACCATAGAAGCAGGTTTAGGAGGAACACTCGGTCATTTAGCGTTAATCTTTGGACTTGGAGCGATGTTAGGTAAGTTGATCGCTGATTCAGGTGGTGCGCAACGTATTGCAATGACCCTCGTTAACAAATTTGGCGAAAAAAATATTCAATGGGCAGTCGTTGCTGCTTCGTTCATTATCGGTGTAGCGCTATTCTTTGAAGTAGGACTAGTCTTATTAATCCCAATCGTATTTGCGATTTCAAGAGAATTAAAAGTATCTATTCTGTACCTTGGGATTCCGATGACAGCTGCTTTATCTGTTACACACGGATTCTTACCGCCACACCCAGGACCAACCGTTATTGCGGGTGAATATGGTGCAAATATTGGAGAGGTTTTACTATACGGTTTCATCATTGCCATTCCTACCGTTATTTTAGCTGGACCTGTATTTACGAAGCTTGCAAAAAAACTTGTTCCTAATTCATTCACAAAAACGGGTAATATTGCCTCTCTAGGTGAACAAAAAACATTTAAGCTTGAAGAAACACCTGGATTTGGAATCAGTGTATTTACCGCTCTACTTCCTGTTATTTTAATGTCGATTGCGACTATTATTAATTTGCTGCAAAAAACTATGGGATTTGAAGACAATAGTTTCTTGGCTGCAATCCGTTTTATCGGTGATGCTGGTACTTCCATGTTGATATCCTTATTAGTTGCAGTCTATACAATGGGATTAGCAAGAAAAATTCCAATCAAAAATGTAATGGAATCATGTACAACAGCGATCACTCATATTGGGATGATGCTCTTAATCATTGGTGGAGGCGGTGCCTTCAAACAAGTATTAATTAATGGCGGTGTAGGTGACTACGTAGCCGAGTTATTCAAAGGCACTTCATTATCACCCATCTTACTAGCATGGATCATCGCAGCCATCCTTCGTATTTCCTTAGGATCTGCAACCGTTGCTGCTTTAACCACAGCTGGTTTAGTGATTCCATTGTTAGGTCAATCTGACGTGAACCTAGCTTTAGTTGTACTAGCGACGGGAGCAGGAAGTTTAATCGCTTCACATGTTAATGATGCTGGTTTCTGGATGTTTAAAGAGTATTTTGGTTTAAGCATGAAAGAAACATTTGCCACATGGACATTACTTGAAACAATTATTTCAGTAGCTGGATTAGCGTTTATCCTTTTACTAAGTTTATTTGTATAAAAGCGCAGGGACGGTTCTTCTGCTTCCCAGAAGCAAAAGAACCGTCCCTGTGTTTTTTTGTGCTTTACACTGTCACATCCCTTCACCCTTTGTCGTCTTAAGTTATGAAATCATTTTAGGAGGTTATCTTATGACTCAAAAATGGGATATTGTCATTGTCGGTGGTGGGTTAGCAGGTTATGTTGCAGCAAATTATTTGGCTAAAACAGATTTGTCTATATTACTATTAGAAAAAGGAAGGAATGTAGGGGGAAGGGCTAGAACAAATAAGATAAATAACCAGTATTTTAATTTAGGCCCCCATGCTCTTTATAAAAAAGGAAAAGCCAAGTCTATTCTTGAAGAATTAGGTATTCACCTTAATGGAAAATCACCCAAATTAAGCGGCATATTAATTGAAAACAATATCGAATATGCTGCTCCATTTTCTCCTTTAGACCTTTTTACAACAGGTCTTTTAAATTGGAAAGAACGTGTGGATTGGCTCACCGTTTTGTCAAAAATAATGAGCATAAATCCTGAGAAGTTAGCTGAGCAAACTTTTCAACAATGGGTTAAGCAAGCAGCACAAACTAAAATCGTTGAGTCACTGCTTTATACACTCGGCAGACTTGCCACCTATTGTCATGCTCCTGAGAAAATGAGCGCAAAAGTAATGGTATCAAATATGAAAAATGCTATGGGTGGAGTACTTTATCTAGACGGTGGCTGGCAAACGATCATTGACCAGCTTCATAATAAAGCTATCCTTTCAGGTGTTCAGGTTCGATCACACTCCTCTGTTAAAAAAATTGTTCCTGTCCAACAGGAGCAATTTAGATTAGTTCTATCAAATGATGAAGAAGTTATCGGGAAGTATGTGATTTGTACAACTGGTCCTTCCGAACTTAATGAAATGCTAGATGGTCACGATCAAGACCATTTTTTCTCAAAAATTACTGCTGTAAGGGGGGCAACATTAGATGTGGCTTTAACACAGCTCCCTAACCCTAAGCTATTGTTCGCTATGGGCATTATGGCTCCTCTCTATTATTCTGTACACTCAAATTATGCACACCTCTCTGATCATACAAAAAATGTAATTCTTCATGTATTTAAATATCAACATCCAGATGACTCACACGATGCAAAAAGCGTTAAAAACGAGCTTGAACAATTCTTAGATACGCTACAGCCAGGTTGGCAAAAATATGAGATTACTAGTCGGTTTATCCCAAATATAACAGTGAACCAGCGTTTACCCCAAATTGGAGATGAGCACAAGCTGCGACGTTCTAAAAAAGAGATTCCAGGATTATATATAGCAGGAGACTGGGCTTCCCCCAATTTCATTTTGGCAGATGGAGCGGCCAGTAGTGGAAAACAAGCCGCTGAAGAAATTAATTTAAACGAAAAGAGGAAAAAAGGTGCAAATTACGAACGAAGATTATCAACAATTTAAACCATTGTTGTTTTCTATAGGTTATCGGATGTTAGGTTCGATTGTTGAAGCGGAGGATCTTGTGCAGGAGACTTTTTTAAAAGCATATCAGATAAATGTAGAGAACATAGATAATAAGAAAGCCTATTTCTGCAAAATGATGACCAACCGTTGCCTCGATGTCTTAAAGTCTGCACGGCGCAGGCGAGAACAGTATATGGGACCATGGAATCCTGAGCCGTTATTGATAGAGAAGTCTCTTGAATATGATCCATCTGAGAATGTTCTACAAAAGGAAGGATTGAGTATTGCCTATTTACGGATAATGGAGTATTTGGCACCAGATGAGCGAGCCATTCTTCTCTTGAAAGAAGCATTAGGTTTCACCTATTCAGAGATTGCTGACATTATTGAAAAGAAAGAAGAAAACTGTAGGAAAATTTTTAGCAGGGCAAAGCAAAAGATCTCACGAGTTGAAGGCGAAAGCTTAGACTATGAAAAGAATAAGTCAACGATTAATCGCTTTATACAAGCGTTTCAAATGCAAAATACGGCTGACTTATTAGAGCTTATATCTGAAAATGTCACACTGTATTCTGATGGAGGCGGGAAAATTACAGCTGCTGTCCGACCAATCGTATCACTTTCCAACGTTTTACCTTTTTTAAATGGTGTAGCCAAAAAAGCCACTGGAGACTTTTATTTTGAAGTGAAAAATGTCAATGGCCAGCCCGCAATCATATTTTCCATTAACGGAAAAGTTCATAGTATCCTTAGTTTTTATATAAATAATGATGACAAAATTAATGAAATGTATCTAACCTTGAATCCTGATAAATTGCCCATCCATTAAGTGCATAAGGGACGGTTCTTCTGCTTCCAAGAAGCAAAAGAACCTTCCCTATGTTTTCTAATATCGATAAACTCTTGCTTCATATGGCTGAAGCTTTATTTCTTTCATTTCACTATTATTTTGAACCGGATAGTTACTAATAAGAAGCTCTGGTGTTTCAATTTCTAAATGTTCCGGCAGTTGGAAAGTAGGTGTACCAGCAAAAAAGTTTAAAATAACTAGAAGTTTTTCATTACCTAGTGTACGAACATAGGCATAAATTTCTTTGTGATCATCAAGAATCATTTGGTAATCTCCGTATACGATGACCTCGTATTGCTTACGTAACTGGATTAGTTTCTTATAATAGTTAAATATGGAGTTCGGATTTTGTAATTGCTGCTCCACGTTAATCTTCGTATAATTCTTGTTGACCTCTATCCAAGGTATACCTCTAGTAAAACCTGCTTGTTCACTAGAATCCCATTGCATTGGGGTTCGAGAATTGTCTCTCCCTTTATGATGAATACTGTTCATCACTTGCTTTGGATCATGACCTTGTTTTTCCACTTTCTCTCTGTAATAATTAAGGATTTCTACATCACGATAAGACTCAATCGAATCAAACGCCACATTGGTCATTCCAATTTCCTCACCTTGATATACATAAGGTGTACCGTTTAACGTATGAATGTAAGTCGCTAATAATTTTGCTGACTCAGCCCAATAGGTTTGATCGTCTCCAAAACGGGATACAGCCCTTGGTTGATCGTGGTTATTAAAAAACAAAGCATTCCAACCTTTTCCATACAATTCAGTTTGCCATTTACTCATTATCTTTTTCAAATCGAGTAAACTCCAAGGCTGGACACCCCACTTCCCTTGGGTGCCGCAATCGATAGACGTGTGTTCGAATTGGAAAACCATATTGAATTCGTTTCGTTTTTCATCCACATAAAGTAGAGCTTCCTCTGGGCCAACTCCTGATGTTTCACCAACTGTCATAATATCATAATTACTAAGTACTTCACGGTTCAGCTTTTGCAGTTGTTCATGAACCTTCGGTAAGTTCGAAAACAACGGATAACCCGTATTATATCTTTCATCTTCCGGGTGCGGATCATCCGGAAATCCATCTGCTTTTCCAGTATGATTAATCGCATCTACCCGAAATCCATCAATTCCTTTATCTAGCCACCACTTTACCATCTTGTGGATGTCTTTTACGACTTCGGGATTTTCCCAATTGAGGTCTGGCTGCTTTTTCGAAAACAAGTGTAAATAATATTCATCAGTTGCCTCGTCATACTCCCAAGTAGATCCACTAAAAAACGATTCCCAGTTATTTGGAACCTCTCCATTAACAGAAGGACGCCAAATATAATAGTCACGCTTCGCATTCGTTTTGGATGAACGAGATTCAATAAACCAAGGGTGTTCATCGGAGGTGTGATTGACAACTAAATCCATGATCAGCTTCATCCCTCTTGCATGGACCTCTTTCAACAGCTGGTCAAAATCCTCCATCGTACCGAATTCAGCCATAATCTCATAATAGTCACTGATGTCATATCCATTATCATCATTTGGTGATTGATAAATGGGAGAAAGCCAGATGACATCGATTCCTAAGTCCTTTAAATAATCTAATCTTGAGATGATTCCTGGCAGGTCGCCGACTCCATCTGCATTACTATCCATAAAACTACGTGGATATATTTGATAAACAACCGCTTCTTTCCACCAGTTTTTATTCATAAAAACTCTCCTTTGCATCTTTCGTCAACATTATTTAATGGATCCCTGCATCACACCATTAATGATGGATCGCTGACCAATCATATACATGATTAAGATCGGAATGATGGTTAATAGAATCGCAGGAATCAGTAGCTCCCAGTTGTTCATATATGTACCGTTGAAAACTTTCATCATGACCGGCATCGTATACACACTTTCGTTATTCAATACTAAAGAAGGAAGTAAATAATCATTCCAGATCCAAAGTACATTTAGAATGGCTACTGTAACTGTAATGGGTTTGAGCATAGGAAAAACGATGATAAAAAATGTTTGGAGTGTATTACATCCATCAATTCTTGCTGCCTCTTCAATTTCAACTGGAATGGATTTAATAAAACCGTGAAAAATAAAAATAGATAGTGCACTTCCGAAGCCTATATAAAAGAAGATTAATAATGGAATTGGCATCGCATCAATCCAACGTAGCTTAGCACCATAAATATAAATAAGCGGAATCATCAATGTTTGAAATGGAATAACCATGGAAGCTACTAATATCGTGAAAAATATTTTGTTATACTTCGAGGGTTTCCTAACCATTTGATAAGCAGCCATTGCAGAGAAGAGTACGATAAATAAAGTACTTATCGTTGTAATAAGAAAGGTATTTTTAAACGTGACTAAAAAATTCATTTTCTCCATTGCAGCAATAAATTGATCAAAACTCCAGCTAGTAGGTAGAGAAAATGGATTCGTTAAAATCTCTCCATTATCTTTAAAAGAGTTGAAAATAAGTAAGATAAAGGGAAAGATAAAACTAACGAATGCAATGATGGAAATTAAATAAATAATTGTAGATGTCGCCATTCTTCTTAGCTTCATTACGCTTCAACCTCCATTTTCTTACTTGAATACACTTGAAATCCAGTAACAATAGCAACAATGACAAAGAGAATGATCCCCTCTGCTTGACCTGTTCCGTAATTCGCTTCAACAAAGGCTTTATTAACGACATGCATGGACACCATTTCTGTGCTGCCGAAAGGTCCGCCTTTCGTTAACGAGAAATTTAAATCATACACCATAAAAGCATTTTTTAATGATAAGAAGATAGTAACTACAAAAGAAGGAATCATTAATGGAATCGTTACATTAATGAGTCTTCTAAACGGACCTGCCCCATCAATCCGAGCGGCTTCCATAAGATCTTTCGGTATACTCACTAATCCAGCAATAAAGATAATCATCATATAGCCCGAAGTTTGCCAAATTGTCACGAGAACAAGCGACCAAAAGGCCATCTTCGGATCCCCTAACCAACCTAACTCCAACCATTCAATTCCGAGCTTTTCACCGATTGAAGGTAATGATTGTACAAAAATAAACTGCCATATATATCCAAGAACTAATCCACCTATTAAATTGGGGGTAAAATAAGCTGTTCTCATTGAATTTTGAATCCGTATGCCTGAGGTCACTAGGTAAGCCAACCCAAATCCTACTAAGTTTACAAAAAATACAGTTGCCACTACAAACCTAAGCGTTAACCAAAGAGATTCCCAAAACTTTGTATCCTTTACCGCATTCATATAGTTTTCTAGTCCTGAAAACACCATTGGATCAACAGGAGTATTCATTCTATTCAGCGTTATATAAACACCATAAATAAATGGAATCAAAACAGTTATCGTAAAAAAAACGGTAGTAGGACCAAGGAATAACAATGAATTCCCCATATTAGCAAAAAATCTTTTCCGTTGCGTCATTTGCTTCACATCCTATTCTAAAATGAAAACAAGTGGGCGAGAGATGAACCACTCGCCCACTTTTTGTGGTTTTACTAGTAATACTGACGTACTACTTTTGATTTTTAAAGTAATTCTCGATATACTTTGCCAAATCTTCTTTACTTTGTCCTTTTGCGATATACTTTTGAACTTCAGGACCGATAGTTGTAGGCCAATCTGCAGCATTGATATAGTTTGTAGCAAACGGCATTGTTCGATCGTTTGCAATCGCATCAGCAATGGACACACCAAGTGGGTTCGTTACTGTGTTTGGATTATTTTTGAAAGCAGAAATAACTTGTGCTTTATTCACAACGAAATCTTGACCTGCTTCGTCGTATACTAACCAATCAAGGAATTTCTTAGCAGCCTCTTGCTCAGCCTCTGAGGCTTTTTTATTAATAACCAGTACTTGTGTAGGACCAACTGCAATTTTGTTGTTTAATGGGTTATTTGAATCATTGTCTACGGCAATAGGCATAAATCCAAAGTTATCACCAGCAACCGCTTTTAATGAATCATAAGCCCAGTTTCCATTAAATAGAATAGCAGATTCGCCTTTACCAACTGCTAAATGTGCAGCATCATAGTACTGACCAATTGGACGTTTACCAAATTCGTTATATTTCTCAGATGTTAACAATTCTAATGTGCTATAGTAACCATTCCACGTTGCATTTTCTTTAAGGTTAACAGAACCAGCTTTTAATTGATCTACTAGAGTACTAGGATCTTCCTCTTGATTTAAGAATAATGAGCTGTAGTGATTTCCAACAGACCAAGCTTCTGTTTGATAGGCAACAGGAGATTTAACACCAGATGCCTTCACTTTATCTAATAGTTCTTTTAACTTGTCTTGTGTATTGATAGAGAATGGATCAAACGTACCACCAACAGCATTATCTAGAACTTTTTGGTTATATACTAGCCCCATTCCCTCTACAGCAAACGGAAAGCCAACGACTTGACCGTCAGAGTTTTTAAGTGCAGAGCTTGTTTCAGCTATCCATTTCTCATTGGATATATCTGTTCCGACATCTTTGTATTTATTCAAAGCAGCATATGGGTCAAACATAGCCAATGTAACGACTTTTCCTGAAGCAGTCAGTTTATCATACACATTTAATGTATCCCCAACTGCAGCAGAATTTACCTCTACTTTAATATCTGTGTTCGTATCCATAAATTTCTGTGCTGCTTCTTTGAACTGAGCATCAATTTCACCTTTAGCATTTGTAACAATAATTGTTACAGGCGAATCTGAATTCTTTGAATCCTTGTTTTTTGAATCTGATGAACTTTCCTTTGAGCCTCCTGTACATGCTGCCAATGATAAAGCTAAGGCACCTGTAACACCAAGCATTGTTGTCCTTTTAAGCGCTTTCATAAACTTGCTCATTTAGTCATCCCCCTTTAATCCAAGAACTTTATTTCTTTTTAGGAAATTTTATTGCCTGTACGCCGATTATATGACATTATATTTCCTAGGTCAACGAAATATTTCTATTTTTTGCCTACATTAGAAAAACCATAAACACGATCATTTATTTACAACTAATAAATACTTCTTTACACTTAAATTATCTTAAAAAAGGTTGTGATCGGATTGAAAATCACGTTAAAGGAGATTGCTAAACTCGCAGATGTCTCAACTTCAACTGTCTCCAGGGTAATCAATAACAGTAAACCTGTTAATGATGATATTCGTAAACGTGTATTGAATGTTTTAAAAGAAACGAATTATCTTCCTTTCGTTGCTCAAAGCCTAACTCTTCAACAGGATCAACTTTTAATAGGCGTCATTTGCCCTCAATATAGTAATACTGTTCTTGATGATTTAATTGCAGGAATAAATAAAGTCTGCAAATTATATGGATATGACACGGTCATTGGATTAACAGATGGAACGATCGAAAACGAACTTTATTATATTGATTTATTTAGTAATAAATTATCTGTTCAGGGTATGATTTTTATGGGGCAGGAATGGGAGGAAAAGCACTTAGAACTTATTAAAAAAAATCTAACGCCTGTCGTCCTAGCTGGCCAAATTTCTCCTTTTCCCTCCATTCCATCCGTTCATGTTGATAACATTACTGCTTCTTACGAGGCTGTTACCTACCTCTTACAAAATGGCCATCAAAAGATTGCAATGATTCGTGCAACAAACGGACCCACGATTAGGGAAGATCGATTTCAAGGATACAAGAAGGCATTGAACGATTCTGGAATTTCCGTTCAAGATAAATGGGTGGTTAATAGTGATTTAACGGTAGAAGGAGGCAGTCAAGCTATGGCAACCCTCCTAGCACATGAGCAAACACCAACTGCAGTTTTTTGCTCCACTGACTCCATTGCTATTGGAGCTATTACTTATCTAATGGATCATGGATACCGCGTTCCTGAGGATATCTCTGTTTTTGGATTTGATGGACTTGAACTTTCAAAATTGATACGTCCAAGTTTGTCTACCATTGAATACTCTGCAGTTGAAATCGGAATGACAGCTACAAGAAATTTAATAAAACTTTGCAAAAATGAACAGGAACAAGTAACTCATCATATCAATGTCATGCACCATCTTGTCGTTCGCGAAAGTACTAGGTCTTTATAATTTTAGAAGGATCCAGCAAATAACGGGTCCGTCCATTTATTTCAAAAAATGTGCTGTAGGGTGGTGAAAATTACCACCCTACTTATTATTTTCTCAAATAATTTCTCTAATAATCTACCATCAAAATTTTCGACTACTTGTATTATTTTAGTAGTTTCAACCTTTCCCATGCCCCAAAAATTTTAGATTATTTTATCAAAATACGGGTAAATTACCAGAAAAGGTATGGAAGGTTGTGTTGAATTGGTGAAAAGATTTGGTTGGATTTTTATGACATTATTGCTTTTGCTTGTTGCCAGTTGCAATACTACAGACAACTCCGAGAAAAATAAGACGACCTCGGAGGAAAACAAGGGCGAGGACAGCACGAAGGAATCTGAAGAAAAGGGTCCGAAAACTGGGTTGACCGACACTAACTATCGTTCCTTTCAACATATGGATTACAAAGGTAAGATTGCACCAAAGTTCGCCTCCGATGAACTAACCAAACCCCCTGCTGGGGATTGGATAACTCATGGAGGAGATATTCACAATAACAGATATTCTCCTCTTGATCAGATCAGTACTTCAAACGTAAAGAATTTAAAAGTAGAATGGGTCACAAGTTTGGGTTCAGGTTTAGAATTTAAATATTCCGGTGAGGCGACCCCACTTGTCTATGATGGTGTGATGTTCACAATTACGGGGGCACACCAAGTCCAAGCTCTCGATGCTAAAACGGGGAAAATGATTTGGGAATATCGACCAGAGCTTGCGGATGGGCTGAACACTGTATGCTGCGGATGGACAAGTCGTGGTGTTGCATTAGGAGATGGAAAGGTCTTTGTCGGATTATTGGATGCAAGACTAGTTGCTTTAGATCAAAAGACTGGGAAAGTACTTTGGGAAACTAGAGTAGAAGATTGGGAAAAAGGATATACCATTACAAGCGCGCCCCTCTATTATGACGGAAAAGTCTATACCGGAATTGCTGGTGGTGAATATGGAATTAGAGGGTTTGTAGCTGCTTACGATTCAGATTTAGGAAGAGAAATTTGGAGGACGTATACGCTGCCTGAACCAGGAGAAAAAGGAAATGAAACATGGCCGAAGGATAGCAAGAACTGGTTAACAGGCGGAGCACCGGTTTGGCAGACACCAGCGATTGATCCAAAATTAGGACTGATTTATTTTTCAACCGGAAATACCGCACCTGACCTAGATGGCAGCAAAAGGGCCGGTGATAATTTATACGCCGATTCGATTTTAGCCTTAGATGCTAATACAGGAAAATACAAATGGCATTTCCAAGAAGTACATCATGATATTTGGGATATGGACCCTTCAAACCCCGTTGTTCTCTTTGATGTAAAAATGGGAGGTCAAATGAGGAAGGGAATTGCTCAGGCTGGAAAAACAGGGTGGCTTTACATTTTGGACCGGACAAATGGGAAACCGCTTATTGGAATTGAGGAAAAACCTGTTCCACAAAACGCAAACCAAAAAACCTCCCCTACCCAGCCAATTCCTATAGGGGATGCCTTTGTACCACAGGCGGTCACAGAGGAAGATGTGAAGCGTGACTTACCAAAGGATTTTAAGGGTGAGATTGGTAGTATTTTTACTCCATTTTGGGATAAACCAGTGACTCTCAAACCATCGCCTCAAGGAGGAGCAAACTGGCCGCCATCTGCCTATAATCCAAACACTGAGTATTTTTACGTATTGGGTAATGATAATTACTTTGCCTATGCCCATTATGGGGAAGAAGAAAAAGACCGTTTCGAAGAGGGCAAAGAGTATATCGGAAGTGTCTGGCAGCCAGTAGAAAAGTCCCCAAGCCGTGGAACCGTAACTGCGCTAGATATTAAAACGAATAAAATCGTTTGGCAAAAGAATTGGGATGCCATTGCCTATAGCGGCCTTTTGACGACAAAAGGAAACCTCGTATTTACCGGGCATAATGACGGACGAATTATTGCATATGATGCATCCAATGGTGATCAATTATGGGAGTTTAAAATGGATGCAGGTGCAAATGCTCCTCCAATCACCTATACAGTTAACGGAAAGCAGTATATCTCCATTTTTGCAGCCGGAAATACACTTGCAGGAACAAAACATGGAGATAAAATTTATACCTTCTCATTGGAGGGTAAATATGGATCTGTACAGGACATTCCTAAGGATAAAATCAATATATCGCCAGTAAAAAATGAGGTAGCTACAACTGAAAAGCAGAAAACAGCGAATAAGAATAAAACAGAAGAAGAAGGAACAAACGCACTTGCCGAGGAAAAAGTCTATAAAAATAATTGTTTAGCCTGCCATGGTGCTGGTGGCGGAGGCGGACATAACGGTCCAAATTTACAAAATACAAAAATGGACCGAGATGCCGTCATCAAACAGGTGAAAAATGGAGGAGGTCAAATGCCTTCCTTTAAAGATACATTGAGTGAAAAAGAGATAGAAGCAGTTGCCGACTATGTAAAAAGCCTTGGTGGTGAATAATATTAGAAAAGCCAAGCGCCTTGATCAGCCCCGACAAGCAAATGCTTCGACACCCGGAAAGTCGTTCTTTGACTTTTTGGGTGTCGAACATTTGACCTCGAGGGGCTAGGCGCTGGAGCTAGACAATTTTCAAAGTCCAAAAATGTTATACTTAATTCAAAAAAGGTAATCGCTCCGTTTAGTGAACGATACCTTTTTACTTTATCAATTTTTAATTGGCAGATGCCTTTTCTGTTAAACTTAAATGTATTAACCTGTCATCTTTTTCGGTCGGTACACCGCGTTTATCACGGTTACTTGTAATGGTATACAACTCGTTGTTCTCTACCAGTACATCTCTTAAACGGCCTGCATCTCCATAAAATTCTTGTAATTGTTTATTGGCCAAGTCATAGGCAAATAATTTCTTTCCAGCTAAAGAAGCTATAAAGAGTTTTCCATCATTAAAAGCCATGCCTGATGGTGCCCAAGTGTCATCACCAGATAGAAGTATCGGTTTCACCATGCCTTTTGCTTCTTTATTCCCTTGAATAATAGGCCATCCATAATTTTTTCCTGCTTGGATTAAGTTAATTTCATCATTTCCTGATTGTCCATGCTCCGAACTATAGAGGTTTCCTTTATTATCCCAAGCTAACCCCTGAGAGTTACGATGACCGTAAGAGTAAACATAAGAATTTTTAAATGGATTGTTCGCAGGGATATCGCCATTTAGATTCATTCTCAAAATTTTTCCAGCTAAACTGTCAAGACTTTGTGCATTGTTAGACTGGCCAATGTCACCCGTTGTAGCATATAACATTCCATCCGGGCCAATTTTAATCCTGCCTCCGTTATTTACCATTCCGCCTGGAATGCCATCTAACAGGACTTCATCTTCCTTCCACGTATGATCTTCAAGTTTAAGTGAAATAATACGGTTAAAAGTCTGTCCATCTTTCTGATACGTATGATAGGCAAATGCTTTCTTTTGTGCAGCGAAATCAGGTGCTAATGTAAATCCGAGAAAACCGCCTTCACCTTCATGATAAATATCCTTTGTAACCTTTACATTCTGAACCTCTACTAAACCAAGGTCTCCGTCAATTTGAATAACCGAGCCCTCCCGCTGACTTAAGAAAAACAAATTTCCATTCTTATTAATGGTCCATGGGATGTTCAAATGATTCGCATTGACACTCCCATCATCCGTAAATGATACCTCAACTGCCTTGTTCGTTACCTCTTTCGCATCTTGCTCTAAGGAATTTTGTTTTTTACCTTCATCATTCCCATCCCAAAACAATGACACTCCAAGCCCCGCTACTAAAACGACCCCTAATACACTTAAAAATACTAATCTTTTCAAAATACCACCTCAAAATAAAATAATTTCCTCCAACAGTTTTGACATATTTCAGATTATTCAAACTCCATTTATAAAAATAATAAAGTTTATAGTAATCCGTTTATTAAAAGTAAAAGATCCAAATTCTATGTTGTAGAATTTGGATCTTTTATAAAATTTCTTTAACTCCATGTTTCCTTTGTTTACCCTTGAATATCCCGTTTTTTATACCCTATAAAGCCTACAACACTTAAAGCAATCGCAATCATTGTTAAAATAGAAACTTTCATGAAGTCCATTTCTTCAACTGGAAGTTGCGGAATATAACCAAATGGCGTCAGTTTGCTCATCCATTTTGGGAACTGTAGTAAGCCACCTAAATAAATAACAAAGAAAGAATATGTCAAAAGCCCCCATGTTAAACCTGATAATTTTGGTACAAAACCGACGAACAACACTGCAATACCAATCATCACCCACATTGAAGGCAGATAAACAATTGCCGCATGATAGAAAGTTCCAAAAGCGATCCCTTCATCCATTACTGAATTTCCGGCTACCCCCAGCCCAATAGCAGCTAATGACAGCATGACAAACGTGCTCACAATAGAAATGATAAAATAACTTCCCATTAGCCGTGAGCGTGACACCGCACGACTAAGTAAATGTTCAGTATGATTCTTTTTCTCTTCCCCTTTAAGCTTGAATAAGGCCATTAATGGAGGAATCGTACAAATCATCGCGATTACTTTCATCAACATCGTAATAAATTGCTCTGTTAGCGAAAATCCCGCCGTTGGTGTTAACATATCGGCCATCATTTCATTATTAGCAATATAGGACTCTAGATCCCCTAAAACTGACCCATAAGATGCTCCAAGAATAAACACTCCGACGGCCCAAGAAATAAGCCCGGTACGTTGAAGTCTTAACGCTAAACCAAGTGGACTTTGTAAAAAAGAAGAGGCGTGCCTTCTACCAGGTCTTGCTGGTATGAATCCTGCTTCCAAATCACGGATGGAATTTAAATAAAGGGAAACGAGTATCAAGATAACTGCTACACCAATTGTAAGTAAAATCGGCCACCAGTTATTATTCACATATACTTCTGAACTCAAAATCCAACCAAATGGTGAAAACCAAGATATTGCTTCACTACTAACATCCCCAACCGCACGGACAAGATAGGATAGAAGCAATACTGTAATCGAAAAACCAATCGTCCCTCGTGAACTCTCAGTCGCCTGAGCAAACAAGCCAGTGATTGATGCGAAAATCATACCCGTTGCTCCTAAGGCTGCTCCATACAGTAATGACCCTTCTAAATCCATACTCTCAATTTTAAGAGCATACAATCCAAAACCGATAACTAACGCCAACAATAGATTTGTACCAACAGAAACATAAACCGTTGCTTGTAAATTTGACAAACGGCCAACAGGGAGTGAACGAATCATTTCAATTCGACCATCCTCTTCATCTGCTCGTGTATGGCGCGCAACAAATAAGATACTCATAATCCCCACAGCTAAGGCAGTAAAAAGCAACATTTGATGGGCCATCATAGCTCCGTTTGTATAGTTATCTAAACCATATCCTGGACCAAGCATTGCTGTCACAGCAGGGTTCCTCATTGTTTCCGCTGCTATTTGTCTTTCCTGATCTGTCGTATATAAACCAGTAAACGCATTGGCAACGATAACAGTCAGCAGGAATAAAGAGAGTAACCAAGCAGGGACACGAATACGATCTCGGCGTACGATAAACCGAGAAAGTCTTGCTGTATGATGGGATAACTGCTTTGACATTACAATGCACCCCCAGCTCCTAGATGCGATGTTTTCTGCGATCCTTCATAATGGCGCATAAATAAGTCTTCTAATGTTGGTGGCGCACTTTCTAATTTCACAATGCCAAATTGACTTACATACTTCATAACATTAGCCATTTCCTCTGCGTCTACCTGGAATGAAAGGGCTTGATCCTTTTTCTCGATATCGTGTACACCTTTTATCTCGTACAATGAATCAAGTGGATTCTTCGTTTCAACAAGTAAGCTAGTTCTAGTTAAATGCCGTAGCTCCTTTAATGTTCCTGTTTCAATCACTTGACCTTGCCGAATAATCCCGACTTTATCACATAATCGCTCCACTTCCGATAAGATGTGGCTAGATAATAAAATACTTTTCCCTTCGGCTTTTGCCTCCATCACACACTCTTGAAAAACTCTTTCCATTAATGGATCCAGACCTGATGTCGGTTCGTCTAATATATAAAGATCAGCGTCAGATGAGAACGCTGCAATTAGAGCAACCTTTTGACGGTTTCCTTTAGAGTAGGTTCTACATTTTTTGGTAGGATCTAAATCAAATTTCTTGATCAGCTCTTCGCGTTTGCTTTTATGGTTCGCCCCACGTAATTTTACGAATAGATCAATGACTTCCCCGCCAGTTAAGTTGGGCCAAAGGTTAACATCTCCTGGAACATACGCCATACGTTTGTGAATTTCTACGGCATCTTTCCATGCATCCATACCAAAAATCTTCGCTTCCCCTTCTGTTGCTTTTAAAATTCCAAGAAGCACACGGATGGTTGTTGATTTACCAGCACCGTTAGGGCCGATGAAGCCAAACACTTCGCCTTCATTCACTTCAATATTCACACCATTTAATGCGGTAAACTTCCCAAACCTTTTTGTTAAATTTGATGTTATTAGTACGGACATTTTTCTTCTTCCCCCTGCCACGTTTTAAAAATTATGAAATATTTTTACTAATATAGTTCATAATATATAAAATTACTTCTTTTGACAATAGTTTATGAACTATATTCATTGTTTTATTACATAACTTTTATTAAACTAACATAGAGGTGAAAGAATTGGACGGATTTCAGCGACGAAAAGAACAAAAGAAAATGAATATATTAGAAGCTGCATTAAGCTTATTTATCGAGTATGGTGTACAAAAAATCTCCATTGCAGAAATAGCTAATAAAGCAAAGGTATCTCAAGTGACCATCTATAATTATTTTGAAAGTAAACATAATTTAGCTCATGAAACTTTTATTTATTATATCGATAAGGCAACAGATGAATTTGATCAAATCCTTCATAGCAACCTAGCTTTTCCAGAAAAAATAAAGCAACTTATATTTACTAAAAAAGAAGCAGCACACCAGATTCATGAAGATTTTTATCAATATATAATGAGGGAGTACACTTCTAGTTCTAATCATTTCGAAAAACTTTATATAGAACAAAGTCTTCCGCGGTTTATTGAATTGCTTAACGAAGGGAAAGAACAGGGATTTGTCGATCCAAACCTGTCTAATGAAGCGATATTATTTTATTTGCAAGCCTTGAATAATCATATGCAACACGAAGATGTTTATCAAAAAATCCTGCCGCTCACTGAAGATATTATGAATATCTTTTTTTATGGAATTGTTGGGAAAAGAGAGGATTGAATGGAGAATCTTTAAAGAAGGTTCTTCTTTTTCCGAGTCCTTAAGGCCGCGTGATAATCAGTCTCTAGACGGTATTTCTAAAAGGGTAAAATTGGTATGTTAGGTTAGTATTTACCAAAATAACAAATGGATGTTGACCAATGTCAATTCCCTTTCCTTAATCTAATGAGGTGTGCTAATTGGAAATTGTATATGAAACAGATCGCTTACTATTAAAATTATTTGAAGCTGGTGATGTAGAGGATTTAATGAGTTTTTGGGGGAATGAGGAAGTTATGGCCCATTGTTCTGGAGCTATTGAACAAGCCATTCTTCCCCAAGTAATCGAATCCTATAATAAGTGTCATCAAGTGAAGGGTTTATCGGTTTATGCTGTTGTTGAAAAGGAAACAGGTAAGGTCATTGGCGCAGCAGGGTATAATATTAGAGATTCATTGGATACTATCGAACTCCTTTACCACTTTGCAAAAGCATCATGGGGAAAAGGATATGCTACGGAAGCTGCAGCTGCATGCTTAACCCTTGCAAAAGTAAACGGGAATGTAAAAACAATTTTTGCTTCAGCTGACCCTTTAAATAATAGTTCTTTAAAAATTCTAGAAAAAATAGGGTTCATCTATCAAGGGTTAAAATGGTTTGATGATACGAATCAAGAAGAGCCGTATTATGAAATCGTTTTAAATTAATATTACTTCTTAATCCAAAATGAAAAGCAACGAAGGTATTGATTACACATTCGTTGCTTTTCATTGCACTTAATAAATATTTTATCTATTACAGCTACAACCATTCTAATAAAGTTATATCAAAAACTGTTTTCTAACTCATCGACAATGCTTCCGATATGTGCGATTGCTTGTTTAATGACGTCTGTTGTTGTCATATCAAGTCCTGCCAGCTTATATAAATCAAAGCCATTCATGGTTCCACCACGCTTAAGCACATCTGTCCATTGTTCACCAACTGATAATCCTTCTGTTTGGATACGTTTAGCAATTACAGTGGAGGCAGACGTACCAATGGAATAGGTAAACGGGTAAAGGCCCATATAGTAATGAGGCTGTCGCATCCACGTTAATTTTGCTCCATCATCGATTTCAACTGTGTCTCCCCAGAATTCTGATAAAATAGCACCTTTCGTGTTACTAATAGCTGTTGTCGTTAATGGAATCTTCTGATCGGCCATTTTGTATAGTCTTCTTAACAATTCAGCCTCTAAAACGTGGGTCACACAATTATGATGGTAGCTCATCATCGAATACATATTTAACCAACGGTGTAACCTAGGATCATCCCGATTTTCCTTTAAATATTGAACGATTAAATGTTCAACTAATGTTGACGGTGCCTCAACAAACAATAAAGATTGGCCATTGTTTATGATTCGTTGATTTTGTGCAGAAAGGGTTAAATGGATCGCGTGTCCAAGCTCATGTCCAAGGAGAATCATATCAAACAGATTTCCCCCCCAAGGATAAAACGAATAACCATGAACTCCGTGAACGCCACCACCAAAAGCAATCATTCTTCGTCCAACATTATCGCCTCGATACACCCATCTATCCGTAAATACCTTTCGCATTAATTCTTGATATTCAGAGCCTAGCACCCCAACAGCTTCAACAATGATTTCTCCAGCTTCTTCATAACTAATAGGCGGATCAAAATCAGGGTCTAACGGTGCCTTTACATCTGAGAAAAGTAGTTTATCTAAACCAAGCTGACGTTTTCTTAGGCGAGCATATCTTTGCATATGGGGTGAAAGTTCTTGCTGGAATGCATCTAATACTTCCTCAAAATAGGTTGAAGGAATTCCATCCCCTTCATAAAAGTGATTGGCTGCAGGTGTTGCATACTGAAGCAAATAATCCATAGTCGTTGGATAGTTCCGCAGCTTTGCAATCGATACATTTTTATGTATTTCACTGGATAAAGTTTGTGCTAATCCATGTTGATAATTTTTCAAACCGTTCGATAGTGACTGATAGGCATTTCTTCTAAGTTCCGTATCTGGTGACGTTTC
Source organism: Bacillus sp. CGMCC 1.16607 (assembly GCF_042683745.1). Classification (NCBI taxonomy): domain Bacteria; kingdom Bacillati; phylum Bacillota; class Bacilli; order Caryophanales; family Bacillaceae; genus Bacillus; species Bacillus sp. CGMCC 1.16607. The sequence continues at coordinate 298,530 of NZ_JBHUJX010000036.1, forward strand.
AATTTGGGTCATATACATGAAAAGAGAGATCGGTACCTCTTTTCCATTCTGATCTTTAACGGGTTCAAATTTTAGGTCAGAGGCAGTAATTGTTAAATAGATGGAATTTGGCATACTTAACGTTTGATTTAAAGAAGCCAATAAATCTTCCATCTCTGGATTTAATGAATGTTCGCGAATTTCCTCTATTTTTTCGAGAAACCGATGATACGTTTGTAGACCATTTTCCTCTTTCATATACTTTTGCAATACCTCATTCGGTAAAAGGAGAAAACGATTGACGATCATTGTACCTAGACTATAAGATTTTTTCGCTAAAGTTTGCGATCGCCCCATCATGTTTTGATTATCAGGGTCTGTCCCATCTTCCGAATATTTGTAAAAGGCATAACTAGATGTCCGACCAAATTTCTCCATTAAGCAGTCGTATTTTTGAAGTAATTCAAGAGTACCTTTTGCACTTTCTACATTAAATGTGCCACGAAGGAATTCATCCAAATCTTGATCAACTTGGATGTAGGATGCTTCCCATTCTTCATCAGAAGGGAAAATATGTGTGAGATCCCATGTCTCCTCTAGCGGCACATCTTTCCTAGTAATTACACTCATTTTAAATACTCCTTCATAATTTGACATAATCTTCTGATAATATATTTTTATCATAAAATAGTCATAGGCAATTGTCAAAATTTCGAATAGTTTACTAGGAAAAAGCATGCTTGTTTTCCACTTTCATGAACGATAAAATCATAGAACTAGCTAGTCTTATAATTAAGAAAGCTCCCTGTTAGGGAGCTTTCTTATTATGCTACTTTTTTGATATTTACTTTTTTGCCTTCCTTAATCTGCTTTTTATATTCTGCTGTTGCTGTAAAAAGTACATCTGTAGAAGAGTTAAGAGCTGTTTCAAAGGAATCTTGTAAAACACCAATGATAAATCCTACTCCCACTACTTGCATGGCCACATCAGCCGGAATTCCGAACAAGCTACATGCTAGAGGAATAAGTAACAAAGATCCTCCGGCAACACCTGAAGCACCGCAAGCACACACAGCTGAAAGTACACTGAGGATAATCGCAGTAGGAATGTCCACTTGAATATTTAGCGTATGAACGGCTGCAAGTGTTAAAACAGAAATCGTAACAGCTGCACCAGCCATATTGATAGTTGCACCTAATGGAATAGATACGGAATAAGTATCTTTATCCAAACCTAGTTTTTCACATAATTTCATATTTACAGGTATATTAGCAGCAGAGCTTCGCGTAAAGAACGCTGTAATACCACTTTCCTTTATACACTTAAATACTAGTGGATATGGATTTTGACGAATGGAAACAAACACAATTATCGGATTGACAACAAGAGCCACAAAGAGCATACAGCCAATTAAAACGGCAAGTAATTTTCCATAACCTAATAAAGACTCGAGACCATTTGTAGTGATAGATTCAATGACTAGACCCATAATTCCAAATGGAGCAAACTTTATAACCCAAGTAACCATTTTAGATACCGCATCTGAAAAATTAGAGATCAGCGTTTTTGTCGTATCTGGAGCATTTCTTAGTGCAATACCAAGAAGTACAGCCCAAGCTAGAATACCAATATAGTTCGCATTATAGATGGCTTTAACTGGGTTATCCACAACGTTTAACAATAATGTTTTTAGAACCTCTACAACGCCACCCGGAGCTGCCAATTCCTCAGCACCTTTTGAAAGCGTCAAACCTACAGGGAACATAAAGCTTACAATTACGGCGATTAGTCCAGCTAAAAAGGTTCCTAAAAGATACAGAATAATAACCGATTTCATATTCGTTTGGTGACCACTTTTGTGCTGGGCAATCGCCGACATAACCAAGAACAGTACCAAAATTGGTGCAATTGCTTTTAAAGCTCCAACAAATAAAGAGCCTAAAATCACTACAGGTTTTGCTACTTCTGGAATAGATACAGCCAAGATAATACCAATAATTAGACCAATGAATATTTGTTTAACCAGGCTTATTTGATTCCACTTTTTCATTAGATTTTTCATAGATGCTTTCCCCCTCTTATACTGGTAGACCATAAAAATCCCGATAGATTTACTTTTCGCTGAGGTAAATAGCAAGCTACCCACTTCTTCAACTAATCTATTTTTTGATTAGTATCATTGTAATGAATATTTTGATATATTACAATAGTATTTCTTGGAATCGTTTACACCAACTATGCTAATATTCAAAAAAAATGGCAGACACTTTCTTAGGACGATATCGTCAAAGTATTTCTTATAAATTTATCTATAAATAGGTTAAATAAGTTAAAATCGTTTTTTTCCTTGACCTGGGTCAAGGAAAATTACAAATGCTCATCTTAAAATTAGGGTAGCAAAACAGAGGAAGAGATACACGATTTCAACATCTGTTTTTGCTTGTTTCAAAATAAAATGTTCAATATAAAGGAGATTAGATACCATGAAGAAACTTGGTTTATTTTTATTAACCGGTACATTAGCTTTAGGCTTAGCAGCCTGCAGTGGAACAGATGAGGAAACGAAGACATCCGATGTGAGTGAAGAAACAACTTCACAACCAGCAGAGGAAACCGTTGAAGAAACAACAGCATCAGATGTTGAAGAGTTCACTATCACAGCGAAAAATTGGGATTTCTCTTCAGATAAAGACTTAGTTATTAAAAAGGGAACAAAGGTCAAAATAAATTTGGTCAACGAAGAAGGAGTTCATACCATTAATAATAAAGACCTAGGCATCGACTTAAGCGCAGATAAACCTTCTGAATTTACAGCAGAAACAACAGGGGAATTTGAATTAATTTGCAACACAATTTGTGGAGCAACGGAAGACCATGAAGCAATGAAAATTTCTTTAAAAATAGTTGACTAAGTTTTTAAATCATAGGGACGGTTCTTTTGCTTCCAAAAAGCAAAAGAACCGTCCCCTTTGTTTTTTCCAATTGCTACCTTAACAATTTTTTTTATTGAGAAAGGAATATACATTGTCATATCGAAATGTATGTACTATTACTTTTAAAAATAGCCAAAGGAACTTGAAACGGTGATCTTTATGCAGCATTTAAACATACTTCAACAAGTCATTAACTATATTGACGAGCATATTAAAGAAGAGCTAGAACCTGGAAATCTAGCAAAAATGGTTGGATACTCCCCTTATCATTTTTATCGTATTTTTCACAAACATATAGGTTATACACTGATGGATTACGTGTTAAAAAGGAAACTTCAGTTCGCCTTACACGAGTTGATTAATGGAAAGAAGATTGTAGAGATTGCGTTAGAATATGGTTTTGAAACTCATGCTGGTTTTACGAAGGCTTTTAAGAAATGCTTTGGAAGTCCTCCGAGCTTATATAAGCTTCACTGTCCTCTTTCATTACCACAAAAGCTTGATTTGTTAAGCCTTCACCAAAAGAATTTAGGTGGAATTGTGATGCAGCCAAAGATTGTGAAACGTCCGGCATTTTGGGTCGCCGGCAAAACGTTTGAAGGTTTTGTTAAGAATGTTTCCTATACAAGGGATGAACCTGCTTATTGGGAGAAAAGGGGATTGTCGGATGGGGCTGTAGAAACAATGTTATATGAACGTCTTAATCCAAAGAATCATGGAGAGTATTGTATTAATTTAAATAGTAATGATATTGACAGTAGCTTTATCTACTTATTTTCCGTTGAGTATGAAGAAAACATGGAGCTTCCAGAGGGTTTTACTAGTTTCCAAATCCCTGCGGCAACCTATGCTATTTTTAAAACACCATTGGTAAGACCAGAACAATTTGTTCCTACCCTCAAAGGGACATGGCAATATATTTTAGAAGATTGGCTCCCGCATTCATCATATGAGGTGGATGAGGCTGCATTTGACTTTGAATACTACGATGAATATTGTCATTACTGGGATTATGAAAAAATATATATGGAGATACATATTCCAATAATAGAGAAAAGATAGAGGGTTACTCTCTATCTTTCTTCATAACTAAATAATATAAAAATAAGACTGGTGCTAGTAAAATAGCACAAATGACAAAGGCGGTTTTAATCATGAAGTTTGTTGCAATAAAGCCTATTACTGGTCCTCCGCCAATTTGTCCTATTGCATCAATCTGCCCCTTTACCGAAAAGAAAGTGGCACGTGTTCTCGAATCTACTATGAGTTTATTCAACCAAATATCCATTAAAGGATTCATTGACTGCCTACTCATTTGAATGACAATATAAAATATTAGCAAACTGACTATAGAAGTCGAGAAAGCAAAACCTAAGAGAGAACCGATAATAAGAAAACTACCAATAAAAAGAGAGATATAAATATATTTTTGCTTTTCATAGATGGAGCTTTTACCCATATAATGAAGAGTTCCAAATGATATAAGCACAGTAATGAGCTCTAACCCTCCCATAAATAACACTAATTTTGACCCTGTAAACGTAGAAAGATTTGCCTCGTCTATAAAGTGAGACATCCAAAGGCGATCAAAACCCTCACTATAAAATCCAAATAGCAAAGCAATAAGGAAAAGGATTCTCAATAGGAAACTGGCCTTTCCGTAATCAATGATATTCTTAATATTATCTTTTAAATGGGCCCACGTAGAAGCCCTTTCCACTTTAGTCACTGGCTTAAAGTGATCCTCCTTCATAAAGAAGATTAATAGGATAGATAGCCCTAGCATACAAATACCACCAATAATGATAGGTAGATTAACCATAAAATATCCTGCTAAAATACTTAATGGAATAGCTATGATTTTACCAAAATTCCCTGCTTTTGCACCTTTTAAGAAAGCTAATGAAGCCCTTTCTTCTCCGATTTCATCTGCAATCCAGGCTTGACCAGCACCACTTGTAAACGTATAACCGATACCCCATAATATTTGCGATAGAAGGACAGCAACAAAAGCCGGAAATAAACCCTCAATTAAAAAGCCTACTCCTATTAAAAAATACCCTATGATAATCGAAAATTTCCTACTTTTTATATCCGCAACCAAACCAGTCGGTATTTCAAACAAAAAAACTGTCAGTTCTAAAACGGTTCCCACTAAAACAAGTTGAAGGGGATCAAGCTTTACGATTTGAACATGATATAACAAATTGACGGTAAAAACAAAGGTAAAAATAAACGCTGACAAAAAGCAAGAATAAATATAAACCGTAAATGGGTCTTTTACCTTAAGTAACTTCATTTCTTCTGCCTCCTCTGTTCCATTTTAAAGAGGGGACAGCTTCTTTTCTTTTCCAGATTTGCTATTTTAGCTTTTCAAAACAAGGGCAAACAAGGGGACGGTTCTTTTGCTTCTAAGAAGCAAAAGAACCGTCCCTTTATTTTTTTCACTTATTTTTCACCAAACTCTACTAAACTACAAACATCAAGAATGAAAGGAGGTAGAAAGAACGATGAATACAAAAATGAAAAAGGGGATTTTCTGGGGAGGAATCATTGCCTCCATCATTCTAGTTTTGAATGTGTTCCACTATTTATTCGGAGGATTAAGTGTTCTTGCTGGCGGACCACATGGACATGGGCCAAGAGGAATGGGTCCTCAAAGTGGTTTTGGACCACATCACATGATGGGCCATCATCACAGTGGATTTTCTTGGATTTGGTTCTTCATATTCCTTGTGCTTGGAGTAGCTGTTTTGGTTTTCATAATGAAAGGGCTAAGAAAAAAATCAAAGTCATCCTCGATGCAACAATTTATTGATACATCAATATTGAATTCACATAAACCATTATCAAACCAAAGTACAAATCTTTTAGATCAATGGGAAAAAAATTTAGTTAATAAAAAGGAGAATGTTTAAAATGGGGATTTTTAAGAGAGTCAAAACGATTGCAAGAGCGGATATGAATGGGTGGCTCGATCATCTCGAAGACCCAATTGCGATGTTAAACGAATATTCTAGGGAAATGGAGCAGGAAATGGCGAAAGCCCAAAAAGCTTTATCCCGTCAATTTTTTGTAGAGAATAAACAAGCAGCCCTTATTCTAGAAACAAAAACATTAGTCGAAAAAAGAACTCGTCAAGCACGACTCGCTATTGAGCAAGGAGAAGATACCATTGCTAAATTAGCAGTTCAAGAAAAGCTTACGTCTGACAAGCAGTTAGGCCTTTATGAACAGCAGTATGAAGCAATGAAAGAGCAAACCGAAATCCTACGAGGAAAATTAGACGAACTACAACAAATGTATAATGATTTGCAGCATAAGAAAATTCTATTAGCTTCACGTGCAAACGTAGCTCAATCTATTAAACAAATTCAAAAGGCATCGAGTTCCTTCCAAACTGACAATATTATAAGAGGAGTAGCCCGTGCTGAAGACCGCATTTTATTAATGGAAGCTGAGGTACAAGCAGGCAATCCGTTTTCCAATCCTTTAGTAAGATATGATTCTACCTATATAAACGAGGAAGAATTAAATAGAGAAATAGAAAAGCTAAAGAGTGAAAAAGAGTCATTTATTTAAGAATGAGCCAGGAGGAAGCACCTTTACATTAGTTGGTGCTTCTTCTTTTTCTTAATTAAATAGAAAGGAGAACAAACATGAACTATTCATTACCTATTATTTTTTATCTGGCATCGGCCTTTCTTGTAACTAGAATACCTTTTATCAAAACATATTTATCTCTTAGTTATACTCTCCTTCATGAAATGATTAGAGTTCTCATAATGGGAGGCGAAAGCAAAAAAATAATATTATTAAAAAAAGGCTCCACGTCAGAAACTACAAACTATGTAACTCTTAAACATGATTTTATCTCTTATATTAGTTATACTGCCCCGTCACTAATGGCAATTGGATTATTTTATTTCGTTTCTATTAACGACTATCACTTGATTTTATATATTCTTATCGGTCTAATTGCTGTCTCAATTGTATTTTGGATCCGTCACTTTCTTGAATTTTTATGGGCTCTATCATTCATGGCTCTATTAGCCCTACCCATCTATTTTAGATATGAACTAGTTGTTATGCATTTAGCGATTTTTCTAGCATCTTATATTCTCGTTCAATCTGTTTTGAACGCCCTTAATGTTTGTAGGCACAGCTTTATTAATCGAAAAGCAAACGGGGTTTTAGCAAAAGTAAAGGGGATTCCATCGATGATCTTAGGTTTAACCCTGCTTGTGCAATCAATCTTTGCAGGTTATTTTATTGTCAGTAATTTTGTCCTTCACATAGGGGTCCCCTGGGCTAAGTTTGATTTTGCTCAGATACCATGGGTATAGTTTAAATATTTTTCAAAAATCATTTGGTTTTTCACCAAGTTTTCACCATTGAGTATTAAATTTAAAAATGTACAAGATATCCAAATAAATTAGGAGGTTCATACAATGAATAAAAAGAAGCTATTAGGTTATGTATTGACAGGAGTATTATCTGTTGGAGTGATCGGTGGAGTTGGAACATCAGCATTTGCGGCGAATACCTCACAAACTGCTAAAGTAAAGTACAATGTGGAAACTTTAGATGCTGCTACCCAAGAGAAAGTACAAAAAATTAAGGATGAACTCAAAAACCAATTGGCTAAACTAGGTGTCACTCTCCCTGAACGTAGCGAAAAAGGGGATCAATTGGCTAATTTAGATGAGGCTACAAAAGCAAAGGTTGAAGCCATCTTCGAAAAGGAAAAAGCTGGCACGATCACTCATGAGGAAGCGAAAACACAGCTAAAAGCATTGGGGGTTAACATCTCTGAACGTGGTGGAAAAGGCAAATTTGAAAACCTATTTGCAAACCTTGATGAGGCGACAAAAGCGAAAGCTGAGGCGATTTTTGAGAAAGAAAAAGCTGGCACCATCACTCATGAGGAAGCGAAAACACAGCTAAAAACATTAGGGGTTAACATCCCGGAACGTGGCGGAAAAGGCAAATTAGATAACCTATTAACAAACTTAGATGAGGCTACAAAAGCGAAAGCTGAAGCGGTTTTCGAAAAAGAAAAGGCTGGTACGATTACTCATGAGGAAGCTGAAACACAGCTTAAAGCATTAGGGGTTAACATCCCGGAACGTGGTGGAAAAGGCAAATTAGATAACCTATTAACAAACTTAGATGAGGCTACAAAAGCGAAAGCTGAAGCGATTTTTGAAAAAGAAAAATCTGGCACCATCAATCATGAGGAAGCTGAAACACAGCTAAAAGCATTAGGGGTTGATTTCCCTGAGCATGGTGGTAAAGGCAAATTTGAAAACCTATTAACAAACTTAGATGCGGCTACAAAAGCGAAAGCGCAAGAGCTTATCGATACTGCAAATGCTGAATTAGAAAAGCTTGGCGTCAAACATAATAATTTTAAAAAATAATGAATACCTTTTAAAATGTTTCCCCCTTTTTTAAATAACCACCGTAACCATCGTTACGGTGGTGTTGATTTTTATGACAATCAACTTTTCTAGGAAAGTTTAATTCGGTAATATTAATAACAGAAGCAAAAAAAGAGGTGCTAAACTTGAATATTCTCTTAGCAGAAGATGATTTACAACTTGGTGAATTAATTGGTTTTATGCTGAAGAAGAAGAGTGGCTATAAGGTTGATTGGGTGATGGAGGGTGAAGATGCCTACGAGTATGCCAAAGCTTCCCACTATGACATCTTAATATTAGACTGGATGATGCCAAATGGAGATGGTATCTCGGTTTGCCGAAAACTTAGAAGCGAGGGTTATTCCGGGGCAATCTTAATGTTAACAGCTAAAGATGCGGTAGAAGATCGGATTAACGGCTTGGATGCCGGAGCAGATGATTACCTCATTAAGCCGTTTGAAATTGATGAGCTTCTTGCCCGTTTACGAGCACTAACACGCCGTAACTATGCTCCCGTTTTAGAGGATCAAATTTCTATTCAGAGCTTAACCATAAATCGTACGAGCCAAACCATTCTGCAGGGGAAAGAAGAAATTCAATTAAGCCCTCGTGAGTTTCAGTTACTAGATTTATTGGTACAAAATAAAGGACAGGTTCTGCCTCGTGAGGTGATTCTAGATCGGATTTGGGGCTTGGATGCGGATGTATCCACCAAGACCATTGATGCAACCATTAAATTACTGCGAAAAAAATTAGATATATTTGGGAAGCAGGACTTGCTCCAAAGTATAAGAGGGGTTGGCTATAAAATTGAGAACTAAGCGTCCAGCCTTCACCCCATTATTTCGCAAAAGAGATATATTTGAAAGCACCCAATTTCGATTAACGTTATTATATAGCGGATTACTTATGCTTTTTCTAGTCCTTTTTATCGCTGTTGTCTATACCATATTATATGCGACTATCTTTAAGGATCAAGAACGTGAACTTGAATCTAGTGTCCATCAAGAAGCAAGAAATGTTGAAGAATACTTAAGATATCAGGACCATAAAGGTGGTTTGGAGTTTCGGAATCAAAAGTCCCTTGAAAAGGATGTTGATCAATTTTTCTATTATGTTGTGAATCGTTCCGGAGAATTGGTATTGGGAGATGAAGTGATCCCAGAGCTCCGCACTAAAATTTTGACCAGCATCTCAGGTTGGAATCCTAAACGAAATGAGATTCTACAAGAGACTTTTCAAGTTGAATTTTTGAAAAAAAGACCCAATGTAAAAGAGAGAAGGGATGAGTTTCGTCCAGCCCGAAAAACAGATACCATTCGATTAATCATCGCTGGTCAGCCTATTTCCTATAATGGTGAAGTAATTGGCATGCTTTACATCGGTAAAGAAGTTTCATTTGCCTATCAAGTTTTTAAATGGCTACTCATTATCCTACTAGGATTAGCGATTCTTTTTTCAGGAGTAGCGCTTGTCATCAGTTATTATATGTCTAAAAAGGCTATGGTTCCAATTACACACGCTTTTTCAAGACAGCGGGAATTTACCGCTGATGCTTCACATGAATTACGGACACCCTTAAGTATCATGCTTTCATCAATCAATGCATTGGAAATGACGTTAGATTTGGAAAAGGAGGATTACTCAAATAAACTCCTGTTCAATATGAAAAATGAAGTGAAACGGATGACTGGATTAGTTGGGGATTTGTTGACATTGGCTCGGTCTGATTCCGGAGCGGTAGAACATGTAAATAAAAGATTTGATTTTTATCCAATTGCAGTAGAGGCAGTTGAATCCGTCCGATCTATGGCTGAATCCAAGCAGATCAACCTTCATTTTAATGCCTCTGAATCACTAATTGTAAATGGGGACCCACAGAGGTTAACACAATTGTTGTATATTTTATTGGACAATGCGATTAAATATACAGCACACGGTGGAGAGGCTTATCTTTCCCTAGCAATTAAGGGGAATGAATTACTTATAACTATGAAAGATACTGGAGTCGGAATCCATCCAGAAGATTATGATCGAATCTTTGAACGATTTTATCGAGCAGATAAAGCAAGGATGCGACAAGAAGGCGGTCATGGGCTTGGACTGGCGATTGCAAAATGGATTGTAGAAAGCCATCGAGGAACCATTCAAGTTTCTAGTGAATTAGGAACAGGAAGTACATTTTTGGTAAGAATCCCAGTACATTAAAAACAGGGAAGGTTCTTCTGCTTCCAAGAAGCAAAAGAACCTTCCCCTTGCTTATTTTTTATCTCCACGATATAATTCTCGACTCTTATATCCCTTAGCCAAAATTTCTTTCATTTCTTCTCGTCTTTTTACTTTTGTTGACTCTTGCTTGGCACTATACACATAACGGGCCCAGTCTTTACGGTACCCTGGCGTGAGTAATTGATAGAAAACAAGTAAATCTGGAGTATCTTGCAAATCTTTTTCTATATCTGGAATCATTGCGATATAATCGTCTACACATTGACTCGCTTTTGTAGATACCCGATTTTTATTTCGAGACTCTTCTTTTAAGCCAACGATTGTAAAGACAGGATCTAATCCAACCATCCGCGCAAATTTAATGTTACTTGTCCCGATATAACCCTCTTCATTTGCACCTAACCCATCCAATAAATCATCGCGATGAATAAACGTAGAATATACCTTATTCCCCTTTTTCGGATAAGCCAAATAGATATAACCATTATTATTTAAATAATCTTTTTGGATAACCTTATTAACGAGTTCTTTTAGTGAATCCATATCAAGGACAAAAGCAAAAATAAGATCATATTTACTCTCTGTGAGATCAGTATCATATTCTGCTAAATCTGCTAAGTAATTCTCACCTTCTGGTAAATTCAAGACTGCTACTTTCTTATATTTTTGTAAGTTTAGTTTTTCTACTACTGTTTTAGTCATCGTAATCAACCCACCCATAAACATATTCCAATTATGAAGCGCAGGTGAAGCGCAGGGACGGTTCTTCTGCTTCCAAGAAGCAAAAGAACCGTCCCCATGTTTGTTCCGTGTTTGTTTATTTTCCAAATCTTTTGCGATATCCGCATTTCCTACATAGTTCCTCGACTGCTACTCTTTGTGAAAACCCATCGACAAGCTTAGTGGCTCGATCCCCTTCGATAATCTCAGAAAAGGGAGTGTTATTAATATTTCCAAGGTTAATCACTCCCTCTCCATCTAAACAACAAGGGATAACTGTTCCGTTTGCTAAAATTCCCGCTTGATTTCGAAGGCCATAACAGAAGCCTTTCCCATCATCCTCTTCCTCGTGTAACGCAGGCCACTGAAACTCGTAATCTTGATTGATGAAAATGCGATCTGCAATTTTTACGCCACTCCCAGGGGTGACTTTCTCTTCAATTTTGTAGTCTAAATTAAATTCTTTCTCAATGATTTCAAGTGATTGTCTGTTTCGTTGTCGTTCAAGATTCGTTGTATTGTCTTGAGTGAGATTCCATAGTCTTAGCGAAACAATCATTTCTGATTGGCTCGTTGCTTCTTTAATAAAAGAAAGTACGCTCCTCACATATCCTTCCCTATCTACAGAACCAGCATGGCCATCAAAGCTATGAAGGGAAAAATTCATTTGTCTTAAAGCAGGCTTATTTAATAGTTTGTGCTTATTTTTATTAATTAATGTTCCATTCGTTGTAATATTAACTTTAAACCCTTTTTCATGACTTAAGTCTAACAGTTGGTCTATTTTAGGATGGAGCAACGGTTCACCTTTTACATGTAAATAAATAAAGTCTGTATGAGGTTTAATTTGATCTAATCTCTTAGAAAAATCCTCCACTGAAATAAATTGCTTCTGCCTTTCTGTTGGTGGACAGAAGTGGCAGGCCAAATTGCATACACTGGTAATTTCTAAGTAAAACTTCTTAAACTTTTTCAACCCATATTCCCCACTTCTTTCACTAATTAAAAACATAGGGAACGGTTCTTCTGCTTCGAAGAAGCAAAAGAACCGTCCCCTTGCATTTATTTAAGAATTAATTATAGACTAATTCTTTTTGTTCTTTTTTGCTTAAGCCAAGCGCTTCTGCTGTTGAAGTATGAATTTCGTTTAGAAGCTCTGGATTTTCCATTAATGACAATCCATAAGAAGGGATCATTTCTTTTATTTTCGTTTCCCACTCTGTCATTTGTTGCGGGAAGCATTTTTTAATGACCTCGAGCATAACGTGAACTGCCGTAGAAGCTCCTGGAGAAGCACCTAGTAATGCTGCAATGGAGCCATCGGCAGCAGTAATCACTTCAGTACCAAATTGAAGCGTTCCTTTTCCGCCTTCAGGAGTATCTTTGATTACTTGTACACGTTGGCCAGCTACGACTAAATCCCAATCCTCACTCTTTGCATTCGGGATAAACTCACGCAGTTCTTCCATACGCTGTTCTTTCGATAACATTACTTGCTGAATCAGGTATTTTGTCAATGACATCTCTTTTGCACCTGCCGCTAGCATCGTTAACAGATTATTCGGTTTGACGGAAGTTACTAAATCCAACATGGAACCCGTTTTTAAGAATTTCGGTGAGAAGCCGGCAAATGGTCCAAAAAGCAATGATTTTTCATTGTCGATATATCGTGTGTCAAGATGCGGTACTGACATTGGTGGAGCACCCACCTTCGCTTTTCCATATACTTTTGCATGATGTTGGGCAACAACTTCCGGATTATTACACACCATGAAAATTCCACTTACTGGGAATCCACCAATATGTTTTCCTTCAGGAATTCCAGACTTTTGTAGTAAATGCAGGCTTTTGCCCCCGCCTCCGATAAAGACAAATTTTGCAGTATGTCGTTGGACACTACCACTATATGCATTACGGACTTTCAATTCCCATAACCCGTCGTTCGTACGTTTAAGATTATCAACACTATGATTGTATTTAATATCAACATTTTTACTCTCTAAGTGATCAAATAACATACGTGTTAAAGCACCAAAGTTAACATCCGTTCCAGAATCGATTTTTGTTGCTGCTATCGGTTCATTTATTGTACGGCCTTCCATAATAAGCGGTATCCATTCCAATAGTTTTTCATGGTCATCGGAAAATTCCATCCCTTGAAACAGTGGATTATTTGAAAGCGCTTCAAAACGTTTCTTTAAAAACGTTACATTTTCTTCCCCTTGCACCATACTCATATGAGGCAGTGGCATAATAAAGTCATGTGGATTATTGATTAGCCCGTTATTTACAAGATAAGACCAAAACTGCATGGAGAGCTGGAACTGTTCATTTACTTTTATCGCTTTACTAATATCTATCGATCCATCTGGTTTTTCACTTGTATAGTTAAGTTCGCACAGAGCTGCATGCCCTGTACCAGCGTTATTCAATTCGTGAGAGCTTTCTTCACCTGCTTTCTCGAGCTTCTCAAACACTGTAATTTCCCATTCTGGTACTAATTCTTTCAGAAGTGTCCCTAAAGTCGCACTCATGATTCCGGCACCGATTAAGATGACGTCTGTTTTAGTTTCACTGTAGCTCATTTTTATCATCCTTATACCCAAAATTTGCAGAAGGGGATGAGGCGCTCCTTCTTAGGCGACATACCAAGGCCAAGGATTGACCTAGTACACCTTTTCTGTATCAATTATAACTCTATCAAAAAGTATTACAATTATTTATAGATTAATATATCTACTATTATATGATAATTATTAGTTATTTAAAAGGTGGTAAAAAGTGAGCGATTCATCCACAAATATGCATCTTAAACCTAGGTAGGTACATGATAAACATCATTTAATAGATCAGGATAAAACAAATTGAAATTTTCCGAATTAAATGATATTTTCGCCATGGAACTTTTTGCAGATTTATTTATCTCAAGCCAAATCTAGCGAAGCGGGGGTATTTCGACTTTTTGTTAGCTCTTTTAAAAAAAATAAAAAACTAGAAAGCTGGTTTAATGATGAACTACAACCCTATTCTTTTCATTATCATCCTTGTCGCTGCTTTGATTTATTATCGTCAAATCCTCTCAATGTTCCAACCTATTAAAGGCAAAGGAACTAGGATAATTATAACTCTATTTTTGTTAACACCAGGATGGGCATTAATCACGAATCCGAATGCTGAGGTTACATCAATAGAAGTTGCTATCGCATTGTTGTTAGGATGTATTCTCTCCATCCCACTGGTTCTTACGACCGCTTATGAACGACGCGAGAACGGAAAGATCTATGTAAAGAAAAGCTTGGCATTCGTTATTTTGTTTGTATTGATTTTCGCGGTACGTTGGACCATTCGTGGAATCATTGATATGGATTCGGATTCACGCATGCTGCTCTTTTTCATCGCTGCATGTGGCTATCTTATTCCCTGGAAAATTTCCAGCTACTACAAGTTTCGAAAGGTTTATTTATCAAATCAGGTTTGAATGTACAATCGGAACAACTGATCAATGGCTCTACATTTTGAATTCAGTAGCCTGATATTTAACCAGCGAAAGTGTAAGACTTACCAGATGATTTATTTCTTTTCATTTTAATTAACGCTGTTTTCGTCATACAGGCACTCCCTACTCATTGCTTTTACATCATCCTCGAATTTATTGAACATGACATTCATCATAAGAATCAAATTTTATCAGTAATCTGATTCTTTCGAGTGAATAATGATATTAACCGTCCCATAATGGGACGGTTTTCTCATTTTTAACATACCCTAAATTTCCGAACAATCGTATAATTCGTCCATTCGTAGGTATCCAACAGCAATTTCTTTTTAGGATATGCACCTTCAAAACGGAACGGTCTACTCTCATAATGACAATTAATATAATATGAAAAAATAACAATTATTTGCTGCTTTTCCTATATTATTATAGAAGGACAAGGAAAAAAGAGGGTGCATGGAAGAAACGAAACTAAATAAGTGCCTTATATTTTTAGGAGAGAGGATGTTTTAAACTATGGCTCAGCATAAACCAGCAGAAATTTCCGTAGATGGACGCTTTATACGTCAAGTGAACCGCTTCACTACACCATTTGGGAATAAGTCAAATGAACTCCCAATAGTAGCGGGTCGGTACCGGCTCCTATGGTCAGCTGCCTGCCCATGGGCACATCGCGCTGTTATTGTCCGAAAAGTACTCGGTTTAGAAAATGCTATCAGCTTGGGAACTGTAAGTCCTATTCGCCCAAGACTTCCACACGTGGATTGGGAATTTTCATTGGATACAGATGGAGTAGACCCAATATTAGGGATTCGATATATGAGTGAAATTTATCTAAATTCCGATACTAACTATTCTGGTCGACCGACTGTGCCAGCGATTGTCGATATCCAGTCGCGAAAGGTCGTCAATAATGATTATTTTAATCTATCAACCTATTTAGAAACAGAATGGAAACCATATCATAAGAAAAATGCACCAGATATGTATCCAGAGCCTCTCCGCCAAGAAATTGATGAACTTAACAATGTCATTTTCTCTGATGTGAACAACGGCGTGTACAAATGTGGGTTCGCACAATCCCAGGAATCTTATGAAGCTGCCTATGAAGTATTGTTTAACAGATTGGATGAGCTCGAGCAAAGACTATCTAAACAGCGATTTTTATTCGGTGATTTTATTACAGATTCAGATGTACGGCTATACACCACCCTAGTTCGTTTTGATGCAGCTTATTTTACAGCCTTCAATACAAACCGAAAATTAATTAGAGAGTTTCCAAACCTATGGGGTTATGTACGTGATTTATATCAAACACCAGGTTTTGGGGACACGACGGATTTTGATGCCATTAAAAGACATTATCATTTATCCATTACGATTTCACCAGAAAAGTCGGAACCAAAAATTCTACCAAAAGGTCCTGACCTAGCCAATTGGAATTCAGAGCATCATCGAGGTGCATTAAGTGGACTAGAAGAAAAATTCCTCATTCATTAAAATGAAAAGGGTCAGGAGATGAAAACGGGATGGAAAAAATAGAAATTCGGAACGCAAAAAAAGAAATGCACAAAATCATTCGCGAACAAAGAATAGAAGCTTATCGTGAGTATATCGAGGTTCTACCTGCCGATCATTGGAATGCTTTAGAAAAGGCTATTTCTTCAACTATTGACGAGCAGGAGGGGGTAGAATTGATCGTTGCCATGCTACACGAAAAAGTCGTTGGAAGCGTTGCTTTATTTCCTGCTAAAGTGAATGCCTATGAAGGGTTTATCGGCGAACTAGACTATCCTGAAATCCGCATGCTAGCTGTCAATTCAGAAGCTCGGGGAAAAGGCGCAGCATCAGCTCTGATTTCTGAATGTATAAGACGTACAAAGGAAAAAGGATTCAACGCAATCGGACTACACACTGGGGAATTTATGAAAAATGCAATCAGTCTTTATGAAAGGTTCGGATTCGAACGCTTGCCCCAATTTGACTTTGAACCAGCCAATGACGGTATTATCGTAAGAGCTTACCATTTAAAATTTTCTAGTCAAATGTAGCCTCTGCTTAAAGCTCATATAGAATCCCAAAGCGGAATTCTAAACAACAATAATCTGATATAATGTAAAAAGGATAAAATCGAAAATCTTGAAAACTAAACCTGAATTAATTTGAATTTTCGTGGGTGATAATATGAAAATTTCAATAGAAGAAATAAACAAAGAACTGGTAGAAGAAATCCTCATTAGGTGTCATGAGATCGATGACGAAATACACGAAATTATAAACAAGCTTAAAACTGAAAATACCATTATACTTGGTTATCAAAATGATAAAGTTCACCGTATAAATCTTAAGGATATCTATTATTTCGAGGCAGTTGACGGAAAGGTATTTCTTTACTGCAAGGATAACGTTTTTGAAGTAAAACAAAAGCTATATGAGCTTGAGGAATTAATGCAAGGAAAGAACTGTTTTCGTGCATCTAAATCAACGATTTTGAACATAGCTAAAATTTCATCTATTCATCCATCCATAAGTGGCCGATTCGAAGCAGTGCTCGATAATGGGGAACGTGCTGTTATATCAAGACAGTATGTGCCTGTTCTTAAAAATATGCTCGGATTGTAAAAGGAGAGATACATATGAAGCTTTCCGAATTAGTACAAAAGATGATAAAGGATTTTTTAATTATCTTCGCATCCATCATCATAATTATTACTGTTTTGCGACAAATGTATTATCCCGATATGGCCTTTGATTTGAAGTCAATTTATATTATTATGGCATTTTCATTGTTAAGTGCTTTAATTGGATTTATTTTGTATTCACCTAATGATATAAGTGAGAAGAATATTCGAATAAGAATGGCTATTCATTTTTTCACTTTGGAGATTCTTTTAATTGTTCTTGGTACTGTTTTTGGCATTGTAAATAATGCATTAGATGGAATCATTTTGGCACTGCAAATTGCCGTAATCTATATATTAGTTCGCCTGCTTTCATGGCAAAAGGATAAAAAAGATGCTCAAAAAATCAACGAAAAACTAAAAACGTTTAAGAAAGACGTATTTGAGTAGGTAAATTCATAAAGCAGTTGTTGTCTGCGTGCAGATTATTTTGCGGTAAGCTATATAGCTTATCGCTTTTTTTGCATCTTATTTGCTCCTAGATACAACTTACCGTTTTTCTATATACTTCCTTACAGCCATTTTTTATGATGAGTTCATAAGAAATTTTCAAAAAAAGAAGGGGTAACTATTATGGGAACTTTACTATTATTGATTGCTTTGGCTTTCGAGATTGCATTTTCAATCTATTGTATAAGAACAAAGCAAAACCATAAAAAATTAAACAATTGGATCAGGATTACTATTTTTATAGCTTTTGTTATTCTCACACTTTCTTCGGTGATTGTGTGGAGTTTGCGCTGGGTGATGCTTACCATATTGCTTTTCATATTAGCGGTAACGGGAACGGTTTCTCTAATCCGTAACAAAACAAATACAAAGAACTACAAAGCTTCTAAAATTGTGTGGAAATCTATTTTGATGGTATTTGCATTCATATTTGCACTTGCACCAGCCATTGTTTTTCCGCAGCATAAATCACCAAAAGTGACAGGTGAATATGAAGTGGCAACGGCTAATTACACATATACTGACAAGAACCGTATAGAGGAGTTTACTGACAAGGGAGACAACAGATTTGTTAATGTGGAATTTTGGTATCCTAAAAAGGCAGATGGAAAGTACCCTTTGTTAGTGTTTTCACATGGAGCAACTGGTATTAAAACAAGCAATACCTCTACCTATACAGAGCTTGCAAGCCACGGTTATGTAGTGGTTTCCATCGATCATCCGTATCACTCTTTTTACACTGCTTCAGAGGATGGAACGAAAGCTACGATTAATGCAGATTATAACAGTGAAATCAGCAATCTCAATAAAGATGGCTTTTATACGAGGGAAGAAGAATATAGCCTTATTCAAAAATGGATGAAACTGCGAACAGACGATATGAATTTTGTCATCAATACGATCGTTGAGAAGGCCCAAAGTGAAAATGGCCCCGTTTATCAATTAATCGATACTGAAAAAATTGGTGTGTTCGGGCATTCCATGGGTGGAGCTGCAAGTGTTTGGATAGGTAAAGAGCGTGATGATGTAGATGCGGTTGTAAATATTGACGCCCCGTTCTTTAGTGAACTTGTATATGATAAAGAAATGAAAGATTTTGTAGCGAATGATGAAGACTTCAAAATCCCATTATTTAACATTTATTCTGACGATGTTTGGGGACAACTCGAAAGCAACTCTACTTATGTAGCAAACAAACTCAATAATGAACACTTCAAAGATGCCTATACAACTCATTTTAAAGGTACAAAACACTTAAGTTTGACCGACTTACCGCTTTTCTCTCCTATATTGGCAAATATTATGCAAGGCGGAAAAGCTGACATTGATCAATATTACTGTATTGAGAAAGCAAATGAACTCATTCTTGAATTTTTTGACTATGAATTAAAGGGGATTGGGGATTTCGCTCTAGAAGAGACGTATTGATTTACATTTATAATGTTAAGTATAACTTCAACTATTGCTTGAATACTAAGAAAGCGATCTACATTTGCAGATCGCTTCTTATTTTGTTAAGGAACTAAAGGTGCAATAGCTCCCCATAGTGCCTTTTTCACGTATTTATCTACAAATTTTCCGCCATAGGTCGGGTATTACCTGTGACTTTTATTAATCGAGGTGCAGTAGACACTAACAGTACTGCAACAATCGAACATAAAACAAAGGCTCCTAGCATAGTTACCCCATTTACTGATAATGAGAAAAGAACTGGACTCATACCCTCTGGTGCATATTCACCAAAGAAAATAACTCCTGCAATGAAATGCCAGAAATAGCGTGCCAGACTTCCAACAAATATGGCCGTGACAATCCAGCTTAAAGCTTTTTTCTTGTTACCACTATTTAATTCCTTTTGGATTAAATGATGGAATAGACCAGCAAATCCTATACATGCAAATGCAATGAAATATTCAATAAAGGCTTGAACAGGTGTAGCAATCCATGCATCTCCCATTACAATTTGAAGAATTCCCCAAAGTAGACCAGAAATCAAGCTAACTCGAATTCCCCAGCGAAAAGCTAAAATAAATATTGGGATCATTGCAACTGAAATCGAAATATTAGGTGTTGGTTTAATCGAAGGCAATAAATCTAAAACAATGGCGAATGCTGCAAAGAAAGAAGCCTCAATTAACGCAATTAAACTCAATTTTCCCATAAAAAAATCTCCCCTTTTTGTAATACGTTACCTCAAGGGGAGAATAGAAATCCATGCAAAATAAAGACTCTACTCATGCCACATTCCTACGCTAGAATTAACTAACAGGTTCGAAGGGTCAGAACACTTATGTGCTCACTCTCAGCAAAACGCTCCCCTTGTGGTTACGCATATGTAATTATTACCAAATTAGTATATAATACTTTCTAAGTTTTGGGAAGACTTTATATGATTAGCTCACCTGTTAAGCCTTCCAGAAAAAAGGAAGGGACTTATTCTAGTTCTGTAATTTATTTTACTAAACAATATAAGTACTATAAATATAAGTACTATAATTGCAGGAAGCTTTTTTAGTAACAACGACTTTCCTGTAATAAATGAGTTGAAAAGTGAATAAATCTCTTAACTAAACAGTGTGTGTACGAAATCGGCAACTGGACAAGCTCATAATTATTTAGTTTTAACTGGTACTACTTATGGGCAGAATAAACTTAATCTCTCTTGTAAACCTTCTAAGACTACCTCTGGCACTTCCCTGACCTTGATATCTTCACCTAAGAAAAGTAGCCAATTTGTTATTTCTAATAATTCTTCGGGATTATGAACATTGATAAAAGTCTTTAAAATGGCTGTGCTTTGGTAAGGATTGGTATAAGAAATGGAAATCTTTAAAGGATGATACTTTTTAAACTGGGCAATCGCCTTTGGACCAAGTTCAAGGACAAGGTTGATTACTTCCTCCTGCTTACTTAATTTTTCTAAAATCTTTTTCTTACTTAATCTATTTTTTATAGGGTATGGTTCGACATTGACGAGATGATCGACAGGGAAAATCCACCTCTTTTCATCTTTTAAGTCTAAGCCTTCAATCAGCCAAAGGCTTTTTTCACGATAAAGGTTCAAAAGATAAATGGAGTAAGATTTTATTAATTTCCCTTCTTCGATAGTAATCAATAAATAGCGATCCAAAAGAAGGATTTGAATGAGCCTTTCTAACATTGGATGGGGTAGGTCTGAAAGATCAAGAAGGTCGGGATTATTGGGGTTGGTCCCTTCAAAAAGCAAGATTTGATTTAAAAGAACAAGTTCATCTTGTTGGTTTTCTGAGATGAGGCCAAGCAATTTTTCAGCTAAAGACTGACGACTCTTTAGATAGGGGAGTTGCTGATTTCTTGTAGCCATAAAGGCAATAAAAAGAGCTTTGATCTCATTATCAGTAAAGCGAACAGTGGGGAGGACAGAGTTATTCATGACAAAATAACCGCCATCCCTTCCAACTTCAGCGACAAGCGGCATCCCCATGGCTTCAATTTCTCTGATATCTCTAATAGCTGTCGAACGTGAAACATTAAATTCTTGCATGATTTCAGAAATAGTAAAGTGGGCGCGGTTGTTGATATACCGCATGATGATATTAATCCGTTCAACCTTTTTCATGGGGACCTCCTAAACAGTATCATTTTTTGACATGATTTAAGGCTATTATAAACTCATCAAGTGAAAAGACAAATCATTTGATTAATTTTATAAAAAGGAAGGTTTTGAAGATGGCTAATTATACTTTAGAAGAAAAAGAAGGCTTTACCGTTTTAGGCATTGGAACTGAACTTAAGAGCCATTATACAGACTATGCTGGCATAACTAAAGAAAAGGCAGACTTTTGGCAAGCTGTTACACAAGATGGAGGGCTTGATGCTTTAAAAGCTATCGCCACAAATGAATACATTTTTGCCGTGAACGAAGCGGTGAATAACAAGATGATGCATTATGCTGGCGTCATGACAGAGGCATCATTACCAGAAGCGGACAGAGTGATCCAATTTCCTAAGGGAGAATACCTTGTTGTTAAAGGGGAAGGGAATACTTCTGATGAGTTAAGTAATATGCTTACTGGTATTGCCTTTGGTCAGGTCTTGCCAGAAGCAAAGAATTTTGCCTATGTTGGTGGGCCAAATACAACGGTTGAGATGGGGCAGCGAAACGGTCTAGTATTTGGTGAAATTTGGATTCCTGTTGTTAGGAAATAAAGGGATAGTGGGTGAATGGAATTGTCCTATATCGTTGATTTTAAAAATGTGACTACGGTTGGTTTAGAGTCTTCACCTGTAGCAGAAGCACTTGCTGGTTTACGTGCGAATGAAGCCCGTTACTTTATGAACAAATACAAGCATGAATTTACGGTCGTACCAGCTAGCGAAAGCCAGGAAACGCTTGATTATGTAAATCGAATTTTAAAAGAACGTGATATTGAGTTTGCAGCCAAACCTTTAGAAACATCGCATTTTCAAGTGGAAAATATCAAATGGACTTACGTCTTTTATGAGGATGGTCTTTCAGTCAATGTCCTGTATAACGTTGATGGCCCTAAGCCGAAGCGCGCCGTTGGTTTTAAGCTTTCTGAGGGGATGGAGGTACCAGCGGAATTAGAAGGAAAGTTTAAGTTTGCTAGGCAGAAATCAAAACTTGCTGGAACCATTCGAGGCTCATTTTTTGTCATTAAAGGTGAATATTAAAGTAGGTAAAACAGCACCTCGCCATCAAATTAGAGGGTGCTGTTATTTTTTTGTAAAACATTAAGAGTCCATACTAAAGAAATTGGATATTCAAGTTTAATGAAAGAAGCCTTGAAGCAGTAGGCTGAAAAATCGGAGTATATTTGCCGGAAATTTCCCGTAATGTGTTTTTATTTTATGGAGAAATGGCTAGTTTCTTTTCTATTGAGAAACTTGCCATTCTATATGTTTTAATGCACTATTTTAGAAGATTCCACTTCGGTATTTATACTTGCTTTTCGTGCAGCATGACAGACAAGACGCATTAATCTCCGATGAATACCTGGGAACAAGGTAAAAATAATATTCATTGTACGCCACAAAGGCACAGGCGATATAATTGGTTCGTTACGCTCAAGTCCCTTTAATGCAATTCGGGCAAACTGTACAGGAGTCATCATTTTTTGCCTTTTTACTTGTTCATTTATTTTCGCTACATTCATGTTAACCGCCTCGCCCCTTTCAAAAATCGGTGTATCCACAAACGCTGGGCACAATTAATTAAATAAAACTCTCAATTTCTCTCTCCTTTTTTATAAATCTAAGACAATATTAATCAAGTATTACACTGGTTAATTAAAACTATTTTACTTTTATTTTATTACGAATATCTCATATTAATAATCAGCAAAATATCCTCCCAAATACTCTCCTCGATATTGAATCTTGTTATAGAATTGGTATCCAAATTTCCATCTCATACTCGTCTGTTTCTTCTTTTCCGAACATTGTCGTCTTTACTATTTCAATCTCTGGCATTCCTTCTTTTATTGTATATCCTTCCTTATCAAATACCTTCCAAAGCTCGCCATATGTATTTGAAATCCCTTTAGAAGGACCAACATGTTTAAAAACGACATATTTTTGTTCAGGGAATGTGTGTAGCGTCATTCCTTCTTCAACTTTATCGAATTCGACTGACTCTAACTCAATCCCACAAGTATAATAATATTGGTTACTCCTTGGTGGAAGGCAAACTCCTACTATCCTATTAATATCTTTGTGAGACATAAATTCATTTGCTTTTTCCCATAATTCCGGAATCGGGTAAACGATGTTACCACTCCATTTTCCTTTTGCACTATACCCCACCAATACAAATGCATCCTTTACAACTTCTTGAAACTCCATCAATATCCCGCCTCCCGTAAAAAATAGAATCATACCTTTCTGCAAGTATAGGCGGTAATACGTTATCTATCCTGTTATTCTGTGCTTTTTACTAACAGGTTTTATGTTAAAAATAGATAATCTCCTTACTTCAGTTTTCTGAAATAATGATAAATTTTTTCAAGCTTCTTCATTTGGTTTCCTTTGGGACTTTCCATATTCCCAAATTCAAAGAACTTCACTTTCTTAATTCCCACAAAATTAAATAAGGCTCTTTTCATTAGAATTTTATGTGCATTATTCAACCAGAGGGATGGATAGTGAGTTGGACCTTTCATGGTGGACACACATACAACGGACTTTCCTTTTAAGAGCCCTTCCGGGAAAAGTCCCTTCTTATCTTTATAAGCAAAATTGGAAGCAAATAATTGATCTATGTATCCCAGCAGCATTGCTGGTGGTCTCCCCCACCAAATTGGATAGATAAAAACAATCTTGTCAGCCGAGGTTATTTGTTTTCTATATTTCTCAAGACTAGGATCATTATGCATATCACGTCTTCGTTTTTGCTCATTAAACACTAGAAGTGGATTAAAGCCCTCCTCATATAAATCTAAGACCTGGAACTCCTTTATATTGGGATTTTCATTACTTCCTTCAATCACTTTTTGTAAGAATGAGTAATTTAAACTATCATGATTTGGATATGTATAAACGATTAGGAGCTTCATAAAACCACCTCTTAGTTATCATTTGATAACTAATAATAACATTCTTCTGATTAGTTATCAAATGATAATTGTTATTTGATAACATTTTTGTTATCTTCGGCTATAAGAGGTGAGAAAAATGGACAAAAATGCTCTTTTTAATAAACTAGTATCATTTACAAGTTCTGTTCATCGTGTAACACATGAATTAACAAAAAATGCAAAGTCAGATTCAATCTCGCAAATTCAATATAACATTCTTGAATATATAGCAGTTAGTCAACCTGTGACTCCAAGTGAAATTAACGATTGTCACAATATGTCTATGCCGAACACGAGTCGTGAGCTTAAAAAGTTAAGTGAAAAAAAGCTAATAAAAAAGATAAATGATAGCGAAGATCGAAGGAAGCAATATATTTGTCTTTCGAATGATGGAGAAGCTATGATGAACGAGTCTTTTGCAACTATAGAATCACGTTTTCTAAAACGTATTCAAAATGCTTCAAAAGAAGATTTAAATGATATTGAACGTGCAATAGATATTCTTCAGAAAAAACTATTTTATGATTAAACATAAATCATTCTACAAGTGCTCCCTCAATTGAAAATTATTGTTCACAACTAATCACCTTTCAATCGAGGAGCTCTTTTATTTAAGAATAATTTTGCAAAGATTGATGGTTCAAGTTTTAATCTAAAAAATAGTAATTTCAGTCATTATTCTCCCTACCAACCTCCATACATTCTTCTTAGGATGCCGCTTTTTTAGATCGATATTAAGTCCAATGCTCCTCTACTTGGGTGTACAAATTAGTGGACACTTTTTTATTTTATTTTCAAAAAAATTTAATTCTCTAAAACTTTTCAAACTATTTTGTATCTAATACATGAAGACTTCAATCGAATCCTTTGTTATAACGTGCACGTAATATTTTCGCCATGGTGAGAGGAGAAATTAAAGTGAAAGAAGAAAAGCTTATAAAGCTTGCTATGAAGGGTGATCCTGATTCATTTGGACAACTAATGATTTTATTGAAGGATCAAGCTTATAGAATTTCTTACTGCTATTTGCATAATGAACATGATAGTATGGATGCTGTTTGTAATGCGATGGAAAAGGCATTTAAAAAGATAAATCAGCTGAGGGAACCGAAATATTTTAAAACTTGGTTTTTAAAAATTGTTATCAATGAAAGTAATCAATTGCTACGGCAAAAAAACAAAATAGTTGAATTAAGTGAAAAAGAGATGCTGAATTTAACGGAAGAATCAAAATCAGACAAGATTGAAGAGCTTGAAGAACTACTACTAAACGAGGTAGAACCTTCAGAAAGGTCAATGATCTACATGAAGTATTATTTAGGATACTCTCTTGATGAGATTTCAAATGTAACAGAATTACCATTGTCGACAGTCAAATCCAAAATTTATCGGAATCTAAAACGATTAAGGGAAAAGCTAGTTCAAAGGGAGGTCTTATAAATGAGTCTAGAAGAAAAAGAATTAGATAAAATCATGAGCCTTGTAAAGATGGATCTAGTTCCTGTTCCAGATGAATTAGGGGATCGAATTAATAAATGGGTAGTCTCTAAAAAACAATCCAAAAAGAAAAGTAGGGTTCGGAATTACTTAATCGTGGTAGCTGCTGTAAGTATTTTATTATTGAGTCCTATCGTATCTCCGACTGCCATGACCCATGCTAAAGATATTCCTATATTAGGTAATGCAATTAGCTGGATGGAACAATTTCTAGCAGAATATAAGGGAATTAAAACAGCAGAAGAAAATGGTTATAAACCTTTTAAACCACATACCTTTTCGGTTGGAAACTATGAAGTAAAAATAGATCATCTTTTCCTAGAGGATGAACGACTCTTTTTTACCCTTTTGGTAAAGGGAAAAGACGTAGCTGATAGAGCATATGAAGAACAACCAGGGATGTATCGGATGACGGAGCATCCTAAAATTAATATAGAGTCAAACAATTTTGAGATAAATCCCGATGTTGGTGCTGTAGCAACGATGGGTGTACGTCGTATTTCAGGTGAATATTATCTTCTGGCCAAATATAAGCTATATATCCTTCCTCAGACAGTACAACAATTTATAAATAATGAAAGTAAGGTACTATCCTTTAACGTGGATATTGACGGCCAACGGAAAGCAAACGTTGAAATCCCTCTATCAAATTCAAAAATACAGCTAGGCAAACATTATCAGCAGAGTGGAACAATAAATCAAATGAACAAAAAGGAATTTTTTACAATTAAAAAGTTAGTTGTATATCCTACAAGAATGGTGCTTGAGTTGTCAGGAGGATCAGAGGAAGAGTTCTTAAAGATGGTCTCTGGTAAGGAAAAGCCATATTTAAAGGATGAGCATGGAAATATTTATTCGTTAAGAATGTTACAAGTCAATCCTAATGCCTATAAATTAGAATCTCTTTCTACAATATATTTTGAAGAGAAGGTTAAAAAGCTAACATTACATGTAAATTCTGAAGATGCTGGGATACCGATCAATATTACAAAAGAATAAATGAAAGATCGAAATACTTATTATTAAACTAAAAAGTAACGACAGTCTATACTCATAGTGCTAAGGCGATAAGTGCCAGCGTATAATGGGGAATAGGTCAAGTAATAATTTTTAAGAAAAATGGCCGACTTTAAGTAAAACCCCCGTCTTCCATTTTCAGGAAGGTTCAACTATCACAGATTATTATAATAGGGCCCCTCTAGGTCGTGAAAGGATCTTGCGTTTTCATCCTGCAGTGATACCACCTAGCAAATATAAACTCTAATTTTCACGTATTATCCGTATTTGCAGGACAAGATCCATAACGCTGGCACACGAGGTCTGGAGCCTCAGGCACGAAAAAACAATGTGATCTAACGTCCTAGAGGAGCCCTATATTTAGTAAATTAAGAAACAATACAATTAGATAATGATCTATTTAATAAAAATTAATTAAGCTGATAGACTAAGTTTGGAAGAGACATGTAGCTCATAAAATCGTTTTACATTGGCTTTTCTAAGCTTTTTGCTTATTTCATCAATTAAGACATAGTTTTCCTGATTTGTATGATATAACGAATGGTTTCGAATCATTGAAAAGGCTAAGCGTATCATACGATTTCCTAAGGCTACAAATGCTTGACGGTAGTGTTTTCCACGTTCTTTCAGGGCCAAATATCTCTGTTTCATTTCGGGGTTATTAACAGCTAGGGATTTCCCAACTTGATAAGCAATATTTCGGAAAGTTCTCCTTCCCTGTTTTGAAATACAGTGATAAGTAGGTTTCTTTCCACCAGATTGCTTGACAATCGGATTGGTCCCTGCCAATTTAATTAATTGCCCCGCATGTTCAAAATCTGAGATATCCCCCATTTCAGCATATAATTCAGCTCCGGTAACCACACCAATTCCAGGAACACTAAGAATAACAGCTCCATCCATCCCGATGAATAAATCTTCAATCTTTTTTTCCATCTCTTTGATTTGTTCTTCCAAAAGATCAAATCGGTCTAGTTTTTGTGATAAAAGAAAAATGTCACCCTCTACAAATTCCTTGGGTTGGGAAATAGAATTTTGCGCAAAATCGATTAATAATTCAATGGTAGTATCCCTTAATTTTAGGTTTTCACGAATCGAAAATTCACGTAGTCCCTTTTCCCCAAGTGACAAAATATCACTTGGATGTGGATAATGCCTCATAATATAGAGGGCTGATTTGCTAAACAAACTACTAAAGGGTTGAACATGTTTACGCTTTCCATTTATCCACACACTTTTCCCCTGAAATTCCCTGAAAATATGGTCCATGTGCATACGGATTAGATTTTGTGTAGCTGTTCGTTCACTCACCGTTTCACGACGGGCACGTGTTAACTTTTGTAAAGTAAGAACATCACCTGAAGATAATTCATTTGATGTCCCACGGCCATGAATCATGGATTGAACAATCGCCATTAAATCTAAGTTATCAGTCTTAGACCAATTTAATAGGGCTTGTCTTTCCTGGGCTGTAGTGGCTGCATTCAGGGTTCGAACATGATAACCATCTGAATGGCACCGTCTAACAAGATCCTCGTAATAATGCCCAGTTGTTTCTATCCCAACCACTATTTCCTTTAGGTTATGCTTTTCCTTTTCCGAATGAATTATCTTTTTAAGATATTCGAAACCTGACATAGATGCATCAAATTCAAATGGTTTTACTAAAATATCCCCAAAAAACGTACAAATAAGTGCCTTTTGTGTAAACTTAGCTGCATCGATCGCCACCAACATTAAATTCTCAGTCCCTGTCTCTCTTACAAACTCTGCCCATCGACTTCCTTTTTTACCTTGAATATGGTTAAATAATGAATATGCCA
>NZ_JBHUJX010000037.1:0-2208 GCF_042683745.1 Bacillus sp. CGMCC 1.16607
AAGTTAATGGTATATTTAGAGGTTCATCAATTGAGAAAGCAAAGACTAAGAGTTTCTCAGATTGCTAAAAGGTTAAGGATTTCACGCACTACAGTGTATAAATATTTGGAGATGACGTTTGAAGAGGCAGTAGAAGAATTTGAACCAAGTGATCGGAAGAAGAAGTTAGATCCCTATCGGGATTGGATCGTCAATTGGCTTAGGGAGTTTCCTTCCCTGAGTGGGGCTCAGATATATGATTGGCTCCAGGAACGGTTTCCAAATATTAATATCGGGGAAAGCACAGTGCGTCGCTATGTCAATGAGGTAAGAGATTTGTATCAAATTGAGAAGAAGGAAGAGTCACGTGAATATGAGTCTGTCGAGGAACTGCCGCCGGGAAAACAACTCCAAGTGGATTGGGGACAGACCATCCAAAAGGATTCGCACGGCAAGGAGGTGCGCCTCTACTTCATAGTGTTTGTGCTGGCACATTCCCGTCAGAAATACATGTGGTGGTTGAATAGACCCTTCACCACTAGGGACACCATCCGTTGTCATGACCTAGCATTTCAATATTTTGGTGGTGTTCCTGAAGAGATTGTATACGATCAAGATAATTTGATAGCGGTGAGTGAGAATGCAGGAGACCTGATTTTGACCATAGCATTCCAACACTATATTCAGCAAAAAAAGTTTCGAGTGTATCTATGTAGGAAAGCCGATCCAGAATCTAAAGGGAAAGTCGAAAATGTCGTAAAATACGTAAAGAACAACTTCGCAAAGAATCGTGTGTATTCGACTCTAGAAGATTGGAACGATCGCAGCCTAAATTGGCTTGAGAGAACCGGAAATTACAAGGTGCACAACACAACTAAAAAGAGACCTTACGAAGTGTTTCTCCTGGAAAAGCAACACTTGCGAAAGATCTCTGATCCGCTTTCTTCCGAAAGCAACTATACTGAAATTATAACAAGGAATGTCCGTAAGGACAACACGGTACACTTCCAATCGAATCGATATTCTGTTCCCGTTGGAACATACACTAGACAGAAAATCGTACATTTATACGTCGTGAACCACTCACTCAAAATCAGTGACTCGTCAACAGGCGAAATTATTGCGGAGCATACGATCTCTCAGGAGAAAGGGAAACTAATTAAGAATAGAAACCATTCACGTGAGCGGTCCAAGTCGCTCGATCTACTAAAACAAGAAGTGATAACCTTCCTTGCCCATGAAAAAGCATTAAACTACATAGAAAAAATTAGCCAGGACTATGGGCGTTATCGGCGAGATCAATTCATACTGATAAAAAAAGTGGCACAAGAAAACACTGAATGGGTCCACCTAGCACTTGAAAAGTGTATAGAAGAAAACCTGTTTAGTGCAAATGCATTTCGTGATGTCGTCGATTTTCTGAGGAGGACAGCGCCTGATCAGCCTCAGAAAACGGAGGAGAGCGACAAAGTCCTAGTAAATATAGCTGTCCAGACCAGAGACATCAGTGAATACCTTCAATTAATGGGAGGTAAATATAATGAGTAAGAGCGTCACTGATATCCAACAGTCTTTTCGGCAGTTAAGAATGGCTGAGACAGCAGAGGGTCTCCCCGATCTCCTCCGTAAAGCAGAGTTGAAATCTTGGACTTATCTGGAGTTTCTAGAACAATTAACGTCATACGAACTCAAGAAACGAGAAGAGAAAAGTATTGAAAAGCGCCTGAACTGGGCAAGGTTCCCTTACCATAGACCGATCCAGATGTTTCGGATCGAGGAACAGGATGCAATTACTGAACGACAATTAAAGCAGTTACGTGAATATGAGTGGCTAGAACAGAACTACAATCTCATACTACTTGGACCGCCAGGTGCGGGAAAGACACTACTTTCTGTGGGACTTGGTATTGAGGCTATCCATAAGGGTTATCAAGTATATTTCATTACGATGGGAGAGTTAATTCAGTTACTCAAGACCGAGGAATACGTACACAAATCTAAGATTCAGTTGAAGCGCTTGCGCGCTTCTGAACTGATTATCATTGATGACATTATGTATATGGCAATGGATCAGCGAGAAGCTACCCTCTTCTTTCAATTAGTCCACCAATTATATGAACAAAGCTCTTTGATTTTGACGTCCAATCGAAGCCCAGAAGAGTGGACAGAAATTGTCGGAAACCAAGGGATGATGACCGCCATACTGGACCGTTTATTACACCGTGTTGA
>NZ_JBHUJX010000038.1:0-1647 GCF_042683745.1 Bacillus sp. CGMCC 1.16607
GAAGGTTTAAAAAGAATGTTTCATTACATAGGTGGAGTTCCAAAAGCTATTCGTTTTGATAACTTATCACCTGCGGTGAAAAAGGTCCTACCAAATGGCGAACGGGAGTTAACAGATGTATTTCATAGGTTCGTTTTACATTATGGATTTGAATATGAGTTCTGTAATCCTGGAAGTGGCAATGAAAAAGGCCATGTGGAAGCAATGGTCAAATATGTTCGTAATAACTTTCTCCTACCAGAGTTGACTATTCATGATTTAGAATCATTTAACAATTCTTTATGGATTAAAGCAGAAGCAGATAGAAATAGACCGCATTATCAAAAAGAAACTCTTATTGCCGAATTATATTTGGGCGATCAGGAGAAGTTTTATCAATTGCCAGCAAAAGAGTTTGAATGCGTAAGATATGAACAAGTAAAAGCTGATAAGTATGGCTATATTCGTATTGAAAATAAACTTTATTCTACTTCACCACGTTTTGCCAAACAAATGGTTTTGGCCAAGATATCATTTAAAGAGATTGATATTTTAACAGAAGATTATGATGTGATTATTAAGCATGATCGCTTGTATGGAAAAGGTCAAAAATCAATGAAATGGCAACCATATTTGACTCTCATGGCCAAAAGACCAATGGCCATTAAATATACAGAGTTCTACGAAAAATTGCCACCTGAATGGCAAGATTATTTATCGAATTGTACCATACAGGAGAAGCAAGCTGCTCTTCAATTACTATCAGTGTTACTTAAAGAGCATGACTTCCAGGTGCCCACACGGGCACTGATAATGGCATCGGAACATGGACATCCAAGTATTGATTCTATTAAACAAATGTTCTACCAGTTGATTAATGGTAGAGGGATAAGGAGTTCTATAAACCCTAAAGAAAATATACCGATTATGCCAAATGCAGTCCGTGGACTCAAGCAATATGATCAATTATTTGGATCAACTGGAGGTGATCATTAATGGAAGCTCAAATTGTAGAATTCTCTAAAAGATTAAAGCTTACCTGGATCCCCCAGAATTATCAATCAGTAAAAGCAGAGACAAATGAAGAATACTTACTAAAGCTTTTTAAGAATGAAATTATTCAAAGAGAGGAACGCAAAGTTAATCTTCTTTTAAGCCAAGCTACATTACCAAAAGTATCAGGAAAGCCATTTGATTGGAAAGAAATTCAGATGGCTCCTGGACTTTCTAGAGATTATGTAATCAGTGGAGAATTTCAACACAATCAAGAAAATATGATTTTTTATGGTGGCGTAGGTGCTGGAAAAACTTATTTATCAACACTTATTGCCTTAAATCTTATCCAAAATGAAGGTAAAAAAGTTAAGTTTTATACAGCAGCAGGACTGGTAAATACCCTCTTAGAGGCAAATGAGAAAGGAATATTAGGGAGATTCTTTAAACAAATAGAAAAGCTAGATTTATTGATTTTAGATGAATTGGGCTACATTCCTTTACATAAACAAGGAGCTGAACTATTATTCCAGGTTATATCTATGTGTTATGAAGCTAGAAGTTTAATCGTTACTACAAATCTGCAATTTGGACATTGGAATCATGTTTTTGGTGATCCGATTTTAACTGAGGCTGTCATCGACAGGTTAATTCACCATTCCCACTTATTAGTTT